>JAJYMS010000123.1 GCA_021786825.1 Bacillota bacterium | reverse complement strand
GTAAGGCCCGTTGCAGATTACAACGTTGATAGGCCAGGGGTGTAAGACCCGCGAGGGTTTCAGCTAACTGGTACTAATCGGCCGAGGGCTTGACCTGCTCGCTTTTACCTGCGCGTCTCTCCACTGTTCAGTTTTCAGGGTGCTTCCCCAAAACCCAATACCCCTATATGGATTCCTGGTGACCATGGCGGAGGGGTCACACCCGTTCCCATTCCGAACACGGAAGTTAAGCCCTCCTGCGCTGATGGTACTTGGCGGGTAACTGCCCGGGAGAGTAGGTCGTTGCCAGGATTAATCTTACCGGGACTCCCAGGCCGTTCCTCGGCCCGGGAGCCTTCCTTTTTGCTTGTCTTCTGGGTCACTGCGGATAGCGGATCAGAGAAGGTATTGCCCCCCGGGCGGCGAAGGTTCTGTATCGGTGCGAGGGGCTGCGACACAAGTGAGGCTTAGCATGTATGCATCTTAAGGGGCTGGTTCTCGTCGCGGCGGCCGCGGCCACGTGGGGGATGTCGGCTACCGCCGCCAAGGTGCTGTTTGTCCGAGGTCACGTACCGCCTGCGACGTTGGTATCGGTGCGTCTCTCGCTATCGTTCATCATGCTGTTGGTCGTGTTGGGGGCGGTGCGTCCCCAATTGCTGCGGATCAGCCGCGCTGACCTCTTGCACTCCGCGGTCCTTGGGGTGGCAGGGATGGCGATGGTGCAATACACTTACTTTGTGACGATTAGCCATGCCAATGTGGCGGTGGCGATCTTCTTGCAGGATCTCGCTCCTTTTTTGGTCGCGGGGTACGAGCTGGTAATCGGCCGCCGGGCTCCTCGGGGCCGCCATTTGGCCACCCTGGCCCTGGTGGTGCCGGGCGCCTTCCTGTTGCTCTTCGGTTTGGGTCTCAACCTTCAGGTGGACACGACCAGCCTGCTGAGCGGATTGGCCTCCGCCGGCTTCCTCGCCTTCTACACTATCTGGGCCGGACTTCGTATCCACCGACTTCCACCGGTGACGATGCTGCTTTATGCCTTTGGTTTCGGCGCTGTGTTTTGGATTGCCAGCACCGGGGGGCGTGGGCTGTCGGCGGCGGTGAGCAGTCCTTGGCAATGGCCCGCTTACCTGTTCATCGCCAGTGTGGGGACCGTGATTCCCTTCGGTCTTTACTTTTCCGGGCTCCGGTACGCCTCGGCCATCGATGCCACCCTCGCCCTTGCCCTGGAGCCGCTCGTCGGTGGCCTGTCGGCCGCCGTTGTGGTGCACGAGCGGATCAGCCCGGTGCAAGGCGTGGGAGGAATGCTCATCCTGGTTGCCCTCCTGGTCCTTGCCACGAGGTCGTGGGAAAAACTTGAGCAAGGGGGTTTTCGTCATGGGAAGCTGGCTCCTGCCCCTGATAGCGTCGGTGATCAGCCTGGTTTTCGCCATTGAGGTCAGCAGGCAGTATCTTCGCCGCCGACGTGCATACCAATTCTGGTGGACGGTTTCGCTGCTCCTTTACACCTTCGCGGCCTTCGCGGAATTCCTGGCGGCGTTCCGGGGAGCCTGGAGTCCCTCCCTTTATACGCTTTACTACATCAGCGCCGCGGCGCTGGTCGGGTTCATGGGGGGGGGAACGGTCTACCTGATCGGCGGCAGGCGTGTCGGGCATGTCTTCATCCTCGTGATGGGAGCAGCCACCGTCGCCATGGCGGCGGTCGCAGCCAGTGAGGGAGTTAACACGGCGGCCCTCGCAGGTGGCCGGGTGGTCGCGGGCCAGGCGATGCCCAACACGGTACGACTTCTCGCCATGCTGCTCACGATCCCTGGCAGCCTGGCCTTGTTTGGTGGCGCCGCCTACTCCTGGTGGAAGACCCGGCACCACTTCAACCTGCTCATCGCCCTCGGCACGCTGATCATTTCCGGTGCCGGCGGGGCCGCTCGCATGGGAAGACCCGAGTTTCTTTACCTGGGCGAAATGCTGGGATTGGCCGTATTGTTCGCGGGCTTTCTGCTCAGCCGAGAAGTGCCGCGACGCAGCTAATGCGCGTGGAAGGTGACTGTTTGCCGACGTCAAAAAAATTTCTTGCAATAGCATGGTCATTTATGGCAAAAAAGCAGGAACTGTGTCACATTGCGTCGAACTTAGAACCACTGTAATAGCCTATGACCAGGCTGACCGGCTCTGGCCGGCAGGTTATATCCCGATCAGCCCTATGACGGAAGGAGGCGAAACCAATGCCCGCTGCCAAGAAGGCGACGACTGCGGCGAAGAAAACTACGGCCAAGAAGTCGACGGCCAAGAAGACCACGACGAAGAAGGCCACTACGAAGAAGGCTTCCTCCCGGAAGTCCTAGTCACCCAACAGGGTGCCGTTGCTCTTGCGCAGGAGCCAATGAATAGACCCCCGGTCACCGGGGGTCTTCTTTTTTTGGGGGGTGCCTGTCGGGTCAACCGATCGTGGCGATTTCCAGCGGCGGAAGACTGATGGCCTCCAGGCCTTGATCGGTGACCAGAAAGGTGTCCTCGATACCGACCGCCCCTTCCCCCGGAAAGACGAACTTAGGCTCAACTGCCAGCGTCATCCCCGCCACCAGTGGTTGCTTGAAACCACGGGCCAACACCGGCCATTCATCCAGTTCCAGGCCGACCCCGTGACCGACGAAGCCCGCCTGGTCAGGACCGTACCCCATAAAATTGTCCTTGAGCCCTGCGCTATTCGCTTCTTCCAGGGCGAGGAGGTACAAGTCCTCACACCCGACACCGGGGCGCGCCTCGACCGCGATCTTTCGTTGAATCCGGAGGGCGACGTCGTGGGCCTCCCGCAAGTGCGCCGCGGGGCTCCCCAGGGATACCACCCGGGTCTGATCAATGATGTAACCCTCGACGACCACCGTGGTGTCGAGGATGACCGGCTCGCCTCGCCGAATCGGCTTCACCCCGGCACCGATGGGCATGGAAGGGTTGAGGCCGCTGCCGCCGGTAGCCCCGTCGAAGTAGCTGGGTACGCTGGCGCCGGCCCCGGCCATGATATTTCCGAAACCAAGTTCCTGGTTGAAGGCGCGGACGCGAACGTAGCCCTGATGACCGTTCAACCGGGCCTCATGCTCCAGCGCGGCGGCCAGTTCCACCTCGGTCATTTCAGGCCGCAGGTTGGCCAGGGCGGCCTTGTACACCTTCTCCGCCACCAAGGCGGCCGCACGCATCAAGGAGACCTCGTAGGGCGACTTGACCATCCTCAGCCGGCGGAGAGCGGGCGACACGTCCTCAATCTGGACGGAGCCGAAAATCTTTTGGTAGCGGAAGTACTGGGCGGTCGGCACGACGTCCAGTTCCATCCCCAACCGCTTGATGCCCCCGTGACCACATTCCTTGAGCAGTTCCGGGAGTCCCGAGGGGTTTCGCAAGGGCAGCACCTGCGCCAAGGGGCTCTCCGTCGAGGCTCGCAGGAGGCTTTTTTTGATCAAGAGCAGGGGATCTCCCTCTCTGGGAACAAAGAGGTACCCTTGTTGGCCGGTGCCCGATAGGTAAAAGAGGTCCGCCCGCTGGACGATCAGTGCCGCGTCCAGGCGCAGGGCCTCCAGTTCGCCGCGGAAGCGGTCTATGCGAGCCTTCACCTCGCTCCGGGGGGTTAGCTGCACGGTCACCACACCTCCGACGTTCAGTCGTCGGCGGCCAGTTCGGGGTGGAGTTCGTTGTAGATGGCCCGGACGAGCTTCTTCGCGATCATGGACCGCCCGCTGTGCCGATGGACCTCACCCCTGGTGTTGACGAAGATCGCCTCGTGGTCCTCCTTCTTAATCCGGTGCAGGCGGCGAACCACGCACATGTCCATGTGGTTCTTGGCGTTTGAGCGGCGGCCGATGTCGATCAACTGTGACTCGTCCTCGACGGGCTCCAGCTCGAAGCCCACCAGAAAGACGTTGTTCTTCCAGGCCTTGATGCGCGGAATGATGTTGGGGGTAGGCTTGAGGTGCACGGTGAGGCTTTGCCCGGCATTGATCTTCTCGCCCTTCAACTCGTGTCCCTGGTAGTTCAGGATCATGTCCACCTGGAAATCGCTTACCGCCATGGCGTGAATAACTACGTCGGCGTCTTCCATCAACAGGAGGTGTTCCAATTCCCGCAGCAGGTCAAGCACCGAGGTGACCTGAATATCTTTCATTGAATGAATGAAATGGGGGATCACGGCGTGTTTCCCGTGGACGTAATAGACCTTCGCACCCTGGATCACCGCTTCGTCGGCGATCATGGCGCCGAAGCTCCCGCGCGAGATATTAGTAAGGAAACGGACGGTGTCCAGCGGTTCCTGGGTGGCGCCAGAGGTGACAATTACCTTCAGATCCTTGAAGAGCACGGCTTACTTCACCCTCCTTATTCGATTCACAAAGATACTTCCACAATTCCCAGGTCAAAACCTCCCGGCAAGGCGCAGGTTAGGAGCGAACGGGGGGTGGAAAAGTCTCTCGTGAGAAGCATGGAAAGGGGATTGTGGAGGGAAATTACCCAATGGCCACGGGCAGGTTTTTCACACTTTCTAGAGAATAGACTTAGATGCGGTCTGGCAGTGTGGTTTTGAAGGAGGAAGTTTATGAAAAAGTACCCTACCGACCGAATCCGTAATATTGCGCTATGTTCGCATGGCGGAGCCGGTAAGACATCACTGGCTGAGGCCATGCTTTTTGACGCGGGGGCAATCGACCGGCTCGGGCGGGTTGACGAAGGCACTACCACCCTGGACTACGATCCGGAGGAGACCAAGCGCAAGGTCTCCATCAACATCGGTGTGGCACCGCTGGAGTGGAAAGGACATAAGGTCAACCTCCTGGACACGCCCGGCTACTTCGACTTCGTCGGGGAAGTCAAGAGCGCGCTGCGGGTGACCGACGCGGTGGCGATTCTCGTCGATGCGGTCGCCGGCGTTGAGGTAGGTACGGAACTGGCGTGGCACTTTGCCGACGAGCAAAGTTTGCCCCGGATGGTGGTCGTCAATAAGATGGATCGTGAGAACGCCGACTTCTTTAAGGCCCTGGACGAATTGCGGGAGGTCTTCGGCAACCACGTTGTCGCTCTGCAGGTTCCGATAGGATCGCAAGCCGGTTTTCAGGGCGCGGTTGACCTGATCGCGATGAAAGCCCACCTCTCGGCCGGCGGAACCCAAAAGAAGGTCGACGTCACTGAAGTCCCGCCCGACCTGGCCGACTTGGTGCAGGAGATGCGCGACCGCCTGATTGAGGCGGCAGCGGAGGCGGACGATGAATTGACGCTGAAGTACCTAGAGGGGCAACCCTTTACCGAGGCTGAGGTTGCCAGGGGGTTAGCCCAGGGAATCGCTTCGGGCAAGGTCAGCCCGGTGGTCTGTGCCTCAGGCCTCAAGAACATCGGGGTGCCGCTCCTGCTCGACGCCATTACCGCTTACCTGCCCTCACCTGCCGACCGCGGGCCCGCCCAGGGAACCCATCCCCGCACGGGTGAGGCGGTGAGCCGCAAACCTGCCGATGACCAGCCCTTCTCCGCGCTGGTGTTCAAGACCATGGCGGACCCGTACGTGGGCAAGTTGACCCTGTTCAAGGTCATGAGCGGCAGCCTCAAGTCGGACAGCCACGCCTACAACGCCAACAAGGGCCGGGACGAGCGGATTGGGCAACTCTTCGCCCCCAAGGGGAAGGTTCAGGAGCCTGTGGCGGTGGTGGCGGCCGGGGACATCGCGGCCGTGGCCAAGCTACAGGAGACCGCGACCGGGGACACCCTCTGCGAGGAGGCGAACCCAGCCGTATACGAACCGATCAAGTTCCCCCCCCCCGTTTATTCGATGGCGATCGCACCCAAGGCCAAGGGCGACGAGGAGAAGATCTCCAGCGGGTTGCACCGGCTGATGGAGGAGGATCCGACCTTTAAGGCCGAGCGAAACAGCGCCACAAGCCAAACGATCGTCTCCGGCATGGGCGATCTCCATCTGGACGTCGTAAGCGACCGGCTGAAGCGCAAGTTCGGCGTGGAGACCTCGCTTGAGACGCCGCGGGTCCCGTACCGCGAGACGATCCGCAGCAGCGCCAAGAAGCAGGGGCGGCATAAGAAGCAAACCGGCGGCCGGGGTCAATTCGGCGACGTCTGGCTCGAACTCGAGCCCCTGGAAGACAGCAAGGATTTCGAGTTCGTTGACAAGATCTTTGGCGGTTCCGTTCCGTTGCAATACCGACCCGCCGTCGAAAAGGGCGTCCGGGAGATTCTGAGCGAAGGAGTCGTGGCCGGCTACCCCGTCACCGGGGTCAAGGTCACGCTATACGACGGCTCCTACCACCCGGTCGACTCCTCCGAAATGGCCTTCAAAATCGCTGCTCACCTCGCCTTCAAGGGCGCCTTCATGGAGGCCCGGCCGGTCTTGTTAGAACCCATCGCGGCGGTGGAAGTCACCGTACCTGATCAGTACATGGGCGACGTGATCGGCGACCTCAACAAGAAGCGCGGAAAGATTCTCGGAATGGAGCCGCAGGGTCGGAGCCAGGTGGTGAGGGCGCTGGTGCCCCTGGGAGAGATGTTCAAGTACGCTATCGACCTTCGTTCCCTCACCCAGGGCCGTGGGACCTATTCCATGGCCGTCGATCACTACGAAGAGGTTCCCGCCCACCTCGCCCAACACGTGATCGAGGCTGCTCAGAAGGAAAAAGCCGGGGAATAGATCACTCGGCGGGATCTTGGGCGCAACGGGAACACCCCTTGGGGGTGTTCTTTTTTTTGACCCTGAACGGTTTGCGCCAGGACATACTAATAGGCACAGTGACGCCGGGGAGGGAGAGAAACGGTTCGCATCGGTTTTCCGCGAGCGTTTCTGTACTACACGGAATTCCCATACTGGCAGGCCTTCTTTCAGGCCCTTGGCCACGAGGTAGTAATCAGTCGCCCCACCACTAAAGCCATTCTTGACCAGGGGATCCGTTACGCCTTGGATGAAACCTGCCTTCCGGTAAAGTTGGCCTACGGCCACCTGTTGGACCTGGCAGGCCGGGTGGACCTGGTTTTCCTACCCCAGGCCAGAAGCCTTGAGGCCCGGAAGTACCTTTGTCCAAAGCTGATCGGGTTGGCTGACATGGTTGCCCATAACCTGCCCGGGCTGGCTCTCCTGCGGCCGGTCATAGACCTCTACGGCGGCGGGGATATCCTGGGTACCCTTCGGCAATTGGCGCGAGCACTAGGGAGTCCTGCCTCGGCCGTAGCCCCGGCCATGGCCGCCGCGGAGCGGCGCCAGGCGACCTTCAAGCGCCTGGTGGAAATGGGCTGCTGGCCCACGCAGGCGATGGCTGCGGCGGCCGACCCCAAGCGCAGGGGCGAACCGCCCCCGGTACGGGGATTTACCCTTGCCGTGGTGGGCCACTCATACATTGTATGCGACCGCCATGCAAGTATGGATCTGGCTTGGCAGTTGAAAGCCCGCGGAGCCCGTCTGATTCTTTCGGACATGGTTCCCGCGCGCGAGATCCACGCCCAGGTGGAGTCCCGGCTGTCCAAGCAACTCTTCTGGACCTTCGGCACCAAGCTCCTGGGTTCCGGATTCCACTTCTCCGACCGTCAGGACGTGGACGGGATCATCTTTCTGAGCGTTTTTGGCTGCGGTTCAGACGCGATGGTGCAACCCTTCGTGGCCAGCGCCGCCAGGGACAAGAAGGTTCCCTTCCTGTCCCTGGTTCTGGACGAACACAGCGGAGAGGTGGGTGTCGTGACCCGGGTGGAAGCCTTCATCGACATGGTGCAAAGGAGGCGAAAGCGTGAAGGTGACCTATCCCCTGATGGGCAACTTGAACATCGGCTTGCGAGCCCTGTTCAAACGGTTAGAAATTCAGGTGATCGAGCCCCCGCCGATCTCCCAGCGAACCCTGGCGCTGGGAATTGCTCACTCCCCGGAGTTTGCCTGCTTCCCCTTCAAGGTTAACCTGGGGAACTTCCTCGAGGCGCTGGAGGGGGGGGCCGATACCATCGTTGTGGCCGGCGGACGGGGGCCTTGCCGATTCGGTTACTACGGACAGGTGCAGGCCCAGATCTTGCGGGACCTGGGCGAACAGTTTCAATGCATCACCGTGGAGTCGCTGGATAGCGACAGGGACCAATTCTTCTTGGGTCTGCACACCCTTGCCAACGGGCACGGCCGCCTGAAGATCGCCGGGGCCATCTACTTTGCCTACCGAAAACTTCAGGCCTGTGACGAGGCCGAAAGACTGGCTGGTGGCGCACGGCCGCGGGAGATGGAGCGGGGGGAGACTGATGCCGTCTACCGCTGGGCCCTGGAACGCATCGACCGCGCCGACGATCTCGGCGACCTGCGGGCCGCGCGAGCCGAAGTGCGCCGGCGGTTCAAGCGGATCTTGCGGGACCCGGCCCGCTGCAGGCTGAGAATCGGCATCATCGGGGAGATTTTCTTCGTCACCGAGCCCTTTGTAAACCAGCACCTCGAACGCCGACTGGGGGAAATGGGCGTGGAGGTTAAGCGGACCATTTACCTGTCGGACTGGATTCTGCACCACTTGCTGCTGAGCAGGCTCGGGCTCGATCCCGGGCGGCACTACCGGCGGGAGGCGCTGCCCTACCTGAGGACCGAGATCGGCGGTCACGCGATGGAGAACCTGGGTCGCGGGGCCCAGTGGGCTCGACAGGGGTATGACGGGCTCATCCAGGTGGCACCCTTTACCTGTATGCCGGAACTGGTCGGCAGGAGCATCCTCCCGGTGCTGGGGTCCGAGCTAGGCATCCCGGTCCTCTCCCTTTTCATGGATGAACAGGCGGGCGAGGCGGGGTTGCAGACCCGCCTGGAGGCCTTCGTCGACCTCGTTCAGCGGCGCAAGCAGAAGCAGCCGGCCCAGGGTCGGCGTTGGGTCTACGGAGGTGGCGGCACTGAAGGGCTACGTGGGCATCGACATCGGGTCGGTGAGCACTAATCTGGTGGTACTTGACGAGAGCCTCAAGGTTCAGGAGGCTCTTTATCTGCGAACACGCGGCCAGCCGATCCCGACGGTCGTGCGGGGACTGGAAGAAATCCGACGAAAGCACCCCGATTTGACCGTGATTGGGCTGGGGGCAACCGGTAGCGGCCGCCAACTGGCGGACATGATCGTGGGGGCCGATGTGGTCAAAAACGAAATCACCGCCCATGCCGTGGCGGCGGTTCACCTCCACTCAGAGGTGCAGACGGTGGTCGAGATCGGAGGGCAGGACTCCAAGATCATCATTCTCCGGGACGAGATCGTGGTGGATTTCGCGATGAACTCGGTCTGCGCGGCAGGGACGGGCTCCTTTTTGGACCAGCAAGCCGCGCGGCTAAACCTGCCGATCGAGGAATTCGCGGCCCTGGCCCTCGAGTCCCGATCCCCCTGCCGGATCGCCGGACGCTGCGGAGTTTTCGCCGAGTCCGACATGATTCATAAACAGCAGGCGGGTCACAACCTCGCGGACATCATCGCGGGTCTGAACGAGGCACTGGTGCGCAACTATCTCAGTAACGTCGGCAAAGGGAAAGACATCAAGCCGCCCGTCCTCTTTCAGGGAGGAGTGGCGGCCAACGTCGGGATTCGGAGGGCGCTTTCCCGGGCGCTGAACCTGGAGGTCGTCGTTCCCCACGACTTCGCGGTGATGGGGGCAATCGGCGCGGCGATCCTGGCGGAGGAAGAAATCCAGGGGCGCCGGCCGTCACGCTTCCGCGGTTTCGGCGTGACACGCCAAGATCACCGCACCAGTAGTTTTGAATGTACCCATTGTCCTAACCGCTGCGAAGTCGTCGAGTTTAAGGTGGACGGGTGGACCGTCGCCCGCTGGGGCGGCAAATGCACCCGTTGGGAGATAAAACCGCCGGCCGGCGCCGATCAACCGGGGGGCGCGCCGGTTCAGTCCAGGGGGGCCTGAATCGGCGCTCCCACCGCCGCCAGATTGTAGCGGACCAGGGTGGGGATGGTATGCAGCAGGGATTGAGCCGCATCCGGGTCGCCTTCGTGGTCCGGCGATCGCAACCAGGTTACGATTACCTCGTGGAAGGTGCCGACCCAGGCCCGGGCGGCGACCACCGGGTCCATGGGGGGGAGTTGCCCTGCAGCCTGGGCTTCCGCCAGCTCCTGGCTGACGAAGCCCGCAAAGAGGTCGTGCATCTCCGCGAGACGTGCCTCGAAGGCGGGAGAGGCCCCGGCGCTCTGGATCAGCACCGTTCGCGCCAAGTCGCGGTGGTGGGCGAAAACCTGGACCGCGGCGGGGATGGAAGCCGCCAGCTTCGACAGAGTGGTGCTTTGCCCGGCGCGAGCCGACAGGATTCCTTCCAGTACCATCCTCCGCAGCCGTTCCATCAGGGCGGAAAAGACGGCTTCCTTGGAGGGAAAGTAGAGGTAAACGGTGCCTGTGGCCACGCCCGCCTCCTGGGCAATGGCTTTCACCGTGGCCCCGTGATACCCCTCTCGGGTGAAAATTCGCGTCGCTGCTTCGAGGATGGCCAGCTCCCGTGCCTGTAGGCGTTCCTGCACCGCTTGGGTGCGGCGATAGACCATGAATTCACCGTACCGCACCCGCGCGCCGGGTGTCAAGCCGGCCCCGGCCTGTCGGCTTTTAGCAGGTCACCGGCGACAAGGTTTAACCCTCCCCGAAAGGCGCGACTGGTAGGATGTTCCTGACGAACAATATTCTACCACGGGGAGCTGGCGCAGAAATGTCTTTGGACACCCGGCGTCTCTGGCTTATTCCTTTACCGGGGCCTGCCGGCCAGGCGGCCGAAGCGAGAGTGGGTCTGAAGCGGCAGGGGGCGACGGCGGGTGAAGGACTCCCGCCTTTGGCCGCGTCCATCCTGGGATGGTTTGCACCGTCGTCGCAGGCGGTGGTATTTGCCTCCCACGCAGCCTTTTTCCCCTTGGCTGCCGATGACCTTAAACGCCTGTTGCAAGACGCCTGGGACCGGCGAGAACCGCTGAACGCCTATGCCCTCCTGGTGGGAGAGGCCCAAGCCCTGCGGCGGCGACTGCAGGCCGACCCGGCCGGGATGACGAACGCCAAGGCTCTACCCCGGGAATTCCTGCTCCGGTTGGTCACCGACCCGTTGAACGGTTGGATCACCGTTTATGCCCGAAGTGTCTCCTTGAATCGCCTGCTCGGCATGGTGGCCGAGGAGTGCCTCAGCCGCGGCTGCCGCGTTGACTTCGACCTCCCGCGGCACGGCGGGCAGCCGGGCGAGGGAGGATTACCCGGTCCCGGTCAATAACTAACGAGGGAGAACTTCGGTAGGGGGCGGTTGGCCTGGGAGTGATAAGGTTATTACACGGTCGGCAGAAGCGCGTCCTGGAAGGGCACCCCTGGATTTTCCGCAGCGACATCGACAGTGCCGGCTCGGGGTGCCAGCCTGGCGACGTCGTGGCGGTTGTCGACCACCGCGGCAGGTGGATCGGAAAGGGTTACTACAACCCGGTTTCGCAGATCGCCGTCCGGATGCTGACGTATGAAGACGAACCGGTCGACGAGGCCTTTTTCCAGCGGCGCATCGAGGCGGCCTGGGAGAGGCGCCGGCGGCTGCTGGAGGACTCCAGCAGCTGCCGGGTAGTATTCGGCGAGGCCGACTCGCTCCCGGCGCTGATCGTCGACAAGTTCTCCGATGTTCTCGTCATCCAGACCCTGGCGCTGGGAATCGACCGCTGGAAACCGGTCATCGCGGCGATCCTCCGGGAGGTGTTGCAGCCGCGTGGGATCTACGAACGCAACGACGTTCCGGTCAGGGAGTTGGAAGGACTTGAGCAGCAGACCGGCGTGCTTTGGGGCGAGGTCCCCGGCCCGGTGGCCATGGTCGAGAATGGCCTGCGGTTCCTGGTAGACGTTCGCGAAGGACAAAAAACGGGCCACTTCTTCGACCAGCGCGACAATCGCCGGGCGGTCCGCCCCCTGGCGGCCGGTGTCCGCGTCCTGGACGCTTTCTGCCACACCGGCGGTTTTGCCCTGAACGCGGCCGCAGGGGGAGCCCTGCAGGTGTCGGCCGTCGACAGCTCGGGGGTTGCCGTGCAGCAAGCTCGGGATAACGCACTCGCCAACGGTTTGGCGGACAGGTGTCTCTTCAAGGAGGGCAACGCTTTCGACGAGCTGCGAGAGCTGGTCCAGCACCGCGAGCGGTTTGGGCTGGTGGTGCTGGACCCCCCGGCCTTCGCAAAGAACCGGGCGTCCCTGGAAGGTGCCCTGAGGGGGTATAAGGAAATCAACCTGCGGGCGCTGAAGTTGCTCGGGCCCGGCGGCTACCTGGTCACCTGTTCCTGCTCCCAGCATCTGTCGGAGGATCTGTTTACCGCCGTCCTCCGGGAGGCGGCCTTCGACGCGGGACGCAGGCTGAGACTGGTGGACCGCAGGGGTCAGGCCCTGGACCATCCGATGCTGTTGGCGGCCGCAGAGACGAGTTACCTCAAGTGCCTGGTACTCCAGGTGCTGAAATAGGAACTGGCAACCCGCGAGAGGGCCGGTGAAGGTGCAAGACCCCTGGTATTTGCTCCAGGTGCCGTTTTTCGCTCTGTTTCCGTCCCCTGCCGTCCCCCGACAGATGTTGCATCAAACGGCAACCAGCGTGATATAATGAGCCAGGAAGGTCAAAGTTAGTCAAAGGCGGGAGGTGCGGGCTTTGGCCAACCTTTGCGAGTTTATCACCACTCACCTCAAGCGAATGCTGGAACAGGCCGAAAATGGGGTGATCGAGATCAAGCGCAGCGAACTGGCCGAACACTTCGGGTGTGCTCCATCGCAGATCAACTACGTCCTGGTGACCCGCTTCAACCCCGAGGCAGGCTATCTGGTGGAGAGCCGGCGCGGCGGTGGCGGCTACATAAGGATCATCAAGCGGCGGGGTGGTGGGAGTGAGATCCGCCATTTGGTGCGGGAACTGATCGGGGAAGAACTTGACCAACGCACGGCGCTGAACTATGTAAAGGGACTGCTGCAGCGCGGGGAGGTGACGGAGCGGGAGGCGGAGATGATGGCCTCCGCCGTAGACCGCGAAGTGCTGGCGGTGGAGTTGCCCCTCCGCGACCAACTGCGGGCCAATCTGATGCGGGCCATGCTATTGGCCCTGGTACGGATGTGAACTGCTGCCGCTCCGGGAGGGAGGAAGACGATGCTCTGCCAACAGTGTGGCCAGAGGCCGGCCAGTTTCCACTTGACGAAGGTTGTTAACGGTGAGAAATCCGAGGCCCATCTCTGCGAGGTCTGCGCCCAGCAACAGGGAGGGTATGTGCAGGGTTTGGGGCCGGCTTTCTCGATCCACCAACTTCTGGCGGGCTTGCTCAACTATCCAACCCAGTTCACGGGCCTGCCGGACGCCGGTTCGCCGGGTACGATCGTCTGCCGCGATTGCGGACTGACCTACGAGGACTTCGCCCACACTGGGCGCCTGGGGTGCGGGCGTTGTTACGAGGAATTTCAACCGATGCTGGAGCCGCTGATGCGGCGGATCCACGGAGCCGTGCAGCACACGGGCAAGACGCCGGCGCGGACCGGCAAGCAGGTGGCCGCTAAGCGGGAAATCGTACAGCTTCGCGCCGAGCTGCAGGATG
>JAJYMS010000018.1 GCA_021786825.1 Bacillota bacterium | reverse complement strand
GATCTCCAGCGTCGTCCACGGCGCGGGCGTGGGGGGCCTTTCGCCGCGCCTGGCGGCCCGGGCGACGGTGGAAGGCGCGATCCTGGGACTCTACCGTTTCGAGCCCTATAAAGACAAACCGGACGATAAAGCGGTGGGCGAGGTCATCATCGCCGAGAACGACAAGGCCAAGCTGGAGGCTGTCCTGGAGGGCGCGCGGGAGGGCCGGATCCTGAGCGATGCGACCAACTTCGCCCGCGACCTGGCCAACCGCCCGGGCAACAAGCTGACCCCGTCCATCCTGGCCGCCGAGGCTGGCAAGCTGGCCAAGGAGCACGGTATCGAGTGCGAGGTGCTGGAGCGCCAGGACATGGAGAAGCTGGGCATGGGAGCCCTGCTGGGGGTGGCGAAGGGTTCGAACGAACCGCCCAAGCTGATCGTCATGCGCCACCGGGGCGGCGGGGAGAAGGGCGAGTGGCTCGGGTTGGTGGGCAAAGGCCTCACCTTCGACGCCGGCGGCATCTCCCTGAAACCCGGCGAGGGCATGGAAGAGATGAAGTTCGACATGGCCGGGGGAGCGGCGGTGATCGCCGCCATGGGGGCGATCGCCCAACTCGGGGTGAAACACAACGTCCTGGGGGTCGTGCCGGCTACCGAGAACATGCCGGGGGGGCACGCCCAGCGCCCCGGCGACGTAATCACGGCGATGAACGGCAAGACCGTCGAGGTAATCAACACCGACGCCGAAGGGCGGCTGATCCTGGCCGACGCGGTGGCCTACGCGGTTGACCGGGGGGCCGGGCGGCTGGTCGACGTGGCCACTCTGACCGGGGCCTGCATCGTGGCCCTGGGCCATTACTGCACCGGCCTGGTCTCGAACGACCAGGCCTGGGCCGAACGCGTCATCGCCGCCGGCGCCGCGGCGGGCGAGCGGGTGTGGCAGCTGCCGGCCTATCAGGAGTACAAGAAGCAATACGAGAGCAGGGTCGCCGACCTCAAGAACGTCGGCGGGAGGGCGGCGGGGACCATCACCGGGGGGTTGATCATCGGGGAGTTCGTGGGCGATGTCCCCTGGGCGCACCTGGATATCGCCGGCACCGCCTGGGGCGTGGAGGAGATCCCCTACCTGCCCAAGGGCGCCACCGGCGTGGCGACCCGGACGCTGGCCCAACTGGTCATGGACCTGGCGTCGGAGCAGGGATGAGGCTGGGTTGAACAAGGACAGGGGCTGGGCCGACCTTCACGTTCACACCACCGCCTCGGACGGGGAGTTGACTCCCGCCCAGGTGGTCGAGGCCGCGGCCCGGGCGGGGCTGGCGGCGGTCGGGATTTGCGACCACGACACGGTGGACGGCCTGGAAGAGGGCCTTGCCGCCGGGAGGCGGTTGGGGATCGAGGTCGTCCCCGGGGTCGAACTGAACTGCAACGCCGACAGCGCCACCGAGGTCCACGTACTGGGTTACTACGTGGACCGGCGGCGCCCGGAGTTCACCCGGTTGCTGGCGGACCTCAAGGCCGCGCGGAGCGGGCGCGGAGAGGAGATGGTCCGCCGGCTGCGGGCGGTCGGGCTGCCCGTAACGTGGGAACGGGTGCGGGAAATCGCCGGGGCCGGCTCGGTGGGGCGGCCCCACGTCGCCCAGGCGTTGCTGGAAAGGGGGCTGGTGCACTCCCTGCAGCAGGCCTTTGACGAGTACCTGGAGGTGGGAAGACCCGGGTACGTGCCCCGGTTCAAGCTGTCGCCGGCGGAGACGGTGCGGCTCGTGCGCCGGTCGGGCGGGGCCGCGGTGCTGGCGCATCCCGGCTTGATTGGTCGCGACGCCTTGATCCACGAACTCCTGCCCGCCGGGCTGCAGGGTCTGGAGGTCTTCCACCCCGATCACGACGAGGCCGTGCAGCGGCGCTATCTGGCGCTCTGCCGGGAACTGGGACTGATCGTGACCGGAGGGTCCGATTATCACGGACCGCGGTTCGGTCACCCGGCGCCGGGGGTGAAGAGAGTTGCCCTGGGGGCGGTTGAGCAACTGCGGCGCGCCGCTGGCGGCGCCTGACACACCGGCCTTGGAATATCGATCCAGTCTCCTCGGTATACTACCTCAAGGCTTTACGTCAAGGAGGTACCGAGGGTGTCCGAGTCGGAGATCTCGCGGTTGAAGACGCAGATCCTGGGGCTGGAGGAAAAACTCCGGACGCTGCGGGCGAGCCGCAGGGTGCTGATGAGCCTGCTCACCGCCCTGGAGAAAGACCGCCGCGCCCGGATCGCCAGGCTCGAAATGGAGAACGCGCGGTTGCAACAGTCCAACCACCGTTACGCGCGGGCGATGATGGAATCCAACGCGCGCATCTGCCGCCTGGAGGAGAATCTGCGGCGGATCAACCCCGCGGGGGAAGAGGCGGCCCGGGGCCAACACATCGGTTAGGCCGGAAAAGGAAGAACCTCTCCAGGGGAGAGGTTCTCACGTCCGCCGACGCGCTGAACGGGCGTCGGGCCAGTTAACGCGGGCGGCCCAGTTCGACGCCGCTGGCCAGCGCGCTCTCGGCCCGGGCAATCAGGTGCTTGACCATTTGTCCGCCGATCTTGCCGCCGATTCGCCCGCCGATTGCGCCGGTGTCCCGGGTCTTCAGGTTGCCCCAGCCGACTTGCTGGATTTGCGGGAGCAGGCCCAGGCCGGCCGCCGCCTCGTACTTGAGGCGGTCCAGCGCCTGGGTGTAGGCGTTGGGATCGGAGGTACCCGCCGGGATCACGCCGACGTCCTGCGCGACTTCGTACTTGAACCGCTCGACAGCGGTTTCGGCGCCGGGAACCACCAGTTGGTCTTGGTTTGGCATCTTCGATTCACCTCCGGACGGCGCCCTTGGCGCCCGTAAATAGTGTTGGCATCGACGTTGCGGCCGATGCTGGCACTTTTTTTGGCAGAAGGAAATAAACGCCTGGTTGTCGAAGTCGCAGACGATCGGGACGAGGGGTGAGGACGATGGCCGATGGGCCGAAGATGTGTCCGCTGGGGGAGGCCTGCGAGAGGCTGCAGATTCCTCCCCGTACCTTCCGCCAACTGATGACCGACTTCGCCGGACTGGTGGAGGGCCCCCGGCCCTCGGGGGACGGGAACCTGCAGGAGATTTCGGAGGCCTCGGTGGAACGCCTGCGCCGGATTGTGGAGCTGCGCGCCCGGGGGTTTTCGAACGACAAGATCCGGGAAGAGCTTTTCCCTGAGGCGGCCCCGCCGGTGGAGGCAGTGGCCGAGGTAGCCGTCGCCGAATCCGTGGCCGAACCGGCGCCCGGGGCGGCGGTCGGGGACGAAGCCGAGGTTGCGCCGCCGCCGCCGGCGTCCAGGCAGGTGGAGGCGGCTGGGGGCCGCGACTCGCTGCACCGGCATTCCGAACTCCTGAACGGGCTGGAACGGTTGTCCAACGAGTTGGAGCGGAGCGAGGAGAAGCGGGTGGAGGACCGCGACCGCCTGTTGACCGCCCTGATGCGTACCCAGCAGGAGATTCAACACCTGCGCTTTGAGCTCGTTTCGCAGGCCTCCCGTCGGGCGCGCAAGAAGAAGGGCTTTTTCGCCCGGCTTTTCAGTTAGGCGGTTCAGCCGGAAGGCAGGGACGGACAACGTTCGGTTTGGCTAAGCTATCCCCGGCCGCCCGCATCCTGGTGTGGGTGCAGTTCCTCTTCAACCTGGCGATGGGGCTGGCGGGCATCTTTGTCAACGCCTTTTTGTGGAAGACGAACCACAGCATCGCGGCGGTGGCCCGCTTTAACCTGGTGGGCTTTTTTGTGGCGATGATCGCCTTTCAGGCCGCCGCCTGGTTCACCAAGCGCTACCGCAGTTCCGTGAGCCTTTCGGTGGGGATGGGGTTCTGCGCCGGCTTGACCCTGCTGCTCCTGGTGACCGGGGAGCAGGCGGGCCGGTGGCTGGTGCCCCTCGGCTTACTGTACGGGGTGGGGATGGCGTGCTATTGGGCGGCCCTGCACACGCTCACCTATGACCTCACCGGCGACGAGGGGCGCGACTACTTCTACGGGATCAGCGGCTTCTTCAACACCGTGGCGGTCACCGTCGCCCCCCTGGCCTCGGGGCAGTTGCTGGACGCCATCTCCGGCGTGCAGGGGTATCGCCTGATCTTCGGGCTCACCCTGGCCAACTTCATCGCCACCATGCTGGTTTCCCGCCTGATCCGGGACCGGGGAAGTGACCGCGACTACCGCTGGCGCGAGGTCTGGCTGCCCGCGCGGCCCAACCCCCTCTGGCGGCGAATCATGTGGGCGCACCTCTTCCTGGGTGTCCGGGACGGGATGTTCTCGTGGATCACCCTCCTGCTGCTCTTCATGTACACCGGTGGGGAACTCGCCTTCGGGCGCGTGAACTCGGTTCTCTCGCTGACCGGCCTGCTGGCCTACCAACTGGTCGGGCGCTTCCTCAACCCCGGGAACCGGCGAGCGGCCTTGACCGGGGGCACCCTGGCCCACCTCCTGGTGACCGTCTTCATGGCGGTCTTCCTGAATGTCTACGGGGTGGTGATCTACGCCTTCTTCGCCATCGCGCTGGTGGTCGTTTGGTCCGTGCCCCTGGCGAGCCTGAGCTTCGAGGCCATCGAGAGCCAGGGCGAGGGGCCGCGGCTGCGGATCGAGTATATCGCCGCCCGGGAGATCCCCCTGGGGATCGGCCGGGTGATCACCATCGGGACGTTCCTGCTGTTGGCCGCCCGGTTTGGGGAGATAGACGTCCTGCGCTGGCACCTGCCGGTCGTGGCCGGCTTGCTGGTCGTGGGGTCCTGGCTGGTGCGGTAGCGGCGATGGTGGAAGGGCCTCCGACGTGGTATCGTAGGGAACATGAAGTACCTGATCAAGACCTACGGTTGCCAGATGAATGAGCACGACTCTGAGATCATGGCCGGACTCCTGCGGGGCATGGGCTTCTCCGAGGCCGAGCGGGCGGAGGAGGCCGATGTTATCCTGGTCAATACCTGCTCCATCCGGGAGACGGCGGTGGATAAGATCCTGGGCACGGTCGGTGACCTGAAGGCGCTCAAGCGCGCGCGGCCGGGGCTGATCGTGGGGATGGCCGGCTGCCTCCCCCAGCACCAGGATGAGCTGGAACGGGTGCTGAAGCGCGCCCCGCACCTGGACCTGGTCCTGGGGACGCACAACCTCCACCGCCTGCCCGAACTGGTGGCCCAGGCCCGGGGCGCCCCGGGTACGGTGGTGGAGGTGTGGCCGGAGGCCCGGGAGGACGCCGCCGAGCTGCCGGTGCTCCGCGCCGGCAGGGTCAAGGCCTGGGTGACCATCATCCACGGGTGTGACAAGCGCTGCAGCTACTGCGTCGTCCCCGGCACGCGGGGCCCGGAGCGCAGCCGGCCGCTGGAGGAGATCCGGCGCGAGGTGGAGGGGTTGGCGGCGGCAGGGTACAAGGAGGTGACCCTGCTCGGCCAGAACGTCAACGCCTACGGCAAGGACCTTCGACCGCGGCTCAGCTTCGCCGACCTGCTGCGGGAGGTCGACGGGATCGAGGGCATCGAACGAATCAGGTTTATGACGCCCCACCCGCGGGACTTCACCCCGGAGATGGTCGAGGCCATCGCGGCCGCGCGCCACGCCTGCGAACACGTGCACCTGCCGGTCCAGTCCGGCTCCAACGCCGTCCTGCGGGCGATGCGGCGCTCCTACACCCGGGAGCACTACCTGGGCCTCGTTGGCCTGATCCGGGACCGCATCCCGGGCGTGAGCCTCACCACCGACGTGATCGTCGGCTTTCCGGGCGAGGGGGAAGCCGAGTTCCGGGAGACGCTGGACCTGGTGAGCGAGGTCGGCTTTGACGCGGCCTACACCTTCATGTTTTCGGCCCGCGCCGGGACCCCCGCCGCAACCCTGCCCGAGCAGGTGGAACGGGAGGTCAAGAAGGAGCGGCTGGCGCGCCTGATGACCCTCCAGAACGCCGTCAGCCTGCGGCGCAACCGCGAGCTGGTGGGGCGGGTCGTGGAGGTGCTGGTGGAAGGCCCGTCCCGGAGCAACCCGGAAATGCTCACCGGCCGGACGAGGGGCAACAAGATCGTGCTGTTCCCCGGGGAAGGCGAGCTCGCGGGGGAACTGGCGACGGTCGAAGTGCTGGCCGCCCGCACCTGGACCCTTCACGGCGGGGCGCCGAGGCCCCGGCGGGAGCCAAGCTGATGAACGGCGAGACGCCCATGATCGAGCAGTACCGGGGCATCAAGGAGAAGTACCCCGACGCGATCCTCTTCTTCCGGTTGGGGGACTTCTACGAGATGTTCTTTGAGGACGCGGTCCTGGCCTCGCGGTTGCTGGAGATCGCCCTCACCGGGCGCGAGGCGGGAAAGTCCCTGGGGCGCGTCCCGATGTGCGGCGTTCCCTACCACGCGGCCACCGGCTACATCCAGAAGCTGATCGCGGCCGGCCAGAAGGTCGCCATTTGCGACCAGGTCGAGGACCCGCGCCAGGCCCGGGGGATCGTCCGGCGCGAGGTCACCCGGGTGATCACTCCCGGGACGGTGGTGGATCCCGCGCTGCTGGAGGAACGGCGCAGCACCTACGTGGTGGCGGTGGCGGGGCAGCGGGACCGGGTGGGATTGGCCTGCAGCGACGTGTCCACGGGAGAGTTTGCCACCACCGAGCTGACCGGCGAGTCGGCCCTGCGGCTGCTGGCGGACGAGATCGGCCGCCTGCGGCCGGCGGAGGTGGTCCTGGAGCCTGCGGCGGACGGCCTTTCGACGGTGCTGGAGCCGCTTTGCCAGGGTATCGGCGCGGTGTTGGGCGCCTATCAGCAGGCGTCCTTCGCCTGGGAGGCGGCGTACCGGAAGCTCACCCGGCACTTTGGGACCGCTTCGCTGCGCGGGTTCGGCTGCGAGGACCTGCCGGCGGCGGTCTCGGCCGCGGGGGCCCTGCTGCAGTACATCGAGGACGCTCAGAAGTGCCCGGCCCGCCAGGTGACCACCCTCCTCGTCTACTTCCCCGGGGACTTCATGGAGTTGGACGCGGCGACCCGGCGCAACCTCGAGCTGACGGCCCGGCTGAGCGAGGGGGCGCGAGGCGGGACGCTCCTGGCCTGCCTGGACCAAACGGTGACGGCGATGGGAGGCCGGGCGCTGCGGGGCTGGATCGAGCGTCCCCTGCGGGAACGAGCCGCCATCGACGCGCGGCTGGAGGCGGTTCAGGCCCTGGTCGAGGACTCCTTCCTGCGGGCGGACGTGCGCGAACTGCTGGGTTCCGTCTACGACCTGGAGCGGCTGGCCGGGAGGTGCGCCGGCGGCACCGCCAACGCCCGCGACCTGGTCGCGTTGCGGACCTCGCTCACGGTCGTGCCCCACCTGCGGGAGCTGTTGGTTCGGACCCCGAGCCCCCTCCTGCAGGCCCTGGGGGCGGAACTCGATCCCCTGGAGGAGGTCGCCCAACTCATCACGCGGGCGGTCGTGGACGACCCTCCCGCGCTGCTCACGGAGGGCGGACTGATCCGAACCGGGTACGACCAGCAGGTGGACGAGTTGCGGGCTGCCAGCCGGGACGGCAAACAGTGGATCGCCCGGCTGGAGGCGCAGGAGCGCGAGCGGACCGGCATCAAGTCGCTCAAGGTCGGCTACAACCGGGTCTTCGGTTACTACCTCGAGGTGACCAGCGCCAACCTGGGCGCGGTGCCACCCGAATACACGCGCAAGCAGACCCTAGCCAACGGGGAGCGCTTCGTCACCCCCGAACTGAAGGAGCAGGAGAGCCTGGTCCTGGGGGCCGAGGAAAGGGTCACGGCGCTGGAGTACGAGCTCTTCCTGGGGATCCGGGCGCAGGTGGCCCGGCACGGGGCCACGCTGCAGCGCAACGGGCGGGCCGTCGCCTCCCTGGACGCCCTGGCGGGGCTGGCCCAGGTGGCGGTGGAGCGCGGGTACGCGCGGCCGCTGGTGGACGACTCGGACGTCATCGCCGTCACCGATGGCCGGCACCCGGTACTGGACCAGATTCTCGGGGCGGAGGGTTTCGTCCCCAACGACGTGCTGCTGGACGGCGGGGAGCACCGCCTGCTCATCATCACCGGGCCCAACATGGGCGGCAAGAGCACCTACCTGCGGCAGGTGGCCCTGATCGCGCTGATGGCCCAGGTGGGCAGCTTCGTGCCGGCCCGCGCCGCTCGCGTGGGGCTGGTGGACCGGATCTTCACCCGCGTGGGGGCGGCCGACGACCTGGCCACCGGGCAGTCGACCTTCATGCTGGAGATGACCGAGACGGCCAACATCATGCGCTCGGCCACGCGCCGCAGCCTGGTCTTGCTGGATGAGATCGGCCGCGGCACGAGCACCCTGGACGGGCTGGCCATCGCGTGGTCGGTGGCCGAGTATGTTCACGGTCCCCGGGTGGGGGCGCGCACCATGTTCGCCACCCACTACCACGAACTGACCGAACTGGAGCACCTGCTGCCGGGGGCCAAGAACTTCTCGGTGGCGGTGAAGGAAAAGGGCGAGGAGATCGTCTTCCTGCGGCGAATCGTCCGGGGTGGGACGGACCGCAGCTACGGGATTCAGGTCGCCCGGTTGGCGGGAGTGCCGCGCGAGGTGATCGAAAGAGCCCGGGAGGTGCTGGAAGCCCTCGAGGCGCTGCAGGCGGCCAAGGGGGGCCGGCACGAGACGGCGGCGGAGCGGGCGACGCAGCTCTCCTTCCTGGAACCGACCCCCCACCCGGTTTTGGAGGAAGTGCGTCAACTGGACTTGCTCGACGTGACCCCGCGGCGGGCGCTCGAACTGCTCTTCGCCTGGCAGGAGAGGTTGAGGCAGGATGGCTGACCGCATTCAGATCCTGGACGATAACACCGCCAACCAGATCGCCGCCGGCGAGGTCGTGGAACGGCCGGCCTCAGTGCTGAAGGAGCTGGTCGAGAACAGCCTTGACGCCGGGGCCCGGCGCATTGCCGCGCGGCTGGAGGAGGGGGGCGGGCGGCTGGTGCGCGTCGTCGACGACGGCTGCGGGATGAGCCCGCGGGACGCCGAGCTGTCCCTACGGCGCCACGCCACCTCCAAGCTGAGGGACGCCGGCGACCTCCACGCCATCCACACCCTCGGCTTTCGCGGCGAAGCCCTTCCCAGCATCGCTTCGGTGTCGCGCCTGGAGCTGGTCACCCGCCTGCCGGGGAGCGATCTGGCGACGCGGGTGACGGTGGAGGGCGGACGCCTGGTCGGGGTCGGCGAGACGGCGGCCCCACCGGGGACCAGGATCACGGCGGGCGACCTCTTCTACAACACGCCGGCGCGGCTGAAGTTCCTGCGCTCGGCCAAAAGCGAACTGGGACAAGCCGTGGAGGCCTTTGCGCGGCTGGCCTTGGCGTCGCCGGGCTGCGCCCTGCGCCTGGAGAACGAGACGCAGATCCTCCTGGCCACCCCCGGCAGCGGGCGGGCCATTGACGCGGTGGCCGCGGTGCTGGGGCAGGAGGCGGCGCGCCGGATGGTCCCCTTCGAGGGGACCTGGGGAGGATTGCGGGTGTGGGGTTTCGCCGGGCTCCCGGAGCAGTCCCGGGCCGGCAGGGCCCAACAGTACTACTTCGTGAACCGGCGCCCGGTTCGCAGCCAGGCCCTCCGGTACCCGCTGGAGGAGGCATACCGGGGGTTGCTGACGGTGGGACGCTACCCCGTGGCGGTGGTCTACGTTGAACTGGATCCGGCGGCGGTGGACGTGAACGTACACCCTACCAAGCTGGAGGTCCGCTTCAGCCGGGAGCAGGAAGTACGCGCGGCCGTGTACCGGGCGCTCCGGGAGGCGCTGGGAGGAAGGCGGCTGGTGCCCGGCCTGGGGCCGGCGAAGGCCGATGCGGGGGCGGAAGTTCGGGAGGGCGGCGCGTCGGGCGGGGCGTCGGACGAAACGTCGGGCGGGGCGCGCTGGTCACCGCTGGCGACCGCCGAAACGGCGGCGACCTACCCGCGGCAGTGGATCGCCGGCGCCGACCCCGCCGGGCCCGGCGACTTCCTGACTGGCTTGCGGCCGCTGGGACAGTTCCGGGGGACCTACCTGGTGTGCGAGGGCGAGGAGGGCCTGTACCTCATCGACCAACATGCCGCCCACGAGCGGATCAACCTGGAGGAATTGGAGGACCAGGCGGAGGCGGCGGGTATTGCCGCCCAGTACCTGGCGCTGCCGGTGGACCTGGACCTCTCGGCGGAGGAGTGGTTCCGGTGGGAGGAGTACCAGGAGGAGATCCGCAAGGTGGGAATTGACGCGCGACCTTTCGGCGGGCGCACCCTGGTCGTCCAGGCTCTGCCGGCGCCGCTGGCGGCGACGGCCGGGGAGGCGCGGGCGCTCTTGCGCGACTTCTTCGACCGGCTGCGGGAGGGGGAGCGGGGCGGAGACCCCTTGCGGCGGCGCCGCCAGGTTCTCGAGGCCCTGGCCGCGTGCCACGCCTCGGTGCGAGCGGGGGACCGGCTCGACCCGGCTGAGGTCAGCCAGCTCTTGCGGCGCCTGGCGCGGGCGAGGAACCCGTTCAGTTGCCCGCATGGCCGTCCCACCGTGGTCTGCCTGTCGCAGGGCGAAGTGGACCGCCGGTTCAAGCGGGGTTAGGAGCGGAGCGGGCATGGGTATGAACCGGGGCGCCAAGCCAGGTGGCGGCAAGGGGACGCGGCTCCTGACCATCGTCGGCCCGACCGCCGTGGGCAAGACCGAGGTATCGGTCGAAGTCGCCCGGCGGGTCGGGGGGGAGATTGTCTCGGCTGATTCCATGCAGGTGTATTGCGGCATGGATATCGGCACCGCCAAACCGACCAGCCCGGAACGCCGCGGCGTTCCCCACCACCTGATCGACCTGTTCGCGCCCGACCATCCCTTCAGCGTGGCCGAGTTTCAGTCGCTGGCCCGGCGGGCGATCGAGGATATCGCCGGGAGGGGGCGCCTGCCGATGCTGGTCGGGGGCACCGGCCTCTACGTCCAGGCGGTGACCGAGGACTTTCACTTTAGCCCGCTCGAGGGGGACGCGGACCTGCGGCGCAAACTGGCGGCCCTGGCCGAGGTGGAGGGGCCGGACGCGTTGCACAGCCGGCTCCGGAAGGCCGACCCGGCCGCCGCGGAGCGGATCCATGCCCACGACCGGCGGCGCGTCGTCCGCGCCCTGGAGGTCTGCCTGCTGACGGGCCACCCCGTCGCCCTGGAGCGCGGGTCAGCCGGCGCCTACGACTTGTTGCCGGTGGGGCTTGAAATCGAGCGGCCGGCGCTGTACCGGCGCATCGACGCCCGGGTCGAGGCGATGATCGATGCCGGCTGGCTTCGGGAGGTGCGGGAACTGCTGGAGGCCGGCTACGGTCCGGAGCTGTACGCAATGCAGGCCTTGGGGTACCGGGAGTTGATCTCCCATCTGCGGGGGGAAGTGGCGCTGGGAGAGGCCGTCGCGCTGATCCAGCGAAATACCCGGAGGTATGCCAAACGGCAACTGACTTGGTTCCGGCGCGACTCCCGCATACGGTGGATTCCGGCGGGAGAGGATAGGGATATTAAGGACGTGGTGGCAGACATAGTCAGACTGGTAGAGGGAAAATGGGGTAGGGTGTAGAACTGAATTCGGGTTACACCAAGCCAGAGAGCTTCACGTGGGAGGAGAACAAGATTGTCAAAGCCCCTGATCAACCTGCAAGACGGCTTCCTCAACCAGGTTCGCAAGGAGAACATCCTGGTCACCGTCTACCTGGTCAACGGGTTTCAACTCAAGGGGATGGTGAAGGGGTTCGATAACTTCACCGTGATCCTGGAGAATGAGGGCAGACAGATGCTGGTGTACAAGCACGCCCTCTCCACCATCACTCCCTCCCGCCCAGTGAACCACAACTTCGCCCAGGTGGACGCCCGCCGGGAAGAAGAGTAGCCAGGAAAGGCCTGCCGGAACGGCGGGCCTTTTGCACTGTCGCCGGCCGTTGCGACTGGTTCCTTGGGGAAAAAGCACCGGTAGCAGGAAATTGACCCCGCCGCGGCGAAGACTGGGGTACACCAGGGAATCCGTCGGCGGTAGCGGGCGGAAGATATGAGGAGGTATCGGCGTGGCCTTCGGCGACTACCTGCGTGCGGCCATGGCGGCTAGAGGCTTGTCCTTCCGCCAGCTTGGAGAGATGTCGGGAGTGGATCACTCCTACCTGTCGCGCTGCGCAAACGGGATTTACAGCCCACCATCCCCCCGCATCCTCAAGAAGATTTTTCCCTATCTGGGGGTCAGCTACGAGCGGTTGATGTTCGAGGCCGGGCACCTCCCGCCGCCCACCCTGCCGCCCAACCTGCGGGAGCTTTCGGCCAGGATCGGGGACCGCAAGCTGCTGGAGGACGACACCCCGCTGTCCGAAGAGGAGCGAGCCTACTGGGACCGGTTGGTGGACACCCTGCAGATCGCCTTCCGGAAGCGGGAACGCGGCGAACTTTCAGCCCGCCAGATTCGCCAACTGGTGCGGGTGGTGGAGGTACTGGTGGCGGAAGAAAACGTCGGCTGAAGGCCCCCGGGTGGCGGTCGGGCGCAGGCGCCTTCCACCCCAGGCAAAGGCATACATTTTACTGGTGGCGGCCGGGGGACTGGCCGCTTTATGGCTGATGCCCCGTCACCCTTTCGTGCCCCTGCGGGTGCTGGTTCCCTACTACGCCTTCTCCGTGGCGGCCTTTTTCGCCGGGATCAAGTTCAAGGAGAGTTACTACGACTTCACCATTTTCGCCTTTGTGGTGGCGGCGGTGCGGGGGGAGCCGTGGTACGCGGTAGCGATGGTCCTGCTCCATTACCTGGTCTGGCCGGGGCGGTCCCTGCCCTTCATCCCGTGGCACTTCAAGGTTTTTAACCTGGCGATGTTCTGCATCGGGATCAACCTTTCGGCCAGCGTTTACCACCTGACGGGGATGCCCTGGGCGGCGGCCCTGTCCTATTACTTCCTCAACCACGCGCTGGTGGCGATCGGCCAGACCATCAGCAGCCGCGAGCCCCTGATCGCCCTATTCAAGGACCGGGTGTCCAGTCACCTGCTGGTTCCGCTGGCGGTGGTGGGGGTGGCCGAGGCCGCGCGCCTTGGCACCGGGAACGCCCTGGTGGTGGCCCTGGCGCTGGCCTACCTCACCTCCGAAGCCTTTGAGGCCTTTGCCCGGTCGCAACCGGTGTCCCTTCCAACGGCCGCCGGCGTCCGCCTGGCCGAGCTGCCGGTGGACGGCCTGCGGATCGGGAAGCTGGGCCTGATCGTGGTGGACGAGTCCCTGCGGCCGGTTGAACGGGATGAAGTGATCGCGCACGAGCGGGCGCACGCCGGATCGGGGGAGGCGGTGGCAAACCTGGCGGAGTACCTGGCGCGGGCGCGCCACTTCGTCGTGCTGGCGGTGCTGCCCCTGCTGCTGAGTTCCCCCCGGCGGGCGGGCACCCGCCAGTGATCGGAAGGGGGGAGGTGGCACCCCGGACAGCGGCGGCGCGTATACATGGCGGGGGGTGACCTGTGCCTTGAGGAGCGCGCCCGACCTTCCCCGCCAGCCGCGTTCTGCCGAAGACGCCTTGACCTGGGTGGAGGAGGGGCGATGGAGTCCATCCTCCGCCCTTGCTTTTCTGGGACGGTTGGAGGCGGAGCAGCCGGGCCACCCGGAAGGGGAGCAGTCCCGCGCCGCCAGGATCAAGGAGGCGATGGGGGAACTGGACAGCCTGGTCGGCCTGGGGCAGGTCAAGGCGCTGGTGAAGGAGATCCAAGCCTTTATGGAGATCCAGGAGCGCCGCCAGGAGGCCGGCCTCAGGTGTGAGCCGGTGGTCCTCCACATGGTGATGAAGGGGAACCCCGGCACCGGGAAGACGACCGTGGCCCGCATCCTCGGCCGGGTCTACCGGGCCATGGGGGTGCTGCCGCGCGGCCACCTGGTGGAAGCCGAGCGGGCCGACCTGGTTGGGGAATACGTCGGGCACACC
>JAJYMS010000109.1 GCA_021786825.1 Bacillota bacterium | reverse complement strand
GAGTTCCGCGCCGAGCCCCGGGTGGATGAGCCGCCCCACGTCGAGCGACTGGAGGTCACCGTCGACCCGGGCCGGGTGTTCTCGGTGGTCTGGGAGCGCCCCGGCACCTTTACGGTCAAGGTCGCCGTAGTGGTCCGGACGCGCTACCGCTTTCCCGAGGGGGCGATTGAAATCAAGAACGTTTACGTCAAGGCCCGGGTGGTGGAGGTGGTCACCACCGCGATCACCGAATGACCCGCGGTCCCGCCTCGTTGCCGGGCCGTCCCCCTGATGGTAAGATGCTGGGGAAGGGCAATCTCCGGAAGGGGTGGTAGGATGAGCGTGCAGGTGGCAGCCCGCGCGCAGCGGTTGGTCGAGTGGCTCCGGGACCAGGTGCGGTCGGCGGGCGGCGAGGGAGCGGTGGTGGGGCTTTCCGGCGGCATCGACTCGGCGGTGGTGGCGGGCCTGTGCGCCAGGGCCTTTCCCGGACGGGCGCTGGGAGTGATCATGCCCTGCCACTCCAACCCCCGCGACGCCGAAGAGGCCCGGCGGGTGGCCGAAACCTTCGGGATCGAGGTCCGGACGGTGGCGTTGGACGAGGTCTATGACCGGTTGCTGGCGACCCTCGCCGGGGGGCAGGAGGTGGATGGCCGGGGCCTGGCCGCGGCCAACCTGAAACCCCGCCTGCGCATGACCACCTTGTATTTCCAAGCCAACCTGCGCAACTACCTGGTGGTCGGTACCGGCAACCGCTCCGAGCTGGCGGTCGGCTACTTCACCAAATACGGCGACGGCGGGGTCGACCTGCTGCCGCTGGGCAACCTGGTGAAGTCCCAGGTGCGCGAATTGGCGGTGCACCTGGGAGTTCCGCAACCGGTCATCGACCGGCCTCCGTCCGCCGGCCTGTGGGAGGGTCAGACGGATGAGGGCGAGATGGGGTTGACCTACCAGGTCCTGGACCGCTACTTGCTCACCGGGCAGGCGGACCCCGCCGTCGCCGCCCGGATCGAGGGCCTGGCGACCCGGTCGGAGCACAAGCGGGGCCTGCCGCCCGCCGCCCCGGCCTAGCCGCCCCGGCGCTGTTGCCGCCCAAATCGGGCCTGTGCTAGAATAGCCCCAGGGCGATGAGGGGGGAATCGGGGTGTCCGGCCACTCCAAATGGGCTAACATCAAGCGCACCAAGGCCAAGGTCGACGAACAGAAGGGCAAGGTCTTCTCCAAGGTCGCGCGGGAGATCATCGTGGCGGTCCGCAAGGGCGGGCCCAGCCCGGAGGGGAACTTCCGCCTGCGGACGGTGATCCAGAAGGCGCGCGAGGCCAACATGCCGGTCGACAACATCAACCGCGCCATCCAGAAAGGCGCCGGCGACCTCGAGGGGGCCTCCTTTGAGGAACTGACCTACGAGGGCTACGGGCCGGGCGGGGCGGCGGTGCTGGTGGAGGCGCTGACCGAAAACCGCAACCGCACCGCCAGTGAGGTCCGCTATATTTTTTCCCGTAACGGCGGCAATCTCGGGGAGGCGGGCTGCGTCGGGTGGATGTTTACGCGGCGGGGTCTGATCGCGCTCACCAAGCGGGACGTCGGCGTGGGTGAGGACGACCTGCTGCTGCAGGCCCTGGAGGCCGGGGCGGAGGACGTGCAGCAGGAGGGCGACAACTACGAGATCCTCACCGCCCCGGAGCAACTCGACTCCGTCCGGCAGGCCCTGGAGCGCGCCGGCCAGAAGGTCTCGGCGGCCGATATCACCCTGGTGCCGCAGTCCACGGTGGAGCTGCGGGGCAGTGAGGCGCAGCGGATGCTGCGGTTGATGGAGACCCTGGAAGACCACGAGGACGTGCAGCGGGTGCACAGCAACTTCGACATTCCGGAGGACGAACTGGCCCGGCTGCAGCCGTGAGTGGCCGCGCCAAGGGCACGTCGGGTACTAGCGGCCGATCTGCTCGCTCAGGCGGGCTATTTTTTTGCCCAGCCACTCCCGCTCCTGGCCTTCCAGGATGCGGGGGCGCCAGCCCTCGATCCTCACCGGGGTCACCTGGACGTCGACCACTCCCTGGCGGGTGAGACGCATTTCCACGATCATGCTCTCCAGGGTGACCGGATCGTACTGGTCCATCACGAAGTTCCCCAGGCTATAGGCGATCAGGCCCCCCTTGTAACGTTCGAGGCCCTGGATGGCGTGGGGGTGAAACCCGAGCACGACCGAAGCCCCGGCGTCGATGGAGGCGCGCCCCAGGCGGACCTGGTCGGGGGTGGGGAGGTTCTGGTACTCATCGCCCCAGTGGTAGGCGACCACCACCACGTCGGCTTCCCGGCGCGCCCGGGCAATGTCCTGGAGCACCAGGTCGTCCTGCATCGGGGCGATGCCGGGGCGGTCATCGGCGGCGCGGAAGGGGCGCGGATAGCTCCAGGAAAAGACCAGGTCGGCGAACTGGCTGTAGCCCAGGAAGGCGATCCGCAGGCCCTTGCGCCGGAGGACCAGGGGCCGCCGGGCCTCCTCCAGGTTCCGCCCGCCGCCGAAATAGGCCACCCCGTTCTGGCGCAGCAGGTCGAGGGTCTCCAGGAAGTTGTCGGTGTCGTAGTCGAGGATGTGGTTGTTGGCCAGGGTCACCAGGTCCACGCCGCCCTGGCGAAGGATCCGCACGGCTTCGGGCCGCGCCCTGAACCAGATCCCCTTGCGGGGGAGGGGATGGCCTCTGGTGCCGAGGGGGGATTCCAGGTTGGCCAGGGTCAGATCGGCGTCCGCCATCCGGGAGGCGACCAACTCCAGGGGGTAACCCAGACCGTGTTTGCCGATCATCGAGTCCACGCCCCGGGCCAGCATCAGGTCACCGACCGCCAGCAGCTTCACCTCGGGTTCGCCATTCGCGCCGCGACCGGCCGAGAAGACGGGCGGATAAGCGTTTGGATCGCTTCCGTCGGAAGGGATAGAGGTGGTGCCGCCGCCCCCCGCCCCCGGGCGCGCGGGGAACAGCAGGCGGGCGAGGCCCGCCAACAAGACCAGGGTCAACAGGGCCAGACCCGCCTGGCGCGCCGGGCTGAAGCCCGGTTTTCCGACGGCGGCCCGCCGGCTGAAAGGGTTCCGGCGCAAGAGGTTCGGCATGGCTCTCTGCTTTCGCCCTGGCCGGGGCGAACTCCTCCGGCATTAACTGGTCAGGCCTGAATATTTTGCCGTCTCCTGGGAAAAGCTAACTCACAAACTTCTGCCCAGGAGGCGGCGTAATTGAATCAGTCGCGGTATCTCACCACCTGGGCCCGGCGGCGGAGTCACGCGTGGGCGGTGGGTCTGCTGGCGCTGGCGGTCGTGCTGGCGGTGGTGGCGGCCTTCATGCGGTTTTTCCAGCCGCCGGAGCGGTACCTTCCGCCGGAGCCCGCCCCTTCCGCGGAGGAAAGCGCGGCGGCCCCCGCGCTCCAGCCCGCGCGCGAGGTCCGGATCGGGCCCGATACCCAGGTGGTTTACCGGGTCCGGTACGCGGAGTCCGGCCGCCTGGTCACGGAGGTCCACGCCGCGCCCAGGGAAATGCTCAACTTGACCGAGGGGGCCGTCCAGCGCCTGTTTCCCCAGTATACGGTGACGGAGTTCACCGCCGCGCGAGTGGTCCTATCAATGACCGTCGAGGGTTCCGACCCCGACGGGTTCGCGGAGGAACGCCGCGTCTATCGCACCATCAGCCTCCAGGACGGCTATGTCGCCATCTTCGCGGGGAAGTTGCGCCCGGGCGCTCCCGTCCTGCGGGTGACCTCCATTCCGGCCGGCCGCCTGCCCCTGCGCGAGCGGGAGTTGCTGCGCCAGGGGATCGAGGTCAAGGGCGACGAGGAAGTGGCTCAGTACCTGGAGGGATACGAAGAGTAGGCGCGGCCGCCACCAAGAGGGAATTCACCCCGCCCCGTCGAAATTGATAGACGGGGCATCGTCTTGCCAGCGAACTCGCGGTCTTGCTGGAGGCCATCGCGGAACTCTGCAGCCGCGCCAAGCACCGCCTGCTGGCCGATCACTGCGCCCAAGGCCGTCCCTTGGCCCAGTTCAAGCGGGAGGTGGCGCGGTTGTTGGTGCTGGGGATCGACCCGGGTACGGCGACGACCGGGTACGGAGTGGTGGAGGGGCAGGGCGACCGCTACCGGGCGGTCGCTTACGGTTGCGTCGAGACGGCCGCGGAAACCACCCTGCCGGGCCGGCTGCTGGAGATTCACCGCCGGGTGTCGGAACTGGCCGAGGCCCACCGGCCGGACGTGCTGGCGGTGGAGGAACTGTTCTTTAACCGCAACGTTCGCACCGCCCTGGCGGTGGGGCAGGCGCGGGGAGTGGTACTATTGGCCGCGGCCCAGGCGGGACTCCGGGTGGCCGAGTACACGCCCCCCCAGGTCAAACAGGCGGTGGTCGGCTACGGCGGCGCTGAGAAGCGCCAGGTGCAGGAGATGGTGAAGTTGATCCTGGACTTGGAGGCCATTCCGCGGCCCGATGACGCCGCCGACGCCCTGGCGGTGGCGATCTGCTGCGCCCAGTCCAGGCGGATGGAGGAGCGGCTGGCGGCCGGCGGCGAGCGGAGCCGGAAAGCGCCGGGGCGGTGAAGGGCGGACCCGGGGAGGTGTTGGGGTGATCGGGTTCTTGCGCGGGGCGCTGGCCCACGTCGCCGGCGACCATGTACTCATCGACGTGGGAGGGGTCGGCTACCGGGTGCAGGTGCCGCGCTCCACCCTGTCACGCCTGCCGGCCGCCGGGCAGGAGTGCCGGCTGCGAACGGTGCTGCACGTCCGCGAGGACGCCCTGGTCCTCTTTGGCTTCGCTACCGAGGACGAGCAGGGGATTTTCGAGGAACTGCTCGGAGTGTCGGGGGTCGGGCCGAAGGTGGCCCTCTCCGTGCTTTCGGCGCTGGCTCCCAACGAGTTCCGGCGGGCGGTGACTTTCGCCGACGCGGGCCGCCTGCAGAAGGTTCCCGGCGTGGGCAAGAAGCTGGCCCAGCGGATCGCCCTGGAACTCAAGGACAAGGTCGGTTCGGTGCGGGGGGAACCCGGGGCCTCGGCACCGGAGGTAGCCGCCACGGCCGATTCCCTTGATGAGGCCCAACAGGCCCTGCTGGGGCTGGGCTACACCCCCGGGGAGGCGGGGCCGGCGCTGGAGGAGGCGCGGGCCGCGGCGGGTGCGGGGGCCACGGCCGAGACCCTGGTGCGGCTGGCCCTGGGCCGGTTGAACCGCTACTAAACGGGAGGTCAAAACATTGCCGGCGGGGCACGAGGAAGCGGAGGAATCCGAAGGGCGAATCGTTTCAGGTCAGGCCCGGTTGGACGACGCGGGGCTCGATCTCACCTTGCGCCCGCGCCGGCTGGATGACTTTCCCGGGCAGGAGCGGGCCAAGGAGGCTTTGCGAATCTTCATCGCCGCGGCGCGGGAGCGCGGCGAGGCCCTGGACCACGTGCTGCTGTACGGCCCTCCCGGGCTGGGAAAGACATCCCTGGCGCACATCATCGCCAACGAACTGGAGGTCGGAATCCGGACCACCTCGGGTCCGGCCATCGAGCGGCCGGGGGACCTCGCGGCGATCCTGACCAACCTGGGCGAGCACGACGTGCTCTTCATCGACGAGATTCACCGCCTGAACCGGACGGTCGAGGAGATTCTCTACCCGGCCATGGAGGACTACGCCCTGGACCTGATCGTCGGCAAGGGCCCCAGCGCCCGTTCGCTGCGCCTGAACCTCCCCCGCTTCACCCTGGTCGGGGCCACCACGCGCGCCGGTTCGCTGACGTCGCCCCTGCGGGACCGCTTCGGGGTCATTCACCGGCTGGAGTTCTACACCGAGGACGAACTCACGTCCATCATGCACCGTTCGGCCCGCATTCTGGGGGTCCCGGTGGACGGGGCGGGGGCGCGGGAAATCGCCCGGCGGTCGCGCGGAACCCCGCGGGTGGCGAACCGTCTGCTGAAAAGGCTGCGGGATTTCGCCCAAATCAAGGCCGGCGGCGCGATCGACGGCGGGGTGGCGACGGAGGGCCTGGCCATGTTGGAGATCGACGAATTGGGCCTGGATTTGATCGACCGCCAGTTGCTGCGGACGATCATCGAGAAGTACGACGGTGGCCCGGTCGGGGTGGAGACCCTGGCCGCGGCGATCAGCGAGGAGGCTGAGACCATCGAGGACGTCTACGAGCCGTACCTGCTCCAGATCGGTTTTCTGCAGCGGAGCCCGCGGGGCCGGATCGCCGCCCGGCTGGCGTACGAGCACCTGGGAAAGCGTCCACCGGGTGAGGCGGCGGGCCAGGGGCGCCTTTGGTAGGAGGGATCGCGATGCTGAACGGTCCGGGCGGCCTGGGAAGGGTCTTGATCCTCATGGGAGCGGTGTTGCTGGTTCTGGGGGGGCTGCTGACTCTGGGGAGCCGCCTGCCGGGTGTGGGCCGCCTGCCGGGGGACATCTACGTCCAGCGAGGCAACTTCAGCTTGTACTTTCCCCTGGCCACTTCGATCCTGTTGAGCATCATCCTGAGTCTGCTCCTGGCGTTTTTTCGCGGGCGCTGAGACCGGCGACCCTACAAACCCCCAGAAACGACCGTTTCGTGGCGAATTACTCTGATGTCCGAGCGAGGTGAAGCCGTTGGGTTTTTCCTTCCGGAAGGGCGGGCCATCCGCCGATAACGCTTCACCCGAGGAACTGGTGGCCCTGGCCCGGAAAGGCGACGCGGAAGCCCGGGAGCGGCTGATCGCTCGCTACACCCCCCTGATGCTGCGGATGGCCTCGCGATCGAGCGGCCGGTACGTCCGTCTGGGTGAGGATGACGAGGTGAGCATCGCCCTGATGGCGTTCAACGAGGCCATCGAAGGCTACGACGCCTCGCGGGGAGCGTCCTTCATCGGTTTCGCCGAAGTGGTGGTCAAGCGCCGCTTGATCGACTACTTCCGGCGGGAGTCGGCCCACGCGGAGTTGCCTCTCAGTTCCCTGGAGGAGGAGGACGATTCCGGGCGCGTCCAGAATCAGGCGGCCGCGCGGCAGGCGATGGAAGGGTTCACCAGGGAGACGGAGAACTGGGAGCGGCGCCAGGAGGTCATGCGCTACGTTGAACTGTTACGGGGGTACGGGATCAGCCTGGCGGAACTGGTGGAGAGTTCCCCGCATCACGAAGACGCCCGGCGGAACGCCATGGCGGTCGCCCGGGTACTGGCCGGGGATCCACAGCTCTGCGCTCATTTGCGCCAAAAAAAAGAGCTGCCGCTGCGCGCCCTCGAGTCGAGGGTCGACCTCAGCCGGAAGACGTTGGAGCGGCAGCGAAAGTATATTATCGCGGTCGCCGTCGTGCTGATGGAGGACCTCACCCATCTCCAGGAATACCTTTACAAGCGCTAGGAGAGGAGGCGGAGCAATGGCCCGACAGCATGGTATATTGTTGGATCGGCAGGACGAAGTGGCCATCGTGCTCACTCCCGACGGGCAGTTCTTGCGCCTCCCGCGAGCCGAGGCCGGCTGGCAGGTGGGCGAGGAGGTCAGCTTCGCCTGGCCGCCCCCGGCCGCGAGGCTTCCGGTTTGGCGCCGCGCCTTGCGTCCAGCCTGGGTGGGGCTGGCGGTTGCGGCCGCCCTGGCCCTGTTGGTGATCGTGCGCGGACCTGCCGGCCTCGGGCCGCAGACCCGCCCGGCCCCCGCCCCCGGGGTGGCCGTGGAGACGGGTCCCGGCCCGACCCAGGACCAGGTCCCCGCCAACAACCTGGTGGCCTATGTCACGGTCGATATCAACCCCAGCCTGGAACTGGCCGTGGACGCCCGGGGCAAGGTTTTGGCCGCCAACCCGCTGAACGCCGACGCCCAGGGCCTGCTGCGAGGGGTCAACCTGGTCGGAATGACGGTGGCCGATGCGGTGACGCGCATTACCGAGCTCGCCCTGGAGCAGGGCTACCTCCAGAGCCAGCGGACCAACGCGGTGCTGATCTCCACCGTGCCGATGGTGAGTCGGCTGCCCGCCGGCCTGGACCAGACCTTGCAAGAGAAGACCCTCGAGGCGGCGGCGCAAAAGGCCCTGCGAACGAAGCGTCTGCAGGCCTCCGTGGTGGCCATCATAGCCTCCCCGGAGATCCGCCGGAAAGCCCAGGATCTGGGGCTGTCCACCGGCAAACTGGCGGTCCTGGTGGAGGCCAACCGGGAGGGCTACAAGATCGGGCTGGCGGAGATAAAGTCCCACCGGATCGCGGAAGTCCTCGAACGGGCCGGGCTTGACGCCGGCAAGGTCCTGCCCAAACTGAAAGGGGAGAACCTGGAGGAAGTCCTCGACCGCGTAAAGGACCGCCTGGAGCAGCAGGGCATCCACATCCGGCCGGGTGCCCAGCCCGGGACAGGTCGGTCCCGCGATGGGCGGGGGCTGGAAAAGGGCCAGGAGAAGGGAAAGGAACAGGACAAGGAGCAGGACCAGGAAAAGGCCACGAGCGAGGACAAGGACAAAGGCCGGGACAAGGAGAAAGAAAAGGACTTAGAGCGGAGCGAGCGGGATGGTGGCGTGATGCAGCCCGGGCTCCTGCCGGGGGGCGCGCCGGGGGGCGGCGGCGGCCACTGGTGGAGCGGCTGGATGCAGGCGGGCGATTGATTGGCAGAGGGCCCGGGATTGGGGCCCGAAGGGCGGGGTGGTGCGGTTGTCTGCCACCCCGCTGGCTTTTTCCTGGTAACGATTTTCCCGGGACGCCACTATACTGTCAGCGTGAGGCAACGGTTAGCGCGGCGTGCCTTCCGGCGCGCCGGGGGAGGCCAGGGATGAACTTCGTACTTCGCCGCCGGGACATCCCCGGGATTCTCAGGCGCTGGAACCTGCAGGCGTTGGAGGCGGAGTCCTTTCGGAGCATCTACCGGGTCAGGACCGACCGCGGGGTGAAGTGCCTGAAAGTCAGTCTAGCGCGCCCCGCCAAGGTGCGTTTCGTGGCATCGGTGGTGGAGCACGCCTGGCGCAATGGGTTTACCCTGCTCCCGCGCTTCATTCCCACCGCGGAGGGACAGCCCTTCTTGAGCCTGGAAGACCGTGTCCACTGCCTCCTGACCGACTGGCTGTCCGGGGAGGAGCCCGGCTACCGCGACGTCCCCCGGATGGCCGAGGCCGCCCGGACGCTGGCCCGCTTTCACCTCGCCGGCCAGGGGTTGCCGGAGGAACCGGGGGCGAAGCCGAAGGTCCGGCTCGGGCGGACGATCGAGCAACTGGAGAAACGCATCGAAGAGTTGATTAACGCGACGGACCGGGCCGGCCGGCCAAGCGACCCCAGCCCCTTCGACCGCCAGGTGGCGGGCGCGGCGGACCAGTTGCTGGCCCTGGCCCGGCTTTCCCGGGAGAGGTTGGTGTCCTCGCCGTACCGCTCTCTGTGCGAGGCGGCGGCGGCGGCGAGGCCGGTGTGCCACGGCGACCCGGCGGCGCGGAACTTCGTGTATGGCGGCGACGGTCAGGCTTACCTCATCGACTTCGACTCGGTCGGCGTCGACCTTCCCGTGACCGACCTCTGGAAGCTATGCCGGCGGACGCTCCGGCGGACCGGGTGGCGCCTGGCGCCGGCCCAGGTCATCCTGGGGAGCTACGCCTCGGTCCGCCCGCTGGCTCGGGAGGAGTACCAGGTGCTTCACGCCTTGCTCACCTTCCCCGAGCGGCCCTGGCGGTTGGCCAGGGTGTACTACCGCAGGCGCGAGAAGCGGGACTGGTCCGACAACCGGTGGGTGAAGGAGATGCGGGGAGCCGTGGGGCAGATCGAGGAGTGCAAGCGGTTTCTGGCTGAGTTCGAGCGCGCCTGCCTTTAGTGGGGGGATGACGGCCGTGCGGATTGCGGTTCTTTCCGATACCCAGCTTCCCCGCAAGGGCCGCGACCTGCCCCCGGGGGTGCGGACCGCCCTGGAGGAGGTGGACCTCATCCTGCACTGCGGGGACCTCAACGAGCCACCCGTGCTGGCGGCCCTCCGGAGCTTCGCCCCCGTCGAGGCGGTGGCGGGGGAACACGACGCCGGTTTCGATCCGCCGCTGCCGGACCGCCGGGTGCTGGAACTGGAGGGTTACCGCATCGGATTGCTGCACGGGCACGAGTCGGGCGGGGCCGGCGACCCGGGCGGTGGGCAACTGGCGGAGTGGGCGTTGGCGCAGTTCCGGCGCGTTCGACCACTGGATTGCGTGCTTTTCGGACACGCGGGGGGGCCTTACGTCGGGGTGCACCCGGGGGAGTTCGCGCCGGGGGAGCGGCGCTTCGCCCACGTGCGCCGGCCGGTCTTGCTTCTCAACCCCGGCTTCGCCGGTCCTGATCATCGCGTGATCAGCGTCGGCTACCTTGAGCTTCGAGACGGCACGTTGCAGGCGGAGGTGCGGATGTTCACCTATCCCCGGACCTCCCGGGTGGAAGTGGAGTGCTAGAACCAAGAGGGAGTTGGATGGGGACCGGCGGCGGTCGGAAGCGGGATCAGCGCCGGCAAATCGCCGTTTTACTCGAAAACTGGGGCCTCCGCCCGGACCGGCTCGTTCCGGTGAAGACCGTCTGGAGAGTGATGACCACCGGCGGCACCTACTGCCTGAAACCGGTGGACAAGAGGAGTGCCAAGGTCCGCTTCATCGCCGCTGCCATGGAACACGTGCGGAGGCGGGGCCTGGCCAGGATGGCGGCCTGGATCCCCACCGTTCGCGGCGAGCCCTACGTGACCGTCCGCGAGGACCTGCACTTCATGCTGACCGGCTGGATCGCGGGGGTCGAACCCCACTACCGCGACCCCCTTCAACTGGAGTCGATCGCCCAGACCCTGGCGGAATTCCATCTGGCTTCCCAGGGTTTTCGACCCCCAAGGGAGGATCACGACCGCAACCGCCTGGGCCGCTGGCCCGACCGCCTGGCCTCTCGGCGGCAAGAACTGCTGCGCTTCCGCCGGGAGGCCGCGAGCCGAAGCGCGCCGTCGGCCTTCGACCGGCTGTTCCTGGAGCACGCGGATTGGATTTGCGACCGCGCCGGCCGGTCCTGCGAAGCCCTGGCCCGGTCGGCTTACGGCCGGCTGGTTAAGGAGGCCGCGGGGGTGAACCCCCTTTGCCACGGGGACGTGGCGACGCGCAACTTTGTTTTCACCCCGGCCGGGGAGAGTTACCTAATCGATTTCGATTTTATCTCCATCGACCTGCCCATCACCGATGTCTGGCGGCTGCTGCGGCGAACCCTGCGGCACGGGTGGAAAATTGAGTCGGCCCGGCTGATGCTGCGCGCCTACTCCTCCGTATCCCCGCTGCGGCCGGATGAACTCAGGGTGCTGGCCGCGCTGCTGACCTTTCCCGACCAGGCCTGGGCGTCCATCCACAAGCGCCGCGGCGGTCCGCCGGGGGAGGAGGGCTCCGACTCCGACCGGTATGACAAGCTGCGCCAGGCTTTGTCCCACATCCGGGAGATGGACGCCTGCATGGGGGTTTTCGAGGAGGCCTTCCGGTGATGAGAGTTGCCGTGCTGGGGGATACCCACGTGCCTTCCGACTACCCGGCCATCCCAGCCCCGGTGCTGGAAGCGCTGGCGGGCAGCGACGCGATCCTGCACTGCGGTGACATCGTGCACCCCGGGGTGCTGGAATTCCTTTCGGCTTACGCCCCCGTCTGGGCCATCGCCGGCAACCATGACCGGGGCAAGCCGGGGATCCACCTGCCGCGGCGCCGGGTGGTGGAACTGGGCGGGCGGCGCATCGGCATGATCCACGGTGACGAGGCCGGGGGGGTGCACGTTACCAAGTCGATGGTGATCGAACTCTTGCACCAGGCGGTGCTCGAACCCTTCATCGCCGAAGAACCCTGCGACTGCATCGTCTTCGGCCACACCCACAAGCCGATGATGGACGTCTACCGGGTCGCCTTCGAGCCGCGGGGACCGGAAGGGCCCCGGGTCAAGCACAACGTCCTGTTGCTGAACCCGGGGAGCCCCAACAGCCAGACGCGGGTCGCCAGCATGGGCTTTCTTGACCTGGCGGAAGGGGAGTTGCGGGCCGAAATCAGGCTTTTTCAGCCCCCGGGAAGGAAATAGGCGCCTTTGGTGTCGAATTTCGGTGATCATGTCGCTATTTGGTCGTTCCGGGATCGTCCGCCTCCGACTCATCGGCCCGCGTCGCCTGGCCGCCGCGGGCCTGGCGTTGCTGTTCGGGCTGGCCGGCTGGTTTCCCGCCGCTCCCGCCTCCCGGGCCAGTGCGGCGCCCCCCCCGCCGGGGGCTAACCCCCTCATTCGCGTCGGGCTGGAGGCCGGCGCGGTGGAGTTTCGCCTGGGGGCCGTCTACGGCTACCAACTGGTGAACCTGGCGGCCAACCAGGTCATCGTTTCGGGAGCGCCGGGCCAGGTGACCCGGTTTTACGCCCAGGCGGGGGGGGTGGGGATCGAGGGCGTGGGCACCTACCCGGGGCCGGTGGCCCTTCGGCCCGCTGCCGCCGGGAGCCCGAACTTCATCCGCAGGCTGACCACCTCCAGCACCCTGCCTTACCGGGGCAGCTTCGAGGTGCAGGCCCGCGACGGGAAACTGACCCTGATCAACGTCTTGCCCCTGGAGGACTATCTGCTGGGCGTGGTCGGCCGGGAAATGCCGGCCGACTGGCCTCCCGAGGCCTTGAAGGCGCAGGCGGTGGCGGCGCGCAGCTACGCCCGGTACCAGATCAGGTCGGGGAAATTCCAGGCGCAGGGTTTCGACGTGGTCGCCGGCGTCCAATCGCAGGTCTACGGCGGCGCCTCGGCTGAGGATCCGCGGGTGACCGCGGCCGTGCAGGCCACCGCGGGGCAGGTGCTGACCTACCAGGGCCAGGTCGCCGAGGCCTTCTTCCACGCTTCCGGCGGGGGTTATACCGAGAACTCGGAGAACGTCTGGGGAGGTTCTCCGGTGCCTTACCTCCGTGGGGTGCCCGACCTGGATCAGGATTCGCCCCATTACCACTGGACAGTCACCTTCACCCTGGCCGACCTGCAGCGGCGCTTCGCCGGCGCTGGGTACGACGTGGGGCTTTTCTATGACCTCGTTCCGGCCGGCCCGCAGGGGGTCTCCGGTCGCTGGACGACCCTGGCCCTCGTCGGCAGCCGGGGCACGACGGTTCTGAAATCCAGCAAGGTCCGGGAGGTCCTCGGGCTCAAGAGCACCTTGTTTCAGATCGTCAGGCAGGACCCCCGGGTTCAAACCGTGACACGAAGCTTTGGCTCCATCGACGGAGTCACCGTCCTGGGGGCGCGGGGGCAGGTTGCGGCGCCGGTTGGAGCGTTGGCGGCCCTCGGCGGGTCTGGCCGACGGTCCACCGGAGGGAACGCCTCCCGGGTGGTCGTAGCCCGGCGGGACGTCCCGGCATCCCTGGTGCTGGACGGGAGGGGCTGGGGCCACGGGGTGGGCCTTTCGCAGTGGGGGGCCAGGAGCATGGCCTTGAAGGGGAATACCTACCTGCAAATCCTGGGATATTACTACCGGGGGACGGCCATTGCCCAAGGCTCGGTACCCGGTGGCAGCTGACCTCCGATCGTCATGGAGCTGAAGGATTTCGGTTACGACCTGCCCCCCGAACTGATCGCCCAGGAACCGGTGGAGCCGCGGGATCACTCGCGGCTCCTGGTGCTCCGGCGAGGAGGGGGGCCGCTGGAGCACCGGCACTTTGCCGACCTTCCTGCTTACCTGCGCCCCGGCGACGCCCTGGTACTCAACGATACCCGGGTGCTCCCCGCGCGTTTGTGGGGTCGCAAGGCCGGCAGCGGGGGGCGGGCTGAACTCCTGCTCTTGCGGCGCCTGGAGCGCGACCGGTGGGAGGTCCTCTGCCGCCCGGGGCGCCGGTTGCCGCCGGGGACGGAAGTCGTTTTCGGCGAGGGGGGGAGGGCGCTCCTGCGGGCCCGGCTGGGTCCGGAGGTGGGGGACGGCGTCCGCCTGGCCGACTTCACCTACCAGGGGACCTTCGAGGCGGTCCTGGATGCCGTTGGCCAC
>JAJYMS010000266.1 GCA_021786825.1 Bacillota bacterium | reverse complement strand
CCCCGCCACGAGCGGCGCGCGCGTCATACTCTCAACGCCACCGGCCACAAAGATATCGCCCTGGCCGACACGGATGGCGTCGGACGCGCTGTTGACGGCCTGAAGCCCCGATCCGCAGAGCCGGTTAACCGTCTGTCCCGCCACCTCGACCGGCAGGCCGGCCAGCAGCAGCGCCATGCGGGCGACGTTGCGGTTATCCTCGCCGGCCTGGTTGGCGCAGCCCAGCACCACGTCCTCGATGGAGTCGGGCGCTGCGCCCGCGCGGCGTACCGCCTCCGCGACCACCAGGGCCGCCAGGTCGTCGGGGCGCACGTCCCTCAGTGCCCCACCATAGCGCCCGATAGGGGTGCGCACGGCGGAGAGGATGACTGCCTCTTCCATCGGTTCTTCACCTCACAGGCCCAACACCCGCTGGGCGTTTTCGTGAAACACCTTCGCCATGACGCTCTCGGAGTAGCCGAGTTCTGACCATTCCCGGAAAAGCCGCTCGTAGGGGATACTCGGGTAGTCACTCCCGAACATGATCTTATCCTGGAGCCGGCCGCGAATGTCCCGCTTGAGTGAATCGGGGAGGTACCTGGGAGCCCAGCCGGACATCTCCCAGAAGACATTGCCCTTGTGCAGGGCTACGGCGATCATCTCGTCGACCCACGGCCATCCGGGGTGGGCGGCGATGATGGTGAGGTCGGGGAAGTCGGCGGCCAGCGTATCGACGGCCGAAGGATGGGCATGCCGGATCTTCGCCCCCAGCCCCCCGGGAAGGCCCGCCCCCATCCCGGTGGTGCCGACGTCGACCATAATCGGCGCCCGCAATTCGTTGATCGTCTCGAAAAGAGGGTACAGCCGCCGGTCATCAACCGAATAGTGGCCCATGATTGGGTGGAAGTGAAAACCGAGCATCTTCAGGTCGCGGATGGCGACCTTGGCCTGCTGAATCGCGGTATCGCCCTTGAATGGGTCGACCGCCGCCCAGGCCTGGGCGACCACCCCGGGATGGTCGTCTCTGAGTCGGGCAACGTACTCGTTGGTGCACGGCGGCGTCCCGGTAACGCTTTCGATATCGAAGGCCACCAGCACCGCCTCGACGCCCGCGGCACGGAACTCTTCGATCACCTCTTCTTCCCTCTTCGGCACCCAGGAGCGCCCCCAGTACTTGCCGAGGGCCTCTACGTACGGCCCTTGCGCGGCAATCCACGGAGCCGTATTCGGATAGCAGTGGAGGTCAATCACCCGCATCAGCGACACTCCCCGTTCGGTCAAGCCTATTAACTACCATTGTAGTTAATATAATGCACCAGGGGTGCCTCGTCAAGGGTGCCAACTTCTCGCCCCCTCCTCCACGGCGTCCCTGATCCCTTTGCCCCAGCGACCACCGATAGGGCGCAGAATCACCCCGCTCGCGGTCCACCGCCGCATCTTCCGGCACAAAAACACCTCCCAAACCCCCAAAAAGCCCGTGGGGGTAACCCCACGGGCGCAGATCCAGCCGTCATCGATCCCTTGTATCAGACCGAGATAATTGCCGTGTTCACCCACTCGGTGGAGCAGACGCGAGAGGCCGTGTTGGCAGGGGAACCGATGGAGGTGTTCGGGTCCTCGACCGCATCCAGGCCCTTCTCCAGCTTCGCCCCGACGATTGCTCTGAGACGATCAAAGAATCCCATTGGATAACCCCCCCGCACGGGTTCGAGATTCCTCTACTTCAGCAAGTCCTTCATTCGGTTGTACTCCTCGACCGAGATCCAGGTCGCCGCATGTGCACCAACGGCCGGGGCTCAGCGTAGAAATTCGGTAGTTAATCCCCCGCACGGCAAGCATCTGCGAAAGTGCCTGGCCGATCTCCGGCCCCGCCGTGGGCATCGGCAAGGGCTCGGGCGTCCAGACGGTGATCTCGGTCCGGTCGCGGATGCCCCTTTGGCGACTGAGAGAGTCCACCAGGAACGCGGTTTCATAGGGCGCTGCCGGGCACTTGAAGGGGAGACTGGAGATCAGCACGGCCACTTTGCCGCCGGGAAAGTGGCGCAGGGCGTCCCGCAGGCGCTCCGCCGCCGTCAACTCGTAGACGCTGTGCGCCGCCTCGCAGCCGCACGGCGGCCAGCACCCCGCCGGTGCCCCCGCCCAGAATCACCGCTGTTTTCTCTTGCACTTGGCCTCACCTCTAATTTCCTGGGCTCGATGCTTTCACTTGCTGCAACTCGCCAAGGCGCCGGTGTTCGGTGCCCATTGCCGGAATCGCCTCCAGCTAGTAAGCTTCCTGGCGCCCCCTCGATCAGTTCGCCGATTTCCGCCCGAGCCAGACACCCGGCGTGTTCCAAAGCAACCGATCCCGGGCCTCCGGCAGGACCGGCACGGAACCGGCCCGGACCCCGGCAGCCAAGCAGCATCGCCTCCGCAGCGCCGCGGTTCAAGGCGGCCATGACGGGAAGTACCCTGGCGGCTAGTTCTCTTCCTTCCACCGGCGGGAGAGGCGGTGTTCCACCCCGAACTGGTCCAGGACCCGGGCGACGGTGTGGTCGATAATCTCGGCCACCGTCCGCGGCCGGTGGTAAAAGGCGGGAACGGGCGGCAGGATCACGGCCCCCAACCGGGCCAGGGTGAGCATGTTCTCCAGGTGAATGGGATTCAAGGGGGTTTCCCGGGGCAGAATCACCAGCTTACGGTGTTCCTTCAGGCAGACGTCGGCCGCCCGGGCGATCAGGTTGTCGGAGTACCCGTGGGCGACGGCAGCCAGGGTCTTCATGCTGCAGGGCGCCACCGCCATGCCCTCGGTGCGGAAACTGCCGCTGGAGATTGCCGCTCCCACGTCCCGCGGGTCGTAAACGACGCTGGCCATGGCTTCCACCTGTTTCACGTCGTAATCGGTTTCCTGGCGGAGAGTCTCCCGGGCCCATTCGCTGATCACCAGGTGGGTTTCCACCCCGGCCCGCTTCAGTTCCTCCAGCAGCCGGACCCCGTAGATGGCCCCCGAGGCCCCGCTGATTCCCACAATGAGTCGCATGTCAAAGCTCCCTTCCGTTGGTGCCAAAATTCCTGCTGACGCTGTCAGGGTGCGCCTTTCATCGCCCGGATGCCTTCAACGCGGCTTTCAGGGCGTCGATCCGGGTAACCACCTCTACGTGCCAGCGGCCGTCCGCCAGGTAAGCCAGGGTCGGGACGGAATTCACCAGGGCCCTGGGAGTCTCGTCCAGGTAGACCGTCCAGGCGTTCTCCGGCGACAGCCCGACGTTGCGCAGTTCGGCCAGGGTGCGTTCCCGGTTCTCGGTGAAGCTGCGGCTCCGGAAGAAGGTGCTAACCAGGACCGGTCGCCGGGACAGGGGCGCGCCGGCCATTTCCTTCATCAGCTTTTCGCAGTGCGGGCACCACCAGGCAAAGAATAGCACCGGCGTACGGGTGGCGTCGATGGTGGTCAGCCTCCCGTCCAGGGTCGCCACGGCAATCCGCCGGAAGGGGCGGACGTCCTGCAACAGCGCGGCGCCTTTGCGCCCGAGAGCGACCCCGGCAACAGTGGTCGCCGTCGCCAGCAGAACTACCGACAGCAGGGCCGCCATCAGCCGGGTCGGCCCTCCCGCCCGCCGGGGAATCCGCCACAGCAGGCCGCCCCAAGCGGCGGTCATCGCCGAGAGCAGGGTGACGTGCTGGCCGAAGCTCAGGCGCGGGCCGATCGCGCCGAAGCAGCCGCAGCGAATCAGGTCCCCGGGGCCGAAGAGCGTCGCTCCCCAGTAAGCCGCCAGGAGGAGCCCCGTCATGCCGCGAGCGGCGCGGGGGAAGAGACCCACGATCAATAACAGGCCGGCGACGATCTCCAGGGCGATGGTCCAGGCCGCCACCTGGCCGGGCAGGGGGAAGTGGTAGAGGTCCAGGGTGGTCACAAAGGACAGCGAGCCAACCACTTTGGCCGCGGCGGCGAACAGGAGGATCAGGCCAAGGGTTAGTCGCAGGGCTAGACGTACAGCCATGCATGTCGTTTTCTCGTTCCGAACCATGAACTCCTTCCTTACTTATAGGCTCGACCTACTCAAGGGGCTTAACCACTGGCTGCCCACCCCACGCAAGTGCCGGAGGCAGGGGTGCGCCACCGGCTCGACGAATTCTCCCGGTGTTAACGCGGCGGGCACTCAAGGAGGATCAAGACTTGGACGAGGCCGGTTTCAGGCGGCGAATCCTGGTGGTGGAAGACGACCGTCCCCTGGCGCGGGTCCTGGAACTGGAACTGCGGCACGAGGGCTACGAGGTTGAACTGGCGGCGGACGGGTGGCAGGGACTGGAAATGGCCCAACGGGGCGGGTGGGGTCTCCTGCTGCTGGACTTGATGCTGCCGGGGCTGGACGGCCTGGAGGTGTGCCGGCGAGTGCGTAAGTTTTCGCCGCTTCCCATTATCGTAATCACCGCGCGGGACCGCACCGGCGACAAGGTCATCGGTTTGGACGCCGGGGCCGACGACTATCTCACCAAGCCTTTCGCCGTCGATGAACTCCTGGCCCGGGTGCGGGCGTTGCTGCGGCGCGCCGGCCGCACGCCAGATGGAGAGGCCGCTTCCGGCAGGCTGACCGGAGATGCCGCTCTACTTGCCCTGGACGACCTGGTGCTGAACCCTGCCACCCGGGAGGTTCACCGCGGAGGCAGTCCCATCGATTTGACCAAGAAGGAGTTCGACCTGCTGGAGTTCCTCCTGCGCAACGCCAACATCGTGCTCACGCGCGAGACGATCCTGGAGAAGGTCTGGGGCTTCGAGTACCCGGGGGAGACCAATATCGTGGACGTTTACATCCGCTACCTGCGCGCGAAGGTGGACGAGCCCTTCGGCCGCCGCCTGATCCAGACCAAGCGGGGTGTCGGTTACGTGCTGCGGCCGGAGTAAACGGATGAAACGGGAGGCAAACATGCCGCGCAGGACCTTTCCCCGTTCGATCACCTGGAGGCTGACCTTCTATTACGCCCTCGCCCTGGCCGGCACCCTGGTCCTACTGGGAACGTCCCTCTACACCGGGCTGTCCCGCCAGTTGCAGGCGGACGCCTTGCGCCGCGTCGATTCGCAGGCCCGGGCCATCGCCCTGGAACTCTCCCGGCCGGGCAACGAGGAAGGCCACCACGATCTGGAGGACGAGAACCTGGTGGCCACCAATCCGGCCGACGAGATCCTCATCCAGATCACCTCCGCGCAGGGTCGGATCGTTAACCGGTCCCTCGGCCTCGGGGGCAAGGCCCTGCCGACAACCGGCGGGGAAGGCGCGCGGGTGATTTCCTGGAATGGACGGCCGCTGGCATTCATCTCGCTTCCCATCCTGGTCAACGGCCGGCCCGTTGGCAGCGTGCAGGTGGCTCAGCCGCTCGGCCAGATGGCGGGCTTCCTCGCCTCCCTGGCACGCATCCTGGTCTGGGGTGGCCTGGTCGGGATCGGACTCGCCATGGCGGGCGGGGTGTTGATCTCCCGCGCCGCCCTGAGCCCGGTCGACGCGATCACGCAAACGGCCCGCCAGATCACCGCCGGCGACCTGAGCCGGCGCATTCCCGTCCCGGCGACGGGGGACGAGTTGGCCCTGTTGGCCCGGACCATGAACGAGATGCTCGCTCGCCTGCAGGCGGCTTTCGACCGGGAGGAAGCCTTCGTTGCCGACGCCTCCCACGAACTGCGCACGCCCCTGGCGGTGATCGAGGGGCGTGCGAATCTGCTGCTGCGCTGGGGGAAGGACGATCCAGCCGTGTTGCAGGAGTCGCTGGAGGCCATCGCCCGCGAAACGGGGGGCATGAAGCGGTTGATCGGAAACTTGCTGGTGCTGGCCCGCGGCTCGGACGATGTCGGCCTCAGCCTCGCCTCGGTAGACCTTGCCGCGCTGGTCAAAGAGGTGTGCGAGGCCGGGCAGGTGATCGCCGCACAGCCCGGCGGCGCGGTTGCCGTGGAACTGGGCGAACTGCAGCCGGTGACCATTCGCGGTGATCGCGACCGTCTCCGCCAGGCGCTGTTGATTCTGATCGACAATGGCATCACCTACAACCGCCCCGGGGGCACGGTGACGCTCGCCTTGCGAAGCGTCGACGGCCAGGCGGAATTGTCGGTCGAAGACACCGGCCTCGGCATCGCCCCCCAGGACCTGCCCCGCATCTTCGATCGCTTCTTCCGGGCGGACCGGGCCCGCTCGCGGGAGTACGGCGGTACCGGACTCGGGCTATCCATCGCGCGCCTGATCGCGCGGGCGCACGGGGGAGACATCGATGCGCGGAGCGGGGTTGGGCACGGTTCCACCTTCACCCTGCGCCTGCCCCTGGGGGGGCCGCGCTAGCCGTTTCTAACCCAATTCTAACCCTGGCCCAAGGCCCCTCCAACCGGGTGGCGTTACGCTTCAGTCACATACCCGGAAAGGAGGTGGCATACAGTGCGAAAAGTGTTTGCGATGGCGATCCTCGCCGCCCTGCTGATCGGCGCCCTGACGGCGACCGGCTGGGCGAGCGCCGCGGGCCGGACCGCCAAGCCGGCCGGGCGGGAAGTCGAGGATCAGAACCTGGCCGCCAAGGCCGGGCTGACCGCCGATCAGGCAACCGCCGCAGCGGTCGGGGCCAACCCGGGAGCGCAGGTGGTGCAGGTTCAACTCGAGGACGAGAACGGCACCGTCGTCTACGGGGTGGAACTTAGCGTCGGCGGCAAGAGCCTCGACGTGAAGGTGGATGCCCAGAACGGGAAGGTGCTGGCCAGCCAGGCGGATGACGGACCTGAGAAGGGCGAAGCCGCCGGCAGCGAAGCCGACGCGGACTGACCCCCAGATGGTAGAGGTCCCCTGAGCCACCGTGAAACCGGGCCGGGATAGTCTCCCGGCCCGGTCTGCTTAACCGCCTCTGCGGCATCCACCAGCCGGCTAGATCAGGAACGTGACTGAGTGCGGCAATTGGGAGGCCAGCCCGAGCGCCTCACCCCTCCTCAACCCGGTAGCGGTGCAGGATCTGCCAGGTAACCCAGACCACCAGCAACACGGCGCCGGGCACCAGGACCAACCAGTCGGGGAGGCCGACGTGGCGCAACACCCCGACCAACTCCCGCCCAAGCAACACCCACATACACGCCCAGAGCGCGTTGTTGAGGATCATCGCGGCGACGGCCCGCCCCGGCGGAATCCGCGAGAACCCGGCCAGCCACAGGCTGATACCGAAGCCCCAGTTGATCCACCGGGTTACGACGACGGCGCCGATTCCGTAGCGTTCAATCCAGCCCTGCATCCGGTTGACCTGGCCTTGCAGGTGCAACCGTCGCGACAGGGTAATCAGCAGTGGGCGCCCACCCAGGCGGGCGATCAGGAAGGCCAACAAGTTGCCCGCGGAGGTGCCTGACCAGGTGGCCAGGACGACCTGCCAGTAGCCGGTCACGCCTGCGTGCAACATCGCGCCGGAAAGCCACAGGGGCACTTCGATGGGCCAGGGCAACGCCATGGCCTCTGCCGCGTACATGAAAAAGATGCCCCAGAGTCCCCAGGATTCCAAGGTGCTTACCAGCCAGGTAAAGTCCAAACGGTTCTCCTCTCACCAAGGACGGATGGGGCCTTGATTGCCCTATCCACTTCACCGCCCGCCTCCAAACTCCTTCCAGAAGGCCTGAAAAGCCGAGAGCCCCGCGGCTTGGTCGTCCGCGGGGCTCTGCCGGTGGTCAGCCACCTCAGGGGCTACTTCGCCGGGCCCAAGGTCTTGAGGTAGGCCAGCAGGTCGGCGAAGTCCTGGTCGGACATCCGCCATCGCGGCATGTACGGATCGAGTTGCTCCCCGTTGGGTTCGACGCCCTGGGTGACCGCCCGCTTGATTAGCTCATCCGTATAAGGCGGGTGGTCGCCATCCTTCTGGGGTCCGGTCAGGTGGGCGTAGGAGATGTTCGCGGGGACCTTGTTCACCATCATCACCGGAACGCCGCCCCGCCCCTGCGGACCGTGACAACTCACGCAACCGCCGCCGTGGGCCGGCAGCCAAATGGGTCCACCCGAAAAGGCGATCGGTCCGTTGCGCTGGCTGACGCCGGTGTAGTAAATCTGCTCGCCGTTGGAGCTGAAGGAAGTCTTGCCGCCCCAGGCGCCTACCCCGCCGCCCCATCCCATCATTCCGCCTCCGCCCATCATCCCGCCGGCCCCAAACCCGTAGGACCCGCCAAACCTTCCTCGTTGCGGCCCGTACCCGGGCCCCGGCCCATCAGCGGTTCCCGGCCCGCCGGCGTAAGGAAAGGCGTAGGCCTGCAAGCGGCTGGAAAGAAACGCCCAGGCTGCCACCAGCACCAGCCCTATCCCCAGGGCGACCTGCCATCTTTTCAATCGAATCCCCCTCCTGCGAAAAGCTGCCGTTTCGACCACAGTCCCGTCACAAGCATCAGGATACCACCGGGGCGTGCAGACAATTTGAGCAAAATATGAGGAACCGGTGAAGACCGCTCCGGCGAAACGGGAGTGTGCTAAGATCACCCTAGTCGCTGAACGCTGGGAGGTAGGGCCTTGAATCGCTGGCTGGGCTACGCCGTGGTGGTCACGGTGGTCCTGCTGTTGGTCGGCGGGTCGTTGCGGCCGGATCCGGCCGGCAGCCCGCCTCGCCCCGAGGTCGGGTTCCCGGCTCCGGACTTCAGTCTGACCGACACGGCAGGCCGACCGGTACGCCTCTCCGATTACCGGGGCAAGGCTGTCTTCATTAATTTCTGGGCCACCTGGTGCCCGCCCTGCCGGGCCGAGATGCCGGAAATCAAGAAGCTGCAGCAAGCGATGCCGGACCTGATCATCCTCGGGGTGAACCTGGGGCCAGGCGAGAAGTCGGCCGCGGACGTCACCGCCTTCATGCGGGCCCACGGTTATGCCTGGCGGGTGCCTTTCGACGCGGATGGCCGGGTGAGCAAGGCCTATGGCGTGATCTCCATTCCGACCAGCTTCTTCGTGGACCCCGGCGGGGTAATCCGGGCCAAGTTTGTCGGACCCATGTCCCTGACCCAGATGGAAGACCTCGCGCGCCAGGCGCGGAAGGAAGGGTGATGACGGTGCCCGCGGTCCCCGATGTCCTTCAAGTCGGCCCCCTCGCCCTGCCAACCGCCCCGCTGGCGTTGATCCTGGGCCTGGCCCTATGGTACAGCCTCTCGCTCCGGAGCGCCGAGCGATGGAAAGTGGACTCGGCTCTGCTCGAGGGACTCCTCAACCATCTCCTCGTGGGAGTGGTGGCCGGCGCCAAGTTGTTGGAAGTCGCGCGCTCCCCCGCCAGTTTCCTGGGCAGCCCGCGGCTGTTGCTGTCGGTGCCCAAGGGCAACCTGCCCCTCCTGGGCGCCCTGGTGGGGGCCCTGCTGGGGGCTGCCATTTGGGCAACCACCGGCGCCCGGGGCCGTGGGGCGGTGCTCCCGCAAGCCCTGGACGCCATGGCCGGACCGCTGGCGGCAGGTCTGGCCGTCGCCGATCTGGGCGGCGGTGACGCGCGGGCGCTGCCGCTTTTCGGGGGCTTCCTCCTCGCGGCCCTGGCGCTGGAGGTCCTGCGCCGGCAAACGACCTTCGCGGGTCACACGGCCCTCGCCGCGGTGGTGCTGGGAGGCCTGGTCATGGTGGCCGCGGACTTCTTCCGGCCGGGGCCCACCGTGGTGGCAGGGATCAGCCTGCTCCAGTTTATCGCGGCCCTGGCTGGAGTCGCCGCCTACGCCGCCGCCCGCTGGCTGGAAGCAAAGCAGGGTGAGTGAATGAAAGCGAATGCCGGCAGCCGGTCGGAACCCCGGGCCGCTTGACCGCCCGCGCCTGGCGCCCCCCCCCAAAAAAGGAGGGCGACGGCGGTGAACCACAGGCCGACGACGGGGGAATAGCGGTCGGCGATCAGTCCGGTGACCGCGACCCCCAGGGAACCAAGGGTGTTGCCCACTCCCAGGGTCAGGCCGGAGGCCATGCCCCTGTTTTCCGGGAAGATCTGCTGGGCCAAACCAGGGACGCCACGGGGTCTTGAAACCGGATTAACAGGCAAGGCCACCAACAGCAAGCCTCGCCGGCCCCCCAACAGGTAGGCGGCGGTAGCCGCGATCGGGGCCACTCCCCGCCCCAGGTTCCCGCCGAACATGAACAGGCTCATCAGCAGGCCCCGGTGCTTACCAGCGGCTTGACCCATAAGGCTGGACGCGTGGGGGTGAAAGGCGGCGTTCCCGAGGCCACCGATCAGGAGCAAGGCCAACAGGAGCGCATAGGACGGGGCCAGGCCGAGAGCTGCGGCGGATAGAACGCTCCCGACCGCCAGCCCGCCGACGACGAAGGAACGCCCCCCGACCCGGTCGGCCTCAAAACCCATCACGGGTTGCAGCAACTGGGTGGTGAGGGGTAGAGGTTGGGATACGTGTCGTTCACCAGGTGGGCCAGGGTGAAACTGGCCGTTTTCCACGGGGTGCCGGCAGGTGACGTCAAGGGACAGGTTCCTCCTCACCAGGTCGGGGCCATTCCCCACCCAGGCGCTGCCGCCCCACCAGGCTGTCAACAAACTGCCTGGCCGTCCGGGGCGAACGCCCGTTGTGCCACTGCACCCACTCCAGCGCCAGGCGGCGGAGGTCGCCCCGGTTGAGGCGCAGGCCGTGGCGTTCGGCCAAGCGCTCCACGATGGCGAGGAACCCTTCTTGGTCCGGTGCGGGGAAGACGACCGTGATGCCGAAACGATCGGCGAGCGAAAGCTTCTCCTGCATGGTGTCCTGGGGTTGCACCTCCCCCTCCACCACCGCCGCGGCCCGGTCGCTGAAGTACTCCCGGACCAGGTGCCTTCGGTTGGACGTAGCGTAAAGCAGGACATTCCCCGGCCGGACCGCCAGGCCGCCTTCCAGCAGGGACTTCAGGTCCTGGTAGGGCTCGCCTTCCTCGAAGGAAAGGTCGTCCACATATAGGATGAATCGCTGCGGGCGTCGGCGGAGCAGTTCCAGCACCGCTGGCAGATCCACCAGGTGCCGCTTGGAAACCTCCACCAGCCGCAAGCCCCGGTGCCCGTAGGCCCAGAGCAGGGCCTTGATGGTGGAAGACTTGCCCGTGCCGCGATCGCCGTAGAGCAGGACGTTGTTGGCCGGGTGGCCGGCGACAAACTGCTCCGTGTTGCGGATGACCTCCTCGCGCTCCGCCTGGTAGCTGACCAGGTCCTCCAGCCGCACCGGGTCCGGCTCCGGGACTCCCTCCAGGCGCCCGCGCAGACCACGCCTGACCCAGCGGAACGACCAGTACCGGCCGAACCGCCCCGTCCCCGCGCCGGCGTAGTAACGGGCCAGTGCTTCAGCGCACCGCCCCCAGTCGGCCGAACCGTCCAGGGTTCGCTTCATTTGCTCGTCCCGGCCTTCCGCCACCTCGCCCCTGGCCAGGGGCCCGTCGGTCCGCGCCAGGGAGCGGAAGCCGTCCAGGCTCACCAGGTCGTCCGGCGCCAGGCCCGCGGCGTGGGCGGCGGCGTTCGCCAGGGCGGCCCCGTCGGCCCGGTGGAGGACTTGCAGGCGGCGCAGGTCTATGACGGCGGCCTGCCATAGCGACGGGCCCATCGCCTCGGGAGCCGAGGACTCGGCCTTGCGGCCGAACACGTTCTCGTCCGCCAGGATCCGCTCCAGCAAATGATTCTGCCAGGCGTCCCCAAACGGAGGGCGCGCCCCGAGTTCAACTTCTTCCGCCAGCAGTTCGGTCAGGCGGGTGTACGCCTGCAGGACCCGCTCCGCCTCCGCATTGCCGGCCGGGGACGCGGACGTCTCGCGCAGCAGCTCAAGGAGCGCCAGAAAGGCGCGGCCCACCGGATCCTCCAGGACGTGGCGAAAGATCCCCAGGTGCCGAGCTGCCAGCCGGGTGTCGGCCACCGCGTCGAGCGGGCGGGTATCGGCCATGGGTTGCCGTTGCATCTTGTGCCCTCCGTGGGTGCAGGCTAGATTCGAGGCCGAATCGACCAATTTGAGACGAAGGTAAGCCCGTTCGCCCCCTCCTGTCAAGAGCGGCGGCTTTTCGTAACTTTAAACAGTGGACAGGCCCGGCGGGCATGCCTACGATCGTATGGAAAGGGAGGAATTCGACCGTGAAATGCAACCTGAACGTCGGTCGTTGGGATCGGGCCGTGAGGCTCATCCTGGGGATCCTGCTCCTGGCTGGAAAGGTGGCCGGCCTGGGGGCGCTGGCCGGCACCGCCGGAACGGTACTGGCTATCGTGGGAATCGTCCTGGTCTTCTCGGGAGTGGTGGGGTCGTGTCCCCTGTACTCGTTGACGGGTCTTTCAACCAACCGCAAGTAGCCGGGCCGGCGGCGGGGCGCCAGCGAGGCGAGGACGTCATTCCCCCCGTTCGATCTGGTACACGCAGTGCGTCCGCCCGTCGTGCACCGTCTGGCCCAGGGTCACCCTCGCGCCGGTGAGCCGCTCGATAACGATGGGAATCAGGTGGCAGATCGCCCGGTGGGAGCGGGCCGTGTTGAGGTAGACGCAGTTGAAGACGACTAGGGAGTGGTATCCCTCGTCGTCTTTTTTTAGCGCGATCATCAAGTTGCCCAGGTCGAGATGCCGCGCTATTTCCGCCAGCCGTGCCTCATAGAGAAGGCCGCTCAGGGCGGGCGCCAGGGCCGCCGCCCAGCGCTCCGCCATCCCCCGCACCAGCAAACCGAGCTTATCCGCACCTGGGAAACAGCCCCTCGGAGCGCGGGGCGAGCCGGTAGGCCTTGACCGGGCGGCCACGCCGCTGCTTCAGCCACCGGTGCTCGACAAATCCCGCCTGCTCCAGGATGCCAAGATGGCTTCGAATCGCGTTGGGGGCCAGGCCCAGTTCCCGGCTCAGCTCCGGCGCCGTAACCTGCAGACGCTGCTTCAGCAGCTTGAGGATTTCGCCCCGCGTACCGGCGGTGAGATCCACGGCAACACCCTCGTTTGGATTCAGTTTACACCCAGTGGGTCCGAGCGGGCATAACCGGCTCCAGCCAAGCGCAGGTTATGGCCAAGTGGGGAGTAGAATGCCCCATATGCAGAATCATGGATGCTTTCTTCCCCCGGGCTTTCCGACTGCTTCACAAATGATCCACATTCGCTTCAAGGTATCGCCACATCCAGCATCGAACCGTGACTTCCTGCTCCCCACGCTGGGGCTGCGGCTGGTGAACATCGGCCCCGGAACCAGTCGGACGGTCGAACTGAACGCCGATACCCCCGGGAGCTACCCCTTCTTCTGCGACCTGCCCGGACACGCGCAGCGCGGGCAGTTGGGCACCCTGGTCATCGGGGGCAAACAGTAAATACCCTGCCGGGACTTGGAGCCTGGGCATCCAAAAGAGCCGCTGGGCCATCCAGGCCAGCGGCTCCTGCCTTTAACCGCCGCGATGGGCGCCACCCTAACGCAGGTTCCGGCGCCGCTCCTCGAATTCCTCCTGGGACACCTCGCCCCTGGCGTAGCGCTGCCGCAGAATCTCCAGGGCATCGGGCTCCTGTTGGTGGGCGTGCCCGCCGCAACAGCCCCCGGCGGTGTCTCCGGTGGAACGCCAGGTGAAGGCCAGCAACAGGACAATTGCGACCGGTAACAGCCACATCAAGAACATCCTCCGACCCCCTCGTGATGTCAGGCACCCGCCTGGACCGGCATCGCACCTTTCTCAAGCTTAAACCAAGGCCGTGAAGGAATGATGAAGACCGTTCCGTTTCCGTCTCAGATGTCCCGCCGGTCAAAGGCCCTCACCGCCAGCCCGAGCGCCGCCAGGAGGTAGAGCACGGCGTAGGCCACCATCCAGACGCTCGGGGTGGAGCCGGGCGAGTAGGGCCCGATCTTGAAGGCGGACAGCGGGCTGTCCCCGAACAGGACGACGGCCACCTTGCGGTAGATGGCGTCAGCCGGCATGATCAGGCTGGTGACGATTCCGATGTTGACCAAGGACTGGCTCTGGACCAGGGTTCCGACCTGCTCCACCATCCCGCCGATCAGGCCCACGACGAAGAGGGTGCCCAGGGTCACGCCGTTGGCGAGGGTGGACATCAC
>JAJYMS010000147.1 GCA_021786825.1 Bacillota bacterium | reverse complement strand
AAACCGCATCAGCAATGGCTTCACCGAAGGTGTACACACCAAGATTAAGCTGCTGAAGCGCCTTAGCTTTGGTTTCCGGAATCTGCAGGTTTATGTCAGGAAGATGCTCCTTGCTTTCCTGCCGCCAGTTTCAGCGGATCCATCACCACACTTATTGACTTAGAGCCAAAACCCGGTTGACGCCCGGCCGGCGCCTGTGGTAGTATAAACGCCAATAAAGGTTCCCCAGAAGGCAATGATGGGAAAGAGTAGGAGGGCGCAAGCCCGGCCGAAAGAGAGCCGCCCCCGGCTGAAAGGCGGCGCCGGATGCCTCCCCGAAAATCCTCCCGGAGCTGCGCGCTGAACTCACCGGCCCCCAAAGCGGGTTGGGACGTAGGTTGCGACGGTAGGTGCCCGTTAGCACGCCGCGGTATACCGACCAGTCCCGGCCCCTCGGGCCAGGCAGGGTCAAGTACCGGCAGAGGTCCCACCGGTACGGTGGGGCAAACCAGGGTGGTACCGCGAGTTAACCCTCGCCCCTCAAGGGCGGGGGCTTTCTGCATTCCAGGAGGTGCGGCACGATGAGAAGCACGGGCGCCGGGGCGCTGGTGGAGGGACTGAAGCGGGAAGGGGTGGAGGTCATCTTTGGGTACCCCGGGGGGGCCAGCCTGCCGATTTACGACGCGCTGTTCGACTCGGGCATCCGCCACATCCTGGCGCGGCACGAGCAGGCGGCCGCGTTTGCCGCCGATGGCTACGCGCGCGTCACCGGCAAGGTGGGGGTGGCCCTGGCGACCTCGGGTCCGGGGGCGACGAACCTGGTGACTGGCATCGCCAACGCCTTCATGGATTCCACCCCTCTGGTGGCCATCACCGGGCAGGTGGCCAGACCGCTGCTGGGCAAGGACTCCTTTCAGGAGGTTGACATTACGGGGATTACCACCCCGATCACCAAGCACAACTTCCTGGTGAAGCGGGCCGAAGACCTGCCGCGGGTCGTCGCGGAAGCCTTCTACATCGCCCGGACCGGCCGCCCGGGCCCGGTGTTGATCGATCTGCCCAAGGACGTGGCCGCCACCGAGTTCGAATCCATCTATCCTGAGAAGGTGGAGATGCGCAGCTACCGGCCTGAACGCGAGGGCGACCCGGCGGCGGTGGACCAGGCCGCCGAACTGATCGCGCGGGCCAAACGCCCCCTGCTGCTGGTGGGCGGCGGGGTGGTGGCTTCCGGCGCGACCCCTTTCTTGCGAGACCTGATGCACCGGGCCGGAATTCCGGCGGTCGCCAGCCTGATGGGGCTGGGCGCGATCCCGGCGGACGACCCCTTGTTCCTGGGCATGTTCGGCATGCATGGAACCTATGCGGCCAACCTGGCCGTGCACGAAAGCGACCTGCTGATCGGCTGCGGGATACGCTTCGATGACCGCCAGACGGGCGACCTGGCGGGATTTGCGCCGCATGCCCGGGTGATTCACCTGGACGTGGACCCGGCCGAGATCAACAAGAACGTGAAGGCCTACCTGCCGGTGGTGGCCGACCTGTCCTGGTCCCTGGCCGCCTTGCTGGAAGGGCTGGACGCGCACCCCGACTCCGGCGGGTTGAACCCGCGGCTGGCCGGTTGGCGGCAGGCCGTTTGGGGGTATCGCCAGCAGCGCCCCTTGCGTTACGAGAACGGCGGGGAGGCGATCAAGCCGCAGTACGTCATCGAGGAACTGAGCCGGCTGACCGGCGGCCAGGCCATCGTCACCACCGACGTCGGGCAGCACCAGATGTGGACCGCCCAGTTCTACCGCTTCCAGCGACCACGCCAGTTCATCACCTCCGGCGGCCTTGGGTCGATGGGCTTCGGCCTGCCCGCGGCCATCGGCGCGCAGGTGGGGTGCCCCGACCAGACGGTTGTCACGGTCTCCGGCGACGGCAGTTTCTTGATGAACTGCCAGGAGGTCATCACCGCGGTGGAGAATGAACTACCGATCGTGGTAGCCATCCTGAACAACGGCTACCTGGGAATGGTCCGCCAGTGGCAGGAACTGTTCTACCGCCGGCGCTACTCCTCCAGCACGCTGGACCACGCCGCCGACCTGGCGGGCATGGTCGAGGCCATGGGGGCGGTGGGGCTGCGAGCCACCCGTCCCAGCGAGGTCGGGCCCGTACTGGAGCAAGCGCTCGGGACGCGGCGGCCGGTGTTCATCGATTTTCGCGTCAGCCCCGAGGAAAACGTGTACCCCATGGTTCCCGGCGGCGCCAACCTGAACCAGATGATCGGAGGGTAAGGCGATGCGACATACTTTGGCCGTGCTGGTGGAGAACCGCCCCGGGGTGCTGGCGCATATCGCCGGCCTGTTCAGCCGGAGGGCGTTCAACATTGAGAGCATCGCCGCCGGCCGGACCGAGGAGCCCGACCTGACCCGAATCACCATCGTGGTCGACGGCGACGAGCAATTGGACCAAGTTACCAAGCAACTGAACAAGCTCGTGGACGTGGTGGGCGTGACTGACTTCACCGAGACCGACTCCATCGACCGGGAGCTGGCGCTGGTCAAGGTCCGTGCCCTGCCCGGCACTCGCTCTGACCTGGTCAACATCGCCAACGTGTTCAGGGCCAACGTGGTCGACGTCACGCGTGAGGCCATGGTGCTCGAACTCACCGGCGACGAGGACAAGATCGACGCCCTGTGCGAGGTCCTGAAGGACCACGGGATCATCGAACTGGTGCGCACGGGCAAGATAGCCCTGGAACGCGGGTCGCGCCCCGCCAAGGCGGACATGCTGCCCCCCGCCCAGACCTGATGCCTGCCCGAAAGGAAACGAGGTGCCGCCCTTGCTGGTCGATTACCACATTCATGCCCTCGGTCACGATCATTTCCGCCACGCCGAGGAGGACACTCCCCGCTTCCTGCAAACGGCGCTGGAGCGGGGGATCGCGGAGGTCGGCTTCGCCGACCACGACCGGTATCATGAGCTTTATGACTTCGTCTTCCTGAGGAGCCTGCAACCGCGCTTTCCCAGGGTGAAGATCCGGATCGGGGTGGAGGTCGACTTTCACCCCGGGGAGGAGGCGCGATGGTCGCGTTTTTTAGCCGGTTACCCGCTCGATTACGCCATCGGATCGGTGCACGACCTCGGGGACTGGACCTTCGACCACCCCAACAATGTCCGTGGGTACGACCGGTGGGACCCCGACGAACTCTACCGCGCGTACTTCCTCACCGTCCAGGCGGCGGTGCGTTCCCGGCTCTTCTCCCTCATCGGCCACCTGGATCTGATCAAGGTTTTCGGCCACCGCTCCCGCGCTCCGGCGGTGGCCCTGGCCGAGGAGACGCTGCGCCTGCTGGCCGACCACGACCAGTGCATCGAGATCAACACCAACGGATGGCATAAGCCCGTCGGCGAGGTCTACCCCAGCCGGGAGATCCTGCGGCGCTGCTTTGAACTGAACATCCCCATCACCCTGAGCTCCGACGCCCATGAGCCGGGCGCGGTCGGACGGGACGTGGCCCGGGCCGCCGAGCTGGCCCGGGAGGTCGGCTACCGCCGGATCGCCACCTTTGAGGAGAAGAAGCGGCGGTTGGTGGAGCTTTAGCCCCAGTCCGCCGCCCTGGCGGGGTGACACCGTGCACGAGTTGTCGCTGGTCCAGTCGGTGGTCAGGCTGCTGGAGGAAAGCGCCCGCGAGCACCGGATCCGCCGCATCATTCGGGTCCGGTTGGTGGTCGGGCGGCTTAGTGCCGCTCTGCCCGATTCCCTGCGGTTCTGCTGGCGTCACCTGCCGCGCGGTGAGCTGTTGGCGGACGCCGAACTGGAGATCGTCGAGCGCGAGGCCGAAGCCCACTGCGAGGGCTGCGGCCGTAGTTTCGCGCTCGGCGAAGGGGCCTTTCGCTGTCCGAACTGCGGCTCCTCGCAAATCCGGCTCACCGGCGGGGAGGAACTGCGGGTGGATTCCTACGAGGGGGAATGAGGGGGGCCCTGGGTGGGACAGAATACCCGCATAGGGAGGTGACCTCGTGCGGGAAACGAGGGCCGGGGACAGTGGCAGGGTCGGGCCGGGCCGCCCCCCCATGCGGCCGAAGAAGGAAAAGATGGAAACACCGATCGATCGCATTAAACTCGAAATCGCCCGCGACCTGGGCCTGGCTGACAAGGTGGAGAGGCTCGGCTGGGGCGGGCTCTCCGCGGCGGAGACGGGCCGGGTGGGCGGCCATCTGACCAAACGGCTCAAGGAAGCCGGCATCTACCGGGATGAACCGCGACGATGAAATCGCTGGGCCAACCAGCGATTTCTTGTTGGCTGAGGGGGCAGCGGCCTCTGTCTTGCCAGGCGAGACAAACATCTCGATAAACGATACGACGACGGCAGGATTCTCGACTTGGTTGGAGAAGTCCCATCTCGACACGAAAGACACCATCTTGCCTGATGAGACGGGGGCGATTGTCCTGCCACCAGGGGATCCCTACGGCATCCGGGCCGTACAGCGAGCCGTGATGGTTCTTGAACAGTTAGCCAAAACCGACGACGTCAGTATCACGCAACTGGCGCAACAGGTCCAGCTTCACAAGAGCACCGTGCACCGGCTGCTGGTGACGCTGGAGGCGACCGGCATGGTGCGCCAGGACCCGGCGGTTGGTCGCTACCGCCTTGGCTTCAAGTTGATGGAACTGGGCGCGGCGGCCGTGCGAGGCGTTGAATTGCGGGCGACCGCGCACCCCCATCTGGAGGGGCTGGCTCGGGCCACGGGTTGTACGACTCACCTGGGCGTCATGGACCGGGGAGAGGTTGTGTACATCGACAAGATTGAGGGCGAGGGCTCGTTTCGCCTCTACTCCCAGATCGGGCGGCGGGCGCCTCTTCACTGCACCGGCCTCGGCAAAGTCCTGACCGCCTTTTTGCCCCCCGCCGAGCAAAAGCGCCTGACGGCTAAACCGTTGCGCCGTTTCACCCGGCGCACGATCGTGGAACCGGAGTGGCTGCTGCGGCACCTCCAGCAGATTGCCAGGGAAGGGTACGCGGTAGACGACGCCGAGCACGAGGATCTCATCCGCTGCGTGGCGGCGCCGGTCCGCGATCATACCGGGGGCGTCGTCGCCGCCGTCAGTGTAACCAGTGTCTGCGCGGAACTGTTGCCCGCGGACCGCGACCGGTTCCTCGGGGAAGTCTTGAAGACCACTTCCTCCATTTCCCGCGATCTCGGCTTTGATCCCGGTCCGGACGCCCTTGGAGCGGCGGAACGGGTTTATGGCAACTAGACTTTAGAGAAGGGGAGGAGTCGCTAATGCTCAGGTCCACCCGCAGCGTTTTGGCTGTTATCGCCGCGGCGGCGATCCTGCTCGCCGGGTGCGGACAGGCCAAGCCGCAGGCTGACAACACCTCCGGGCCAGCGAAAGTCAACTTTCCCACCAAACCCGTAACCATCATCGTTCCCTTCGCCGCCGGCGGCGGCACCGATGTCCTGGCCCGCATGCTGGGCAACGCCGCGAAGAACACCCTTTCACAACCGGTCGTGGTCGAGAACAAGGCTGGGGGCTCCGGCATGGTAGGCATGGCTGACGGCAGTAAGGCAAGTCCTAATGGCTACACCGTCACCATGGTCACCGTGGAACTGGTCACCGTACCGCACATGCAGAGCGTACCGGTCCAGGGTGACGACTTCAAGTACGTGATGCGGCTGAACTTCGATCCCTCGGCCATAACCGTTCGCGCCGATTCGCCCTACAAGACCCTGAAGGATTTCCTGGACGCCGCCAAGGCCAAACCGGGCACGATGAAGATAGGCAACTCCGGCCCCGGCGCGATCTGGGACCTGGCCACCTACCAGCTTGAAGCCGCCACCGGCACCAAGTTTGTCCACACGCCCTACCAGGGGGCCGGCCCCGCCATGACCGACCTCATCGGCGGTCACATCGACGCCGTGGCCGTTTCCCCCGCCGAGGTTAGCGCTCAGGTCGCCGCCGGCAAGCTTCGCATCCTCGGTGTGATGAGCGATTCCAGGTGGTCTTCTTTCCCCGATGTACCCACCCTGAAGGAATCGGGCGTGAACGTCTCCCTCGGCACCTGGCGGGGTCTGGCCGTCCCCAAGAGCACCCCGGACGCGGTGGTCGCCATCCTGCACGACGGTTTCAAGCGGGCGATGGACACTCCGGAGTTTAAGGAAACCTTCGCCAAGACCGGCCTGGGCGCCGGCTACATGGACGGCAAGTCCTTCGGCGGCTTCGTGAAGAACGAGGACGAGCGCTTCACCAAGCTGATCAATGACCTGGGCCTGGCCCAGAAAAAGTAGGAGTGGACCGCGGATGAGGCGAGCGGAGCTGATTGCAGCGTCGATGTTTGCAGCTCTCGGCGTTTTCTTCTGGGTGGAGTCCGGCCGCTTGCCTGGTCCGAGTGAGGGGGAAGTAGGTCCGGCCTACTTCCCCCGCCTCGTGGTCGGATTCCTGCTCGTGCTGGTGACCGTGCTGGTACTTGATGTGCTCCGCCGCAAGGATGACCACCGCCCCTTTCCCATCGAGTCGAGCAGCCTACCCAGAATCTTCGCCAGCCTGGTCCTCACGGTGGCCTATTCCCTGGTGCTGGACTGGATGGGATACCTCCTGGCCACCTTTCTCTATGCTGCCGGATTGTTCCTCAGCCTCAAGGTGCGTTGGTTCTGGGCCCTGGCCGCGGCGGCGGCAGCCAGCGTGATCGTATGGGCCTCCTTCCAGGGCGGCCTGCAGGTGCCTCTGCCTCACGGGACTCTTTTTTGACGGGAGGAATCAGAGATGCTCCCCGTGATGCTTCACAGCTTGTTGGCGGCTTTGACCCCGAAGCTGCTGTTGCTGAATCTGATCGGCACCGCCCTGGGCGTCCTCATCGGCGCCCTTCCCGGCCTGACGGCCACGATGGGAGTGGCGCTGGTGGTGCCGCTCACCTTTGGCCTCCCCCCCACCCAGGCGCTCACCGTGTTGATGGGCCTCTACATCGGCGCGATCCAGGGCGGCTCCATTCCGGCGGTGCTGATCAATACGCCGGGTACCCCGGCGGCGACGGCGACCTGTATCGACGGCTACGTTTTGTCGCAGCGGGGCCAGGCGGGCAAGGCCCTGGGAATGTCGATGATGGGGTCGTGGATCGGGACCATGGTCGGTTGGGTGATCCTGGTCACGGTGGCGCCGGTGCTGGCGAATTTCGCCTTGCGCTTCAGCGCCCCGGAATACTTCGCCCTGGCCCTTTTCGGGCTGACGATTATTGTCACCCTGTCGGCGGATTCCTTGACCAAAGGTCTGATCGCCGGCGCCGTCGGGTTGCTCCTGGCCATGGTCGGGATGGATCCGATTACCGGGGTTTCCCGTTTTACCCTTGGTTCTGTCGAATTGATGAGCGGAGTCTCGTTCATTCCGGCCATGATCGGCCTTTTTGCGGTCTCTGAAGCCTTCAACAGCATTGAGAAGATCGTTGCCCTGCCGCGCATCGTCCAGTCGCTGAAGGGCATCATCCCGCCCTGGCGGGATATCAAGCGTTGTATTCCCGTTTACCTTCGGTCTTCGCTGATCGGGACCTTCATCGGGGCACTGCCGGGGGCCGGCGCCGACATCGCCGCTTTCGTTTCCTATAGCGAGGCGAAGCGCTGGTCTAAGCACCCCGACGAGTTCGGGAAGGGCAGCCTGGAGGGGGTGGCGGCCCCTGAAACCGGCGCCAACGCTGTTTGCGCCGGAGCGATGATCCCGCTCCTGACCCTGGGCGTGCCGGGTGACTCCGTGACCGCGATCCTGCTCGGAGCCTTGATGGTCCAGGGTCTCCGCCCGGGGGCGACGCTCTTTACCGAGCAGGCCGGCGTGATCTGGACGGTCTTCTTCGGCATGTTGGTGGCCAACGCCCTGACGCTGATCGTCGGCATGTCCGGGGCCCCGCTTTTCGCGCGGGCGATTTCGATCCCCCGGAAGTACCTGGTCCCGATCATCCTGCTCCTTTGCACCGTCGGCTCCTACGTCATGCGCAATTCGGCCACCGACATTCTGGTCATGCTGGTCTTCGGCCTGGCCGGGTACCTCGGTGGAAAGATGGGCATCCCCAGCAGCCCGGTCGTGCTGGCGCTGATCCTCGGCCCGATGGCCGAGGAGAACTTCCGCCGGGCGCTGGTAATGTCTCATGGAAACTACGGCATCTTTGCCACCCGGCCAATCTCGGGGACGCTGCTCGCCATCTCCCTTGTCTCCGTGGCTCTCCCGGTCTGGCAGCGCTACCGGAAGTCGCGCGGCAGGCAGGCCGCCATGGAGGGGGATGAACCGTGACGCCGACCGTGATCACCATCGGCGAGACCATGCTCCGCTTCACGCCTGAGCGGGGACGCTCCCTGGAGGGCAGCGATCTCTGGTCGGTCCTCGCGGCCGGCGCCGAGTCCAACGTCGCCGTGGCCTTGGCCCGGCTCGGAGTCCCGGTGGGCTGGGTCTCCCGGCTTCCGACGAGCCCCTTGGGTCTCAAGGTGGCGGGGGCGGTCCGGCTCCACGGCGTCGACACCAGCCGCGTGATCTGGGCCGAGCAGGGCCGCCAGGGGCTTTATTTCCTGGACCCTGGCGCGGTTCCGCGCCCGGCGGTGATAACCTACGACCGGGCCGGCTCGGCGATGGCGCAGGTCGATCCCGAGGAGGTCGACTGGGACTACGTCCGCGGTGCCCGCGTGGTCCACTTGACCGGCATCACCCCAGCGCTCGGAGAGGGGCCCCACCGCCTGGTCCGGCGAACGATTACCGAGGTCCACGCCGCCGGGGGGCTGGTATCCTTCGACGTAAACTACCGCTCCGGGCTGTGGCGACCCGAAGCGGCCCGATCCGCCCTGGAGCCGATTCTCGGCGAGGTGGACCTGCTGATCATGAGCCGTGGCGACTTCCACCTGCTCTTTCCCGAGGCCGCGGGTGGCGATGAGGCCGCCCTGCGCTACCTGAGCGCGAGGTTTGAGCCTTCCGTGGCGGTGCTGACCTGCGGTGAGGAAGGCGCCCTGTCCCTGGAGGATGGGGTCCTGGAACGGCGTCCGGCCGTGCGGGCGGTCGAGGTGGACCGGGTCGGGCGTGGCGACGCCTTCGCCGCGGGTTTTCTGCATGGCTACCTCGGGGGTGGGATCCCGCTGGCTTTGGAGCACGGGACGGCCCTGGCGGCGCTGAAGATGACCTACCCGGGCGACCTCTGTTGGGCGACTTTGGAGGACCTGCAGAGCGTCCTGGCCGGGACCGCTGCCGGCATCGTCCGGTAACGCAGGCGTTAAAGGAGGCCAAGGGAAGATGAGCAGTCAGGTCCTGCACGGAATCATTCCGGCCGTTCTGGTTCCCTTCACGCCGGAAGGCGCCGTGGACGAGCCGGCCCTGCGCGCGTACGTCGAGTTCCTGATCGAGGCCGGCGTGCACGGACTTTTCCCCCTGGGCACGAACGGGGAGGGTCCCTTGCTTTCGGTGCCGGAGCGCCAGCGGGTGGCGGAGGTCGTGGTGCGGCAAGCCGCCGGGCGAATCCCGGTGGTCTTGCAGACCGGCGCCATCACCACGGCGGAGACCGTGACCCTTTCGCGTCACGCCCGCGAGATTGGCGCCCAGGGCGTCGCGGTGGTGGCCCCGTACTACTTCCCCCATGACGAGCGTAGCCTGGCCGCCCACTTCGGCGCCGTCGCGGAGGCTGTTCCCGACCTGCCGCTCTACTTGTATAACATCCCGGGCAACGCCAAGAACGATCTAAAACCCGAACTCGTGGTCCAGCTTGCCGAGCGCTACCACCACGTCCGGGGGGTGAAGGACAGCAGCAAGGACCTGAACCGCCTCCAGGATTACCTTCAGGCCGCCCCACCGGGATTTGAGGTGCTCGTCGGCACCGACAGCCTGGCGGCGCCCGCCCTGCTGATGGGGGCCACTGGTGTCGTCTCCGCGGTCGGGAACTGCTTCCCCGAGATCATGGTCCGGCTGTACGATTCCTTCCGGGCGGGGCGGCTGGAAGCGGCCCGGGATCTGCAGTATACCGTTAACGCGCTGCGGGAAGCGCTGAAGCGAGGCCCCTACATCTCCCCCTATAAGCTGGCTTTGCAACTCCGGGGCCTTGCCTTCGGCGGGGTGCGCGGCCCGTTGCGCTGGCCGACCGAGGTCGAGGCGGCGGAGCTCCGGAGTTCACTGGCCAGGCTGGGATTGCTTTAAGGACGGCCTGGTCGAACCGGCCGGGGAGGGACCTCGCCCAGGAGGGAAGAACCTACGCGGTCTAGAATACAGTAGGGTATTTTCCCTCAAGGAGGCCGATGTACCATGCAGCACCTTTCCGCCAGGGTCAAGGGAATCAGTCCGTCCCCAACCTTGACCATCGACGCCAAGACGAAGCAGATGATTCAGGAAGGACGCGACGTTCTGAACTTCAGCGCCGGTGAGCCGGACTTCGACACGCCGGTCCACGTGAAGGCTGCCGCCATCGAGGCGATCAACCAGGGATATACCAAGTACACCCCGGCCGCCGGAGCCCTGGACCTTCGCCAGGCCATCTGCGACAAGCTCCGGCGGGACAACGGCCTGGAATACCAGCCCAATCAGATCGTGGTGTCCAACGGTGGCAAGCACTCGCTCTTCAACGTCTACCAGACCCTTTGTGACCCCGGCGACGAGGTCATCCTGCAAGCCCCCTACTGGGTCTCCTACCCCGAGATGATCCGCCTGGTCGGCGCCGTGCCGGTCATCATCAACAGCACCGCCGAGCAGGGTTTCAAGCTTACCCCGGCCCAGATCGAGGAGCGCCTCACGCCCAGAACCCGGGCCATCACCCTCAACTCCCCGTCCAATCCCACGGGGGCCGTCTATACCCCGGCCGAGTTGGAGGCCATCGCCAGGCTGGCCGTCAAGCACGACCTTTACATTATCAGCGACGAGATCTACGAGAAAATGGTCTACGACGGGGTCGAACAGCGCAGCATCGCCAGCTTCGGCCCGGAGGTGAAGGCGAGGACCATCACCGTTAACGGGATGTCCAAGGCCTTCGCCATGACCGGCTGGCGAATCGGCTATACCGCCACCGAGAAGTACATCGCCGACGCCATGGCGGCCCTGCAGGGGCAGACCACTTCCAACCCCTCCTCCATCTCCCAGAAGGCCAGCGTGGCAGGCCTGCACGGCCCCGCGGACTTCATCAACCGGATGGTGGGGGAGTTCAAGCGGCGCCGCGACTACATCGTCAGCCGCCTGGAAGCCCTGCCGGGGATCAAGGTCAACGTTCCGAAGGGAGCCTTCTACGTTTTCCCGAATGTTTCCGGCCTGTTTGGCAAAACCATTCGGGGCAGGAAGATCGACTCGAGCGACACCCTCTGCCAGGTCCTGCTGGAGGAGGCGTTGGTGGCCGTCGTTCCCGGTACCGGCTTCGGCGCGCCCGAGCACGTCCGGCTGTCCTACGCCACCTCGATGGAAAAGATCAAGTCCGGCATGGACCGGCTCGGGGCGGCGCTCGCGGGCTAGAAAGGAGTCCACCGCTTGAACTCCCCGCTGCGACTGGGTGGCCGCCGCGCCGCCGTGGTGGGTCTGGGGGTGTCCAATCTCCCCCTGATCCGCTTCTTGTTGCGCAGCGGCGCCGAAGTTACCGGCATGGACCGGAAGGGGCCGGAAGAACTGGTCGATCGCTACCCGGAACTGCGTTCCTTGGGCATCGGGTTGGAACTCGGCCCCGGGTACCTCGGGCGCTTGCCCGAGTTCGACCTGATCTTTCTCGCCCCCGGCATCCGCAAGGATCTCCCCGAACTGGCGGCCGCCCGCGAGCGCGGGGCTGAGATCGCCAGCGAGATCGGCCTGGTGTTGGAACGGTGCCGCGCCCCGGTTATCGGTGTGACCGGCAGCGCCGGCAAGACCACCACGACCACCCTGATCGGGGAAATCCTCAAGGCGGATGGGCGCGAGGTCTACGTCGGCGGCAATATCGGCCGGCCCCTGATCGAGGTGGTGGACTCGATCTCCCCCGCGGCCGTCGTCGTGCTTGAACTCTCCAGCTTTCAACTGCAGTTGGTCCGCCGCAGCCCGGGCATCGGGCTGATCACCAACCTGAGCCCCAATCACCTCGACGTCCACGCCTCCCTGGAGGAGTACCTGGACGCCAAGAAGAACATCTTTCGCTTTCAACCGGCGGCCGGCTGGACGGTGCTCAACCGCGACCAGCCGGCCACCCGTGCCCTGGCAGCCGAGTGCCGCGGCCGGGTGGCCTTCTTCAGCCGGCTTGAGGAGCTCGAGCGCGGGGCGTTTCTGCGCGGCAAGCTCATCGTCTTCCGCGGGCCCGGCGGGGAACGGGCCGTCTGTGACCTGGCCCACATCCGTCTGCCCGGCCAGCACAACCTGGAGAACGTGCTCGCCGCGGCGGCGGTGACGTCCTGCTACGGTGCCGCTCCGAAGGCTATCGCCCGGGCGATAGCCGCCTTCGAGGGGGTTGAGCACCGCTTGGAGTTGGTGCGGGAACTCGGGGGGGTCCGGTACTACAACGACTCCATCGCCAGCACCCCCGAGCGGACCATGGCGGCTTTACGTACCCTCGACGGCCCCCTGCACCTGATCGCCGGCGGCTACGACAAGCACCTGGCCTTTGGGGAACTGGCGCGGGAGATGCTTGCCAGCGGGAAGGTCAAGACCCTGCTGCTGATCGGGGCGACCGCCGGCAAGATCGAAGCCGCCGTGCGCGAGGCGACCGCGTCCGAGGCTGGTGACCGCCCCCCTTTCGCCGGAGGCGGCGCCGGCGCCTCGCCATGGCCGGAGGTGCTCCGCCTGCCGGACCTGGCCGCGGCGGTCCACGCGGCCAGGTCACGCACGCGACCCGGCGAGATCGTCGTCCTCTCCCCGGCCTGCGCCAGCTTCGATATGTATCGGAACTTCGAGGAGCGCGGCCGGCACTTCAAGGAGTTGGTGGCGGCCCTGGGGCAGTGATGCCGGGGCAGCGCCCGCGGCGGCCCTCCGCGACCCGCGGCGCCTAGAGTTCCCCTCGCTGGGCCTGATGGCGGACCGTTTCCAGTTCCCGCAGGACCAGCCGGCGGCCCGCCTCGGTGGTCCACCAGTTGTCGCTGCGAACGTCCGTGCGGTCGTCAGGGCAACACACGATCTGGGTTTCCCGCGGGCAGTGACGGGCAAAGACCCGTTTGGCGCGGCGCATGTGCGCCGGAGCCGAAACCAGAATCACGGTGCGGAGGTTGCCCCAGCCGTAGGTTTGGTCAAGCAACGGGGCGGAAAACTGCACGTTTTCCAAGGTGGTTGTGGAGGCTGTTTCGATTTCGATGGCCTCGGGGGGCACCCCCGCCTCAACCGCCACCGCGCGCAGAGCCTCAGCCTCCGGAACGCCCGTGGAGCGCTTATCCCCCCCGGAAAACCAAATCCTGGCCGAACGGCCGTCCCGGTACAGCCGCGTGGCCTTTTCGGCCCGTTCCCGCCGTTTGCCGCCGAAGACAAAAATGAGATCAGCGTTCCCCGGTGGGTCCTCCACAAAGAGGAACTCGCTGATCTCACGGATGGACATGCCCTCATAGATCCGGTGCACGGCAGCCCGCCCCCTTTTCCTCGCGCCACTTCAGACATTAGTATTCGGGCAATAACTGCTTCGCGATACCGGCTTGTCTTCCCTGCTCCCGGCCCAACTCCGTGTCCACCCCTCCAGGTTAATGCTGGCAGGGTATTTTTGGTTTGTGCAGAGCCGGAAAAATGTATTATAATACAATCGACAGTTTACCGTCAAAGGCAATGCCTGGCGAAAGCCAGGCAGCGCAAAACCATGGGTCTAAAGCCGGCAGCCCGATCAGAGCGGGCTCTCCGGCCAGGACTGCCAGGTTGCCGGAGGAGACTTACAGCCCACCTCCGGGCCCCGGAGGTGGGTCTTTGACTGTCCCCCGGGGGAGTTTGATCCGCAAGGAGGGTCACGTCTTGTCGCACGCCTTTCCGGGGTGTCCCCGGGCCGCAAGCCGGGATGTCGAGGAAATTGCCGGACGGTTAGCCGGCCACCTGCAACAGCGCTTCAACCAGGAAC
>JAJYMS010000028.1 GCA_021786825.1 Bacillota bacterium | reverse complement strand
CGATCTCAAACCCCTTTCCTCGAATCAAGCAGCGATTCCACCGACTCCCAGTCGCTGACGCCGCCGCAGGTCGCGGAGCGGTCGATGCGGCGGACGAAATTACACAGCGCGCGCCCGGGCCCCGCTTCAATAAAGTGGCTGATCCCGTGCTCGCACATGGTCCGCACCGAGTCTTCCCACAGGACCGGGGAGCTGACCTGCTCCAGCAGGTAATGGCGAATCTCCCCCGGCTCGCGCACGAAGGAGGCGGTGACGTTGGCGACCACCGGCACCCGGGCCGGGCGGATCTGCACCTCCGCCAAATCCACCGCCAGGCGCTCGGCGGCCGGACGCATCAGCGAGCAGTGGAAGGGAGCGCTCACCGGCAGCTTCACGGCGTGCTTGGCGCCCGCCGCCAGGGCCAGTTCGATGGCCCGCTCGACGGCCGGCAGGTGGCCGGAAACGACGATCTGGCGGGGGGCGTTGTAGTTGGCAGGGGCAACCTTCCCCGCCGGGGACGAGGCGGCCTGGCAGACCTGTTCCACCGCCTGCCGGTCAAGGCCGAGCAAGGCCGCTCCGATCTCCTCTCCCAGGGGGACGGCCTCCTGCATGTAACGCCCCCGCCGGCGCACCAGTTCCACCGCGTCGGCAAACGCCAGGGCCCCCGCCGTGACCAGGGCCGAGTACTCGCCCAGCGAAAGCCCGGCCGCCACCTCCGGAACCACTCCGTTTTCCTGCAGCAGGCGGGCCAACGCGCAACTCACGGTCAGGATCGCCGGCTGCTGGTTGACGGTCTTTTGCAGTTCCTCCTCCGGACCCTCGAAGCAGAGCGCCGCCAAGTCCAAGTCGAGAATCTCCGAAGCTTCCTCGAAGGTATCCCGCACCACCGACGCGCGGCGGTAAAGATCCTTCCCCATCCCCACGTACTGGGCACCTTGCCCGGGGAAAATAAACGCCGTTCTGGCCTCAGTCACGATAGAAGCAAACCCCCACTGTTCCCGGCCCGGTGTGAGCGCCCACCACCGGCCCCACCCCGCCGCGGATGACCTCCACCAGTTCGTAGTTCTCAGCGATGCGCGCCAGCAGTTCCTCGGCCGCCGCCGGCGCCTGGGCGTCCATGACCGCCACCCTCAGCCGGGAGCCCTTGCCCGCCCGCTCAACGATCAGTTCCACCAGGCGCGGATTCACCCGGGAACTGCCCCGAACCCGGTCCAGCGGGACCACGATCCCGTCCTGCAGGCCCAGCAGGGGCTTGACCGAGAGCAAGGTTCCCAGGAAGGCCTGCGCCTTGCCGATGCGGCCGTTGCGCTCCAGGTACTCCAGGGTGTCCACGGCAAAAAGCACCGAAATCCGTCCCGCCACCGACCTCGCCGCCGCCTCCACGGCCGCGGCGTCCTGCCCGGCCCGGGCCGCCCGGGCGGCCGCCAGCACGACCATCCCCAGCCCCAGGCTCACCGACTGGCTGTCCAGGACCCGGACCTCCAGCCCGGGAACCAGGCGGCTGGCCATTTCCGCCGACTGCACGGTGCCGCTCAGCCCGCCCGAGATGTGGATGGACACCACGGCGCCGGCCCCTTCGTCCCGCAGCTTCCGGTAGGCCTCCGCCAGTTCGCCGGGGGAGGGCTGGGAGGTGCGCGGGTGCACCGTGGTAGTCCGGAGCCGGTCGTAGAACTGGTCGTCGGTGATCTCGATGCCCTCCCGGAACGACTCCTCCCCGAACACCACCTGCAGGGGTACGACGCTGATGCCCAGATCCTTCGCCATCCCAGGCGCGAGGCTACAGGTACTGTCGGTCACGATCCGGACTTGTGCCATGGAGACGTCCCTCCCTTAACTCCCCCACCGCATGGCCACCGAACCCCACGTGAGACCCGCGCCAAAGGCCACCCCCACGACCAGGTCGCCGTCGTGCAGCCGGCCCTGGGAGAGCGCCTCCTCCAGGGCGATTGGAATCGAGGCGGACGAGGTGTTGCCGTAGCGGTCGACGTTGACGATCACCTTTTCCGGCGGCAGGCCGAGGCGCTTCCTGGCCGACTCGATGATGCGGATGTTGGCCTGGTGCGGGACGAGCAAATCAATGTCTTCCTTATTCAAGCCGCACCGCTCCAGGACCTGCAGCGATGACTCTTCCATCACCCGCACGGCGAAGCGAAAGACCTCCGGCCCGTTCATCCGCAGGTAGTGCTCCCGCTTCTCCACCGTCTCCGAGCTGGCCGGGCGCCTGGAACCGCCCGCGGGTATGATCAGGTGGGGCGCCCCCGAGCCGTCCGACCCCAGCACGCTGGCCAGAATCCCCCGGCCGGGGCTCACCGGCCGCACCACCGCCGCCCCCGCCGCGTCGCCGAAAAGGACGTAGGTGCCGCGGTCCTGGGGATCGGCGACGCGGGAGAGAACCTCGCAGCCAACCACCACGACGGTATCGTAGGTCCCGGCGGCAACGAACTGGCGGGCGACGGTGACGCCGTAGATGAAGCCGGGGCAGGCGGCGTTCAGGTCAAAGGCAGCCGCCCGGGTGGCGCCCAGGCGGTCCTGCACCAAGCAGGCGGCGGAGGGGACGTAGTGGTCGGGGGTCACCGTGGCGACGATTACCAGGTCGACTTGGTCCGGAGCCAGGTGCGCCCGCTCGAGGGCCTTCCGGGCGGCCTCGGTGGCCAGATCGGAGCAAGCTACCTCCGGGTCGGCGATGTGGCGCTCCCGGATGCCGGTGCGGCTGCGAATCCACTCGTCGGAGGTGTCGAAGAGGCGTTCCATGTCCGCGTTCGTCAACACCCGGGGAGGAACCGCCGTGCTCAGGCTCACGATACCGGCGTCCCTAAGCTTCCGTTCCATCAACCGAGGTCCTCCTTGATCTGCTGTAAGCAGTTCTGTTCCACAAACTCGGCGGCCACCCGGACGCCGTTCATGATCGCCCGGGAGCGGCTGGACCCATGGCACTTAAAGAGGGGAGCGTCCACCCCCAGCAGGGTGGCGCCCCCATACTCGCTGTAGTCCATCCGGACCGCCATCGCACGCAGCCCCGGGCGCAGCACCAGGGCCGCCAGCCGGCGCAAAGGGGTGCGGGCCAGTTCCGCCTTCAGCAGATCGACCATGATTTTGGCGATCCCTTCGGCGCTCTTGAGCAGGATGTTGCCGGAGAACCCGTCGGCAACCACCACGTCCACCACCCCCTCCGGAACGTCCCGGGCCTCCACGTTGCCCACGAACCGGAGCTTGCTTTCGCGCAGCAGGGTCAGGGCCGCCCGGGTCAGCTCATTGCCCTTTTGCTCCTCCACGCCGATGTTCAACAGGCCCACCTTCGGGTCGGCCACTTTCAGCACCCGTTCGGCGTAGATCGCGCCCATGTGCGCGAACTGCAGCAGGTTTTGCGGCGAGCAGTCGGCGTTGGCTCCCACATCCAGGAGCAGTACGAACCTGGTGCGGGTCGGCAGGACGGCGCTCAGGGCTGGCCGGTCGATGCCCTTGATCCTTCCCACCAGGAGCAGGCCACCGGCCATGATCGCCCCGGTGCTGCCGGCCGAAACGAAGGCGTCGGCCAGGCCCTCCCGGGTGGCCTGAATGCCCCTCACCAGCGAGGATTCCTTCTTCTTGCGCACCGCCTGCACCGGTGGCTCGTCAAAGCCGATCGTCTCCGGGGCCGGCAGGATGTCCAGGCGCAGCCCCTTGACGTCGTGGCGGTTCAGCTCCGCCCGCACCCGGTCCTCCGGCCCGGCGAAGATCACCTCCACGCCGTGTTCCCTGGACGCCTGAACCGCCCCGGCCACGATCTCCCCGGGGGCGTGGTCTCCTCCCATGGCGTCAATCACGATCCGCAATGAGGCGCCCCTCCCCTTCCAGCGCGAAAATCAGAAACTTGCCACGGAAAACCTTCTCGGGCCCCGCGTGAGTCTCGACCAGGACGGTGTAGCGGTTATGCCGCCGGTCCAGAACCTGGCCCTTGGCCACCAACCGCTCGCCCACCTGTACCGGGCGGCGGAACTTGACGTTGGCCAACCCGGTGAGGGCCATCTCCGCGTCGATGAGCGCGATCGCCAGGGACTCGGCCTGGGCAAAGATGTACTGCCCGCGAACCACCCGGCTGCGCTCGAAGACCATGTCCCTTCGGGTCTCCAGGATGGAAAGGCCCCGCGAGCCAAGCTCCAGGTCGAGCAGGTCGCCGACGATTTCCCGGGCGCCCATCGACTTCACCGCGCCATAGGTCTGCTGAGCCATCGCCCGGATCCGTTCGCGCAGTTCCGGAATGCCCAGGGCCATCCGGTCCAGCCGGATGGTCTGCACGCTCACGCCGAAAGTGTGGGCCAGTTCTTCGTCCCCGGCGAAGGGGTGAACCCCGACCCATTCCCGCAGTTGCTTGTGGCGTTCGGCCTTCAGAAGGTTGTCAGCCAATGATACCACCTGCTAGGAGTAACTGCTAAGAGTATAGCAACAAAAAGCGCCGCCGGCAACGCGCCGGGGCGCGATGGTTTAGCGGCCCTTGCCCTTCTCGGGTTGCTTCGCCGCCTGCTTTTCGGCCACGACGCTCCGGCCGTCGTAATAGCCGCAAGCGGGGCACACCTGGTGCGGGAGTTTGGATGCATGACAATGCGGGCACTCCACTAGTCCAGGCGCGGATAGCCTCCAATTGGCGCGGCGGGAAGCCTGCCGGGCATGGGAGGTCTTTCGCTTCGGTACTGCCATCGGGTGACACCCCCTTCAGGAAAGCTGGTTGCGGTCCCGCAGCAAGTCGGCCAACACCGCCAGCCGCGTATCGGCCGGTTCCGGCCCGCAGCCGCAGGGCCCCTGGTTCAGGTTCCTCCCGCAGTGCGGGCAGAGACCCTTGCAGTCCTCGCTGCACAAGACCTTCATCGGCACCGCCAGCAGGAGGTGCTCCTCCACCAGGGGCCGGAGGTCAATGACGTCGTGGTGGTAATAGGTGAAGTCCTCGTCTTCCCCGGACTCCTGGGGAACCCTGGGGTACGGCCGCAGGGTCTCGGTAAAGCTGGTCTCGATCGGGACCTCCACGGGGTTCAAGCACCGCCCGCAAGCCAGCGCCAGGCGGCCGCCGGCCTTGACCTGAGCGGTAATCTCGCGCCCGTTGGAGTACAGGTCCGCCTCCACCCGCACCGGGCCTGGAAACGCGGCCTCCTCGCCCGCCAGCTTGAGGGGCGCCAACGCCACCTGAAACTCGTGGTGCTCCTGGCCACCCTCCACCGACTGGAGATCGGCCACCGGTACCTTCACCGCCGACCACCTCTTCCGCAACGGATGAATTATATCAACTTCCGGCCAGCCCTGTCAACGCGATCCCGCCGTCCGACGGACCTTCCGACCGCGGGCGAAGGTTTCGCAGGAACTCCACCGCCTGGGCCAGGGTGTTCACTGGAACGACGCGCATCTTCCGGGCCGCCTGCTGAGCCCCCCGGGCGTCGGCCATCGGCACCAGAAAGACCTGCGCCCCGTCCCGTTCAGCCGCGGCCGTCTTCTGCACGATTCCGCCGATGGGGCCCACCTCGCCCGACGGGCTCACGGTCCCCGTGCCCGCGATGACCATCCCGTCGGTCAGGTCTCCCTGGGGTCCCAACCGATTGATAATTTCCAGGGCGAAGATCAGCCCGGCCGAGGGCCCACTGATATCGTCGGCGTTGATCTTGATGTCCAGTGGAAGCTGGTAGTGCAGCGGGGCGTTGGCGACGGCCACCCGGAGGGCGGAGCGGTCGCGGTGGTCGGGGTTAGGCACCGTGCGCAAGCTGAAATCCCGGACGCTGCCGTCCCGCTGGACCCGCAGGACCACCTCGCTGCCGACCGGGAGGCGGCTCACCTGCTCGATCATTTCCTCCACGAAGGCGATCTGCCGCCCGTTCACCGCTGTCACCACGTCGCCCTCCTGGAGCACCCCTTTGGCCGGGCCCTCCAGCACGGCGGCGATCCGCACCCCGGAGCCCAGCACCCGGGCGTCGTAGCCCAGGTAACGCAAGGCGGCGACCTTGGCGACCGCCTGGCTCTCGTCCATCATCCGCCGCGATTCCTCAAGGTACTGGGTCATATCCACGCCCGGCCCCAGGATCTCCAATCGGGGTTCCAGGTCCGCGCGTGGGTTCATTTTTCCGTACAGGTAGGCCAGCGCGTTGGCCTCCTGGCTGGCCACCGTCACCATCAAAAAACGCCCCTGGGTCACCCGGCGGGTGCCAGGGACGCTGATCATGCTGGAGACGTCGCGGGTGATGCCCGGGAGGATGAGAAAGTAATCGGTGGGGACTTCCCACAATCCCCACCCCACTGCCACCACCACCAGCAATACCGCCAGCCACCGGGTCCACCGGCGCGGCCGGCGCCAGGGCGGCCGGAAGCCTCCGGTCATCGCCGCAACTCCTCGCGGTGCCGCCTGACCGTGTCCATGGTCCGCTGCACCTGCGCCTCCAGCCGCTCCAGCACCTCGTCGGCGTACTGCACCGCCCGGAGGCGGATTTCCTGGGCCACTTCCCGGGCCTTGTCGGTGGTGGCCTCGGCCTTCTGCTGGGCCTCCCGGGCAATGGCGGTCTCGTCGGTCAACCGGGCCACCGTCTCCCGGGTGGACGCAACCACGCTCTCAGCCTCTTCCCGGGCCTGTTGCAGGACTTCCTCCCGCTCCCTGAGAACCCGGCCGGCCTCCCGGATCTCTTCCGGCAGGGCCTGACGAACCAACTCGATCAAGCTCAACAGTTCGTCCGCCTCAACCACCACCCGGTCGGTCAGCGGAACGCGCAGGCCGCTGTTCAGCGCCTCCTCCATCCGCCGCAGGAGCGACTCGATGTGGTCCTCCACCCCGCTCATCTAACGCCCACCCCGGTTGGCATACTTCTGCGTGAGCCGCTGGGCGACGCAGTCGGGAACCATACCCTCGACGCTTTCACCGTATGAGGCAACCTCCCGGACGATGCTTGAGGACAGAAAAGCGTATTGCGTGGCAGTCATGATGAACATCGTCTCGATTTCGTCCCCGAGGCACTTGTTCATCTGGGCCATCTTCATCTCGTTTTCGAAGTCCGAAACCGCCCGCAGGCCCTTGACGATCACGTTGGCGCCCTTGCGCCGCGCGTAGCGCACGGTGAGGTCGTCCGAGATTTCCACCGAGACCCCGGGAATGTGGGCGGTGGCCTCGCGCAGCATCTGCAGCCGCTCCTCGGCCGAGAACAGCGGGGTCTTGCCGGAGTTGCGAAAGATGGTTACGACCAACCGGCCGAAAATCCGTGCGGCGCGCTCGATCACGTCCAGGTGGCCGTTGGTCACCGGATCGAAACTCCCGGGGTAAATGGCGATCATCATCGGTCGGCCTCCTCTTGTTACACGTCCGGCGGCGCCCCCGGTCCTCCCCGGCGGTAGAAGGACAAGGCCGTATCCCCGTAAGTCAGGCGGCGGATCAAGACCAGCGACGCACCGGAGTCGTCCACCCGGGACGGCGGAGCTTCCCGGCGATCGTGCTCGGCCACCACCCAGGCGTCCGGACTCAAAAGGTCGCCGCGCAGCAGCTCGTTCAGCACGGGCGCGATCAGGTCCTGTCGGTAGGGTGGGTCGACGAAGACCAGCTTGAACCGCTCTGTACCCCCGCGGAACAGCCTGGCGCCAGCCCGCACATCCCTGGGCAGGATTATCGCGAGGGACCCAAAACCCAGCGCCCGCAGGTTCTCCTCGAGGGCCCGCAGGGCCGACGGATCCCGCTCCACGAAGACCGCCCGGGAGGCTCCGCGGCTGAGAGCCTCGATCCCCAGGGCCCCGGTGCCGGCAAACAGGTCGAGCACCGCGGACGACGCCACCTCGGCCGCGAGCACGTCAAAAATGGCCTCCCGCACCCGGTCGGAGGTTGGCCGGGTGGCCCGACCGCGCGGTGCCTTGAGCCTCCGGCCCCTCGCCGTACCCGCGATCACCCTCACCGGTCGAAGCCTCCTCGGGACTCGGGGTTGCCGGAGCTATTGTTCCCACCTGGCGAGCATTGGCGCGCTGGGCAGTCTTCGACATCCGGCGGCAGGGTTCCTTTTTCCTGGCTTGTGGCGCGATGCTGAATATTTCTGCCGGTGGCAGCGAACAGTAAAAGCGCAAAACTGGCTGGAGCCACCAAGGCGAGAGCCGTGTTTAAAAGGAGGCCTAAGCTCTTGTCCATTCCGAAAACCGGGCGGTACCGCCTGCCGGCACTCTTGCGGCAGTGGTGTTGGCCGGGTCGATCCTCGCGCTGGCCGGGTGCCCGCGGGCCCAGCGATCACCGGGCCCACTTACCCCGGCGCCGGCCACCCCGGGTCCGGGGGCCACCACGGCGACCGGAGACGCGGCAGACCGCATCAACCAGTGGGTTAAGGGCCTTGGGGTGCCAAACTTCCGCCGGGCGGACACCATCGTCGTCGGTAACGTGGCGGTGATCGGCCTCGACCTGGCGACCACCACCGCCCCCCGCGCCACGCCCACGCCCAGCGCGCCGGCGACGCCCGGCGGGCCGGCGATCACGCCCGCGCCCGGCGGGCCAACGACCACGCCCACGCCCGGCGGCGCCACCCTGCCGGCTCCCACACCCGGCGGGCCAACGACCACGCCCACACCCGGCGGCGCCAACCTGCCGGCTCCCACACCCGGCGCACCCGGTACGGCCGGCACCCCCGGCGGCGTGATGACCGGGGATCCGGCCGCGATGGTGGCCAGCCGGATCGTCGCCGCCAACCTGGGAGTGACGTCCGCCCTGGTGACCACCGATCCGGCCATGGTTTCCCAGATCGCCTCGATCGCCGCTGAAATGCTCAGCGGCCGCCCGGCCACGGACCGGATTGCCGATCTCGCCCGCATCGTGGAGCGTCTGCGGCGCGCGTCGCCCGCCGGCGGTACCGCGCCGGGGGCCGGCACCGCTCCGGGCCGGCCCTAGAACTTCCCGGCCGGGACGCATAAAAGGCGCCGCCGAGGTTAATCCTTATCCCCGTAAGGGTCTGTGGGTCCACAACCCACGGCTCTTCCTCCGGTTTCTCCTCTCCCACAATCTTAGGGCAAACGGCGCTTACGTCGGGGCTCGCCCAGCTCCGGTCCCAGTCGGGACCGGTTGCCCTAAACCCTTTTAAAAGGTTGGCCATCCCGGACAGGGATGGCCTTTGTTTACCGACAGGAGGTTGGCGCAAAGGTGTTCAGCGCGTCCGATGTCCGCACCGACCTGGCGTTGGAGGCCCACGCTGCCGTGCGCGGTACGGGCCCCCAGGACATTCCGGGGGTAACCGTGAACGAGGAGCGTGGTCCCAACGTCTTGGTGACCCGGATGGAGATCTTCACCCCCCAGGCAGCCCAGTTGCTCGGCAAGACCATGGGACGCTACGTGACCATCGAGGCCCCGGCGCTACGTCGCCGCAACCGGCAGTTGCAGGAGGAAGTCGCCGGCGTGCTGGCCCGTGAACTGGCGGCGCTGATGAACTTGAACCCCTGGGACGAGGTCCTGGTCGTGGGTTTGGGCAACTGGAACGCGACCCCGGACGCCCTGGGGCCCCGGGTGGTGGGGGGGCTCCTGGTCAGCCGTCACCTGCGCGCCCACGTCCCCCCCGAGCTGGCGAACCGCCTGCGGGGCGTCGCGGCTCTCGCGCCCGGAGTGCTGGGCCTGACCGGCATCGAGACGGGGGAGATTGTGCGCGGGGTGGTCGACCGCGCCGCTCCCCACGCGGTGATCGTCGTGGATGCCCTGGCGGCCAGAAGCATCGACCGGATCGCCACCACCATCCAGCTTGCCGACACGGGGATCAACCCGGGGTCCGGGGTGGGCAATCCCCGGGCTTCCATCACCCGGGACAACCTGGGTGTGCCCGTATACGCCATCGGCGTGCCGACAGTCGTGCACGCCGTGACGATCGCCAACGATACGCTGGATCTCGTGGCCTCCCAGTTGCAGGCGCAGGAACCCGCCTGGCAACCGCTGGCCGCCATGGACCGGGAGCGCAAACACTCGCTGATCAGCCAGGTGCTCTCGCCCGCGGTCGGGGACCTCGTGGTCACCCCCAAGGAGATCGACGTCCTGATCAGAGACATCTCCCGGGTGGTCGCCGGAGGCGTCAACGCTGCCATGCACCCCGCCATTGGCCCCGAGGAAATGGCCATCTACACCGACGCGTAGCCGGACCGCCTCACCAGGTTGAGTTAAGGAACAGGCCCTGCCCCAGCAACAGGCCCTGGCTTTGCGCGCCCAGGTAGGACTGGAACGGGGTCGTCACCAACATGTAGGGGATGGGCGCCGCGAAGCTCGCCAGCGGGCTGGAGAGCACGTTGTTGGCGGTGTTGCCCAGGTTGGTCGCCAGGCCGTTGTATCCGCCCAGGGTGGAGGAGACGTTCGCGAAGTCCGACTGGATGGCAGCAGACAGTTTGTTTTGGTCCAAGCTCAGCGTTCCGTCGGGGTTGGTGGTGATCCCGATCCCCGCCAGGCCGGGGACCTGAGTGACCGCCTGGCTCGCCTCGTTCTGCAAGGTGGAGGAGATGTACTGACCGTTGGCGTTCAGGAACTGCCGGAGGCTGTTGTACTGGTTTACCAGGTTGGTGGCGGCGGTGGTGATCGCCTGGGTGTCCGGGCTGACCATGACCGTGACAGGGTTGGCGTTGACCTGCCACAGATTCAAGGTCAGGTTGCCGTTGTCCAGGTACACCGTGTTGCCCTGGGCGGTGTAGTTCACCCCGCTGACGCTGTAGCTGGCATCGGCCGCGGCCGTGCTCACCGCGTTCACGCCGGTCTGGGCCACGGCGTTGCCGGTCACGTCGGCCAGGGTGAAGCTCTGCTGGGTGCCGGTCATCTTTGAAGCGACCTGGAGCTGGACCGTGCCGGCAGTCGAGTCGGTGACGACGGTGGCCTGCAGTCCAAGGCCGGCGTTGTTGATGGCCGTGGCCAGGTTGTTGAGCACCGTCTGGTTGGTGTCCCCCGCGTTGACGTTAAAAGACACGTTGGACGTCTGCCCATGGACGGTAACGGCGATGGTGTTGGTCCCGGCCGTTACTCCGCTGGCGTCCGCGGCATTGAGGGCGGTCCCCGTGTTTACCTGGGCCTGGGCCAAGGCGTTGACGGTGACCTGGTAGCTCTGCGCGGTCGCGCCGGGGTTCGCCGAGGCGGTGACCACGCCACCGTTGCTGGTGGTTACGGTACGCGTGTGGAGGGCCGAATCGGTCTGGGTGAGGTCCAGGCCATTGGTGGCCCCCGCTAGCTTCTGGGAGTTCTGGTACAGCCCCGACAGGGCCGCACTCAGTTGTCCCTGCAGCGGGTCCAGTCCCTTGGGCGACCCCCAGGCCGGCCCCTGCGAGAGGTTCGGCCAGGCGAACGGCTGCCCGGGGATCAGCACCTGACCGCCGGGCGCCGTGTACGGAGGATACGACGTGGGGCTCTGCAAACCTCCCGTGCCGGAGGATCCGAACAACGGCGCAGCCCCCATCAGGGAAACATAGTAGGGGTCCGTGGAGTAGAAGTTGATCACTTTGGTACACCCCCTGCCTGCCTAAGCGCAAAAAGCCCCGGCCAGGCAGCGAGGGCTGGAACGCTAAGCCACCGACAACCCGGCCGTCCCGTGAAAAAAGCTGTGGGACCCGTGGTTTTGCGCCCGCTTCACGCTGGAAGCGGTAGCCATTTAACTTGCGGCCGTGCTACTATCTAGAACCCTTTTTTTCTATATCGGAGGAACCCCTAAGAAAGTTTAGGGGGGTCCGGCGCCTTTTTCTCGATTTTTTCGGCTGGAGGAGCGATGCCGTGGACCGGGCCAAACGCACCAGGGCGGTCGTGTGGCTCATCCTGACCCTGGCCGCGGGGTGCGCCCGCAGCAGCTACGAGGGCCCCTACGGCGATGCTGACGAACCCGCGATCGAAGCCGCCGAGGAAGCCCCGCGCCGCGAGGTGGCACCTGCCCCGCCCACCAGACAGGCGGGGGACGTCCTACCCCAGGTCATCTACCACGGAACCCGGGCCCAGCGCTGGGTGGCACTGACTTTTGACGACGGGCCGGACGACCTTTACACGCCCCGAATGCTGGACGTGCTGGCGCGGCTCCGGGTGCAGGCCACCTTTTTCGTAACCGGTCAGCACGCCCGACGCTACCCCACGGTGACTCAGCGGATCGTGGACGAAGGGCACGAGTTGGGCAACCACGGGTACAACCACGCCGACCTCACCCGGCTGCCCCTAGCCCAGATGCGCTGGCAACTGGAGCAAACGGACGAGATCCTGGAGCGATTCGCCGGCCGCCCACCCCGGGTGTTTCGGCCGCCCTACGGAGCCAGGAACAGCCAGTTGATCAAGCTCACGTCCCAGATGGGCCTCCGGGTGGTGATGTGGTCCGTGGACTCCCAGGACTGGCGCGGGAAGTCGGGTCAGGCCATCCTGGACAACGAGCTGACCAACGTCGCCAGCGGGTCCATCATCCTGCGGCATTCGGCGGGCGGACCGGGCGAGGATCTGTCCGGCAGCGTCGCCTCTCTGCCGGCCCTGATCACCAACCTTCGCCAGCGGGGATACACCTTCGTGACCTTGTCCCGGCTGCTGGGGCTGGAAGACTAAAGCCTCCCCGGTTCCGGGGAGGCCGGCCAAACTCGATGGGCTGCTCGCCCTACATAGTCAGCGCGCCGTTGGGGCTCTCAATCAGTTGCAGGATCCTCTCCTCCTCCCCGGTCTCGGCGTTCAGGTAGACCAGGTACGTGTTGCCGCCCAGGCGGACCTTGAACTCGTAAGTCAGGACCTCTGCTCGGGTGTCAAGGGGGATCAGGGCCAGGCGTTCCGACTGGGCCTGGACGCGGGGGCTGATCAGCCCGCGGGCCTGCGCCGCGGTGAGCTTGGGAGTTGGAAAGCTGCGCGGCCGGTTAGACATCAGCAAGGCCGTCGCCTCAACCCCGGTGACATCCCCCCGGTCGCGAGCCACCTTGACCTTGACCTGGTCAGGGTAGAGAATCACACCGCCTTGCACGGCGGCGAAGGTCACCACCGCGCTCCCGCCGGCGGCGTACACGTACGTCGAAACCATCTCCGGGTAGCCGCGCCGGCGCAGGAACTCGGCGGCGCGCTGGCGTGCCTGCTCGAGGCTCAACTGGTCGGGCCCGGTCCGCCGAGGGTCGATCATCAGGATCACCTGGCCCCCTTGTTGACTGATGTCCAGGCTATAGGTATCCCCCTGGCCGCCGGTCGGCGACACCGTCACGGCGTAAGCGGGGATGGGACCGTCCTTGGTTCCGGTGACCACCGCCTGGTAGGGCGTGCCCGCCGGGACCGGCACGTACTCCAGGGCAATCCGCCGCGCTTCCTCCTGGCTCACCCGGCCGGGACGCAGGCCCTTGGGGGGTAGCTTTTCGATGTGGCTGGAGAAGGGTCCGTCGTAGATGAGGGTAGGAAATCCCTGCAGCTCCTTGTTCGCCCGGACGATGCCGTCGGCGACTCCCGCCGAGAGCATCGACGCCTCGGGACGCCGCAGCACGGCCCTGGTCCAGGACCCCCGCGGCGTCAGCCGGACATCCCGACCGTTGAGTTGCGCCCGGATGGTCCGCAGTTGCTGGACCAGTCCGTTGGTCTGCCCTTGCAACCGCTGCAACTGGTTCCACTGTTCCCCGGTCAGCACCACCCCGCGCAGGCTTTGCCGCATCAGGGTGTTGGCGAAGTCGCCAACCTGGACCAGAAACTGAGCCGTCCGCTCGGCGGGCAGTTGCCCCACCGGCAACCGGCTGAAGTTGGCCTGGGCCTCGTTGGCGTGCCCCCAGATCTCCGCGTAGAGAGCGACGTTCTGCCGCGGGGAGTTGGAGACCAGTCCCTTTCCCAGCAGCGTTCCCACGTTCTCGACGTGAGCCATCATCTCCGCGAAAGAGCGCTGGCGCTCGTTCTCCAGGTACGTTTCCAGTCCCACGCGCATCCGGTGTTCGCTGTAGGCCCACGCGCCCCCCAAACCGAAACCCAGGACCAGGGCCAAGACCACGGCCGCCGTGCGATAACGTTTCAAGCTTTGATGCACCCCCTGCCAGACTCCCCGGCAGGTCTATTTGTTCCG
>JAJYMS010000053.1 GCA_021786825.1 Bacillota bacterium | reverse complement strand
GCCCCGGGGCGGCGCCAGGTGGGCCTTGGCGGCCTGGTAGGTCTCGATGTCCGCCCGGCGGAAGCGGTAGATGGATTGCTTGGGGTCGCCCACGATGAAGAGCTTCCCGGGCACCACCGCCACGTCGAGCCACGCGGCGGCGCGGGGTTCGGCCTCCGCCAGGAAGAAGACGATTTCGACTTGCAAGGGGTCGGTGTCCTGGAACTCGTCGACCAGCAGGTAGCGGAAGCGCCGCTGAAAGTACCCCCGGACCTCGCGGTGGTCGCGCAGGAGATTGCGCGCCTCCAACAGCAGGTCTTGGAAGTTGAGCCTCCCGCGCCGGCGTCGCTCCGACCGGAGCCGCGCCACGAAGCCGTCCAGCCACCCGATCAGCCCCACCACGGCGGCGGAGCGCAGCGCCTGCTGCAGGCGAGTAAGCCGCTCGGCGAGGTCCCGGCAGATGGCCTTTTGCCGGTCGCAGCTTGAGGACGGCTTCCAGGCCGCCTTGTTGCCCTTGACCTTGATCTGCAGTTCCTGCGCCAGGAAGGACTCTTGCCGCTCGCGACCCAGCCCGTCCAACAGCCGCCGCGCCCCGGTCAGTTCAAGGGTCTGGCGGTAGCCGGCGTCCTCGGGGTTGACGCAATCCCCCTTGAGTTCCTCCAGTTCCCGGACGCCTTCGCGGAAGGCGGCGAGGAAAGCGCCGGCGTCCGGTGGATCGATAAAGCTGCCCAGCCGCAGGTCCTGGTTGGCGGCCAGGGTCTGGGCCAGTTGCTTTAGGTTGTCCAGGGGCAGGCCCAGGGCGAGGGCGCGGCGAAGGGCGCCGGCTCCCTCCGCCGCGGTCGGGTCCGCCAGTTGCCCGGCCAGCCACTCCTCCCAGAGCTCGTCAAACAACAAGCCGTCCGCCACCGGGTCCAGGACGCCGAAGTCGGGGTCGAGGCCGGCCTCGACCGGCCGCTCCCGCAGGAGGGACGCGGCAAAGGAGTGGATCGTGCTGATGGCGGCCTGGTCCAGGTCGGCCACGGCCGCGGCCAGTCGCTGGGCTATCGCCGGGGGCTGGGCGGGCGCATCGCCGAGGGCGGGCCCGGGTGTCGACCCGGGCGTCGGCTCCGCCAGGGCCCGCTCCAGCTCTTGCCGCAACCGCGCCTTCAGTTCGGCGGCGGCGGCCTCGGTGAAGGTGATGGCGACGATCTCGCCGACGCGCGCGTACCCGCGGATGATCAGGTTTTTGATCCGCTCCACCAGGATGGTCGTCTTGCCCGTCCCGGCTCCCGCCTCGACGCAAAAGGAGGTGTCCAGGTCGTTCACCGCGTGCCGCCTGGCTTCCTCGTCCCGCAACTGGTAGCCCGGCCGCGAGGTCACTCGTCGGGGCCCCCTTTCAGCGCCAGGAACGCGGCCATGGCCGGGTCCTGAGCCTTGCGGTCGAAACGTTCCTGGACCTTCCCACCGCAAAGGGGCCGGTAGTCGCACCGTCTGCAGTTTCGGCGGTTTTTCCCGGGGTAGGGGAAGAAGTGGCCGGCGCTGATGCCCCCGACGATGGTCCGCAGCGCCCGCTCAAAGGCCTCCTCGACCGCCGGCCAGTCCGGGCCGGCCACGCCGCTGCGCTGGAAGCTCCCCCCGCGGCTCACCGACTGGTACCACGCCTCGCTCCGGTCGCGGCCGGGCTGCTCGGACGGGCGCAGCAACCGCCGGGCGGCTCCCAGGTAGATGGGCAGTTGCAGGCCGGTTCCCAACCGCAGATCCTCCACCGCGTCGGGCAAGCGCCCGCTCTTGTAGTCGATCACCCGCACCGCGCCGCCGTCGCGCCACCGGTCCACGCGGTCGATCTTGCCGCGGAAGGTGACCCTTGATCCGTCCCGTAAGGCGCATTCAAGCGGCGGCAAGCTGTTTTCCGGCAGCTCGGTTTCCGGCTCCCCGAACCGGACCTCGAAGTGGGTGGGCACCCAGCCGGGTTCCTGGGCCAATTCCAGGTCGAGGTAACGCAGCAGGTCCTCCCGCAGGGTGGCGCGGTCCAGGTCCCAGATCAGCGGGCTGCCGGTCACCCCCTCCCGCGCCGCCGCCGCGAAGGCCTCCTCGGCCGCGGCAAGCAGGCGCCGCCGGTATTCGTCCGCCCGGTCGGGCCGGAGGGGAAGCCATCCTTCCGTGGCCAGGCCGCGGAAGAAGAGTTCCAGCGCCCGGTGCAGCACCTGGCCCCGGTCCACGGGCAGGATGCGCAGGACCTCCTCCGGCTCCTCCCACGGCTGGAGGGCCAGCAACCGCCCCGCAAAGTAGCGATAGGGACAGGTGGCGTAGGTCTCCAGGGCCGTGGGGGCCAGCGAGTTGTCCGTCAGTGCAAGGCTTTGCCGTTCCTCAGGGGGAAGCGACCGCCCCTCCTCCCCGGCCGGCTCCAGCGCGCCGTCGTAGACCGTCAACCGGGTGGTCCGCCGGGCGTCCGCCGCCTCCAGGGCGGCCGCCAGCACCGGGAAGTGGCGCCGCAAGGACCGCACCACCGCTTCCGGCGGCGGCTCTCCGCGGCCGGGCGCAGCGGGCTTGGCGGCGGGGATGGCGAGGCTGGCGAGGTCGTACTCATCCTCGTCCAGCGCCCGCACGGCCGGGGAAGCGATCCCGCCCGGGAGATAACGAAAGCCGGGGATGGACGCCAGCTCGTCGTAACCGGGCCGCCGGCCAAGCGCGGCCTCGCCGATGCGCGACAGGTAATAGGAAGGGATCTTGGCCCGCCCGTCCAGGGCTCCGGCTCGCGGATAGGAGAGCACCAGCCGCTCCCGCGCCGAACCGACGGCGGCGGCGAAGAGCAGGGCCTCTTCCTGACCCCGGGCGCGCTTCAACGGCAGGCTGGCGGCCGGCAGTTGCTCGCGCTCGTGGTCCAGCAGCAGCGGGTCCTGCCTGACCGGGGCGGGGAATCCCTTCTCCACCAGGCCCAGGATGAAGACGGCGCGAAAGGCTAGTCCCCGCGCGCCCTGGACGTCAGCCACCATCACCCCCTCGCCCAGGCGGCCCTCGGGCGGCCGGGCCCGGGTCAGGGCCTCCTCCAAAACCCGCGTGAAAGCGGCCAGGTCACAGCCCGGTTGCACCTCCGCCAGCGCCCGGAGGCCGTCGACGACCGTGCGCACCTCCGGCAGGCGCGGCAGGTCAGGGGCGAAGTACCGGTCGATGAAGTCCAGGGCGGCGTCGGCCAGCTCCCGCCAGTTCGCCCGGCCCCGGAACCGCCCGAGGTCCCTCAGCAGCCGGAGGACCAAACGCCGCAAGCCAGTGGCGGCGTCGCGCCACCGGTCGGGCGGCTCGGATGAGCCTGGGGGCCGCGGGCCGGCCGGCCGGCGGTAGCGGTTGTCCAGGCGTCGCAGGCCGTTCACCCACTGATCGCGCCCCCGGACGATGCCCGCCTCGGCCGTCATCCGGTCCCACAGGTGCAGCGGCGGCTCGGCGAGGCCGTCCAGCACCCGCTCAAAGGAGATGGGGGCGGTGGTGATCCATTCCATCACTTCCGCTCGCGGCCACCCGCCGGCCGCGAGGCGCAGCGCCGACAGGAGTCCCCTTCCCGCCGCAGTCCGGTCCAGGCTTTCCCCCTCGGGAAGGTACCGGGGAATGCCCAGCGCCGCAAGCCGCTCCCGCAGCACCGGCACGTAAGTTTCGCGGTCGCGGAACAGGACGGCCATCTCGCCGAACCGCATTCCCCCGCGCGCCAGGTCCAGCAGTTCGCGAACCACCTCGCGGACCTCCCGGGCCTCGTCGGGCGCGGAAAGCAGGGTAAAGCCACCGGTGAGCGGAAGCCGTGGCGCCCCTGCCGCGCCCGCCTCCGCCGCAACCTCCACCGCATCCTCCGCCTCCACCGCCGTAGTGAACCCCGCCGCCAGCAGCCTTCGCACGGCAGGCTGGGCGAAGGAATGCCAATCCTGGTCTCCCGCGGGCACGAAGACCGCCAGTCCCAGGTATTGCCCGAGGGCCAGGAGGAGGCGCCACTGCAGTTCCGTGAGATCGTACAGCCCGTAGACCAGGAGTTCGCGCACCCCCAGCACGCGAGGGGCGTCATTGGCGTGGCGGGCCGCTTCGGCCAGCAGGTCGGCGTAGTCATAGAACCGGGGACCCATGTCCCGCCGGTAGCCGGCGAACAGGCCGAGCAGTTCGGTCACCTTTCCCCGGGGGACGCCGGCGGGCCGCCCCTCCACCCTCGCTGTCCAGCCCCCGTAGGACAGGTCCTGGAACGTGGCAAGCAGGGCGCGGTGAAACCCGGGGCTTGCCGCCACCGGGTTGAAGTAGGCGTTGGCCGGTAGTCCGCCCGCCGCCTTCGCCGCCAGCATGAGGTCGGCTTGCGGCGGCAGGGGCTTCAGGCCCCGTTGGGCGAGGGAGGACTCCCCCAGGCGCCGGGACAGGTCCAGGAGCGTCACGAAGCGGACCCCGGCGTGACCGAAGCCGTGCCGTGCCATGAGGCGGGACAGGTATAGCCCCGTCAGGTTGGACGGGACCAGCACGGTTACCGGCTGCAGCGGGTCGCCGGCCTTTTGCCGCCGGATCTCGCCGAGAAGCCGGGTCTCGAGTTGGGGGTGCCACCGGGCCGCGTGGAGGGTGCGGCGATGGCCGCCCACCGGCTTGGATGCCTCACCGGCCTGCAAGGGAGCCTTCACCTCTGGAGGTATCTGGGAGGTATACTTCGAAGCTTCGACGGACATGCTAACATGTCCTTCGTCATGCCCGCGTCAGAGCCAACGCCGCGAACTCGGTCCGGTGGCGCCGGCTGCAACGGCGCCGGCTGCAACGGCGTTCGCGTGACGGAACGACGCAAGCGTGTTATTATGTTTGTGATTGATCAGAAGGAGGACACTTGTTTTGCCGATTCACGTTTTAGATGAGAACACCTTTTTTCAAACCTCGGTGCCCGTGGGGTCCCAGCAGCGGCTGCTGCTGTCGCCCTCCGACCGGCCCGTCGCGGCCGGCGACGAGTTGTTTTTGCGGGATGTCTCCGGCAACATCACCTGGGTGGCGGAGGTCCTCGCCACCGGCGACTCCGGTTCCCCGATGGCCTGGAACCGCAAAGCCGGCGAGGGACTGCGGTATGTCTTCGTGGCCTGGCTGGCCAAGATCCACCCCGGAACCGTGCCGCTCGGCCGTTCGCGCCTCGTCGCGCCGTGGGTCACCCTGAACAGCCGCACCCTGGCCGCCGCTCTCCCGTGGCGGGAGAAGGGCACGCTGGTGTATCACCACACCCTCCGCCTGGTGGAAGGTATCCTCACCGCCGAGGAGTTCAGCCGCTCGCAGGAACTCGGATGCATCGTGCAGCACCCCAGCGGCCACTGGTTCATTCCCCTGGGTGACGCTCGCAAACGCCTGCTGGTGCAGGTCCGCGGTTGGCCGTTGGTCTGTGTCCTTTGCGGACAGCCCATCGCGAGCCTGGAAGAGGCGACGGTCGACCATCGCTTGCCCTCCAGCCAGGGAGGGCCGGACTTCCTGGGCAACCTGCAGTTGGCCCACAAGCCGTGCAACGAGGCCAAGGGCAATTCGCTGCCCGAGCAGTACCAGCCCTTCTTCGCCCTGCCGCAGCCGGGCGCGTCCGGATCCTCGCGTTGGACCCGGCGGCGGCCCGCGAAGGGCCGCTCGACCCGGTCGACCAAGCGGGGGACCACTTCCGCAGCTCGCACACCGGCGGCGCCCGCTCCCGCCGTGCCGGCTCCCGCCGTGCCGCCGCCAGCGGCCTCCGCTTCGGTGCCCTCCACGGTGACGGCAGCCCATGTACCATCAGCCTTTGCAGCCAACGTCCCGGGCGCCCAGACCGCCGCCCAGGTAGCCGCCGCGGCGGCCCCTCCGCCGTCCACTCAGGCGCCGGCAGCCCCGGCGCAAACGGCCGCGCCGGCCCAAGCGCCGGCCCAGACGCCCGCCGCTTCGGCCTCCGAGACGGTCCCGGCCGTCCCGGAGGAGTGGCTGGCCACGGTCCAAAGCGCCACCTGGTCCGAGTTTGCCGTCCTGGCAGCCGGACGTGGCTGGGCGGCCAAAACGGCCACCCTGCGGACGATGGAGCAACTGCGCCGCAACCAGTCCGCCGCCGCGGCCAAAGAGGCCGTCGTCCTGGTGGAGCACAGCGGCCGCAAGGGGCGCTTCAGCCTCCTGGGATGGAAGGACAAAACCCTCCTGCTGGAGGAGCGGAACGGCCGGCGTCACTGGTACCAGGTGAGGACGCTGAATTGCCTCTCCCCCGCCGCTTACACGTGGTACCTGAGCCAGTTCGGCCGGACCGCCCCCCTGGTGGTGGCCTCGGCGCTGTTGGGACTGTGGCAGGCGGGGCGTCCCGACGGAGAGGGCCGGATCATCGCCCGCAAGGGCGAGGACGCCATGGTCCTCCAATTGCAGGACGACCGCTTGCTCGCCTGCGCCACGGCCGGTGAGGGCGACGCGGTAGCCTGAGCCAGTTTGGAACTATCATCGCGAACCCACGGACCGTGGCCGCCACGACTGGGCCGCGGTCCGATTGTTGTACCGGTGACCGCGACCTGGGGCGAGGGTGACCCGACGCGACGCGCCTAAGGCGCGCTCTCCTGGAAGAGGGTAGCCGTCCGCTCCGCCCGCTCCGCGTCGCGCTCGTCGCGCAACTGCGCCAGGCGTTCCTTCCAAGACGCGACGGAGAATTGCCGGGGATCGGCCAGGTAGTCGTCGATCAGTTCCCGGTAGAACTTCACGATGCCGGCCACCAGGGGAACCGAGTACTCCCGTCCCTGGACCTTCAGGGTATCCACCCCGGCCTCGATGGCCCGGGGGATGTCCTCCAGGCCGAAGAAAGCGTCGTTTCGCAGCACGAGGTCGCGCGCCACCACCGCTCCGGTTTGCTCCCGCTCCAGTTCCCACTTCTGCAGGCACAGGCGATAGCAAAGCCCTCCGCGGTTGGGGCTGCCGAGGAAGTGATTCTTGCCCTCCTCATCCACCTCCCACTTCTGCTTGTGGAAGCTGCTCATCCAGCACATGCCGATGTAGGTGAAGCAGGTGGTGCCGTGGATCAGCAGTTCCACTCCCACCCCGGCCTCCTTGATGGCCTGCACCTCGTCCCAATCGAGCCGGCAATCGGCGACGATCTGATCTGCCCCCAGTTCCTTGAAGAAGCTGGCATCTTCGCCATTCACGATGTTGCAGCCCACGCTGGCATGAATGGACAACTCCGGAAAGCACCGGTGAACCTCGCTGATGCACCCAACGTCGGTCAGGATGATGTCCCGGATGCCCCATGCGGCGAACTTCTCCACCTTGCGCAGCAGGGCCGGGATCTCTCGTGACATGGGCAGGGTGTTGATGGCCACCCGGAGCTTCTTGCCGTGCGCGCGTGCCAGACACCCACACTCCCGCAACGCCTCGTCGCTCAACTCGAAGGATGATCGCCGCCGACTCCAGCCCCTCGCCCCCGCGTAGACCGCGTCCGCCCCGTTCTCCAGGGCTGCCGCAACCATATCCCTGCTGCCTCCCGGTGCCAGCAGCTCAACCACCGCTCTCCCTCCTATTACCCTTCGTCCAGCAAATCGGATGGTCCCGCAACCCCGGGTGGTCCTTGCATCCCGACTTGCGCCTCCGCCCGCGAAACGTAGTCCCGCCCCGACCGCGCGAAGTAGTAGCCATTGCACAGGCCGTGCGCCGAGTAGACGCGCAACTCAGCCAGCCAGTCGGGCAGCCGGCCCAGCCAATCCGCCAGCTGCGTCGCCGCGGGCCTTTCGGCGGCGCGGGAAAGCGCGTCCGCGTAGATCTGCCCTGCCCGCGACCGGTACGCTGGGCTCTCGGTCAGCGCCTCCACCCGGAAGGCGGCATAGCCCTTGCGCAGCAACTCGGGCAGGTGTTCGAGCAGGCACACGTCCTGGCCGCTCAGCATCACCTGCCCAATCGGTTTCAGCACCCAGTCCCGGCGCCGCAGCCACAACTCCTCCCGGCATAGGTCCGGGCAATCCAGCCCCGACGCGCGACGGTGCTGCAACAGGTAGCATGCGTCGGTAATGCCCAGCGGCATCTTTCCGTGCGCCAGGATCTCCACTTCCAGGCCCGAGGCCGCGGCCAGGCGGTCGATCTCCTCCAGGCTCAGTTCGTGGTTGGGGGTGACCCGACGGACACCATACTCGCGCAACCGGACGGCCCCCGCGTCGGTATAGACGTTCGCGAACACCCCGGTGTGTATGGGCAACCCAGGGCATTCGCGATTGAGGATCCGCACTACTCCGAGGTTGTGCGTTTCGACCGCGTCCACGCCCAACGCGGCTCCCATCTCCAGTACCCGCCGGACCCGGTCGAATTCACGAGTCTTGGGGGCTGCCGGGGTGCACAGGTAGACTCGCTTGCCCTGCTGGCGCAGGCGGTCCACCGCTTCCCGGAGATCGTCCGGCTGGTCCAGGAGGTTGCCACGGTAGTCCGCGCAGTACGGGTGCCCCAGGTAAAGGGACTGGTAGGGTGAGAGATCCGATTCGAGAAGGGATTGCAGGTTTGGCAGGTTTGTAGTCAGTTCCAAGGTCAGTTTCAAGGCTGCACCCCGTTCCCCGGCATGATCGTCTCGGCAAGCTGTTGGTCCAGGAGGCATCGGTAGTGACGTACCAGTTGTCCAACCTCCTCCGGAGGCAGGTCCCGCCCTTGGATTTTGAATCTGGTCACCCCGGCCTGCAGGTAACGCCCCAAGTCGGAACCCAGGCTCACCAGTCGCCAAGGAAGCTTGACCGGCTCCCCTCCGACCGTCCACGGTTGGCGGCAAGCCCGGGAGCAGCGGCCGCTCCGGCGGGCGCTACCCACCGCGACGCAGCGCTCCTCCCGGTCGATCCGGCCCGCCCCTGGCTGCTGCCGAATGTAGCTACCCAACCAGCATTTCCCGAGGTAGAACGGCTCCTGCCACCCGTGAATGAAAACCTCCAGCTCGAGTTCCTCTCGCTCCGGGCCGAGGGCCTGAACCTCCTCCCACGGGATGCCACACGGCAGCACCGCCGCCGTCGCCCCCTCTTCGCGATAAAAAGCTAGATCCTGCGTGTTAAACAGGCCGCAACCAACACTGGCGGTGATGGGCAGGTCCGGCCACCGGCCGCGCACCAGGTGGATGATCCCGGGGTCGTTCAGGATGACCCCTTTCGCCCCCAATTCGACAAACCGGCCAAGGCAGTCCAGCATCCGGTACAGGTCTTGCGAAGCGGGAACCGAGTTGAAGGCCAGCCACAGACCCTTGCTGTATTCAAGGGTATGCCGCAGGCTGTGGCGGATCACGTCTTCCCCCGCGTCAGCCCGGACCCACCGGCTCCAGCCGCGCACTCCCATGTAAACGGCATCAGCGCCGTTTTGCAACGCCGCCAGGGCCGCTCCTTGGCTTCCGGCGGGGGCCAGCAGGGTCACCGCTTTCCGCCTTACCAACCGATTATCAGCCCGTTCCATGTTAAGGCAATTGTATCACATTCGAACATATTCCTTCAACGATGGCGGATAGCGCAGAGTCAAGTCATTGTGGGGGCTGGTGTCATCTCCAGCACGCTGACCAACTTGTCTGCTAGCGCCTCCATCGCTCGGTGCGTCGTTTGCGCTTGAACCTGGCTCAAGGGCTCCAGCCCGGCTACCCTCTCCAGGTTGATAACCGCCCCCCTACCCGTAACCCTCGTCGTGACCAACTCCGGCCCACTTGGCGAAGCCGGGCCGAATACCGCGCTACGGCGCCTTCTGTTGCGCCCATCCCCTGATACCCTTGGGTGGCCACGCCCCGGTCCCGTAACTGTAACCGAAAGTCCTGGATCGCCTCCGGCATTCGACAGCCTCGGAGCCGAACCACTGCACCGCGACCACCGTGGCGATGGCATCCGTCAGGATCCCCCGGACGGTTGCGTTTGGCTTGAGGTCTTCCAGCTTCATCATGCGGGGCTCCCGGCCCCACACGCATGTGTTTTAAGCCCCCGATGCGTGTGGGTCGCCGAGGGCACAGCACGGCCTCCGCTGGCACCAGCGTGGCCTGAAGGAGGGTGCTCCCGGGTCGGCGGCTGTGATTTTGTAGCGTATTTCGACAATGGGGGAGGGCTTTCCTGCGTTGGGCACGCGGCGACGCCACCCTCTGCCTCTCCCTTGTACAGAACCATCAAGAAAGAAGGAATCCTCGTATGAACTACGAGGATCGCCGGGCTGTGCTGGTAAGCTACCGGTTGCAACAAGCCCAGGAGGCCCTGGCCGTGCGCACCCACCTTGGGGTGTGACGGGCTCGCTGATCGCCCCACCACGCCTAAGTGGTCGCCCGAAACACCACCTTGCGCAAAAACGCCCGGGTCCGCTCGTGCGCCGGCTGGCTGAAGATCACCTCCGGCGGCCCCTCCTCCAGGATGCGGCCCTCGTCCATCACCACCACGCGGTCGGCCACCTCGCGGGCAAAGGACATCTCGTGGGTGACCACCAGCATGGTCATGCCCTCCCGCGCCAGTTGCTTCATGACCTGCAGGACCTCGTCCACCAGCTCGGGGTCCAGGGCCGAGGTGGGCTCGTCAAACAGCATGATCTTCGGCTGCATGGCCAGCGCCCGGGCAATGGCCACCCGCTGCTTCTGCCCGCCCGACAATTGTGAGGGGTGGGCGTCCGCCTTGTCGGCCAGGCCCACCTTGGCCAGCAGTTCGCGCGCCAGCGCGCCGGCCTCCGGGCGCGGCAGCCCCTTCACGTGCACCGGCGCCAGGGTGACGTTTTGCAAGGCGGTCAGGTGGGGAAACAGATTAAAGCCTTGAAACACCATCCCAAGCTGCGAGCGCAGCCGGTTCAGCTCGGGCTCGGGGAGCCGCTTTCCTTCGCTGTGCAGCGCCATGCCATCGATGTACACCTCGCCGGCGTCGACGTCTTCCAGGGCGTTCGTGCACCGCAGCAGGGTGCTCTTGCCCGATCCGCTGGGGCCGATCACCACACAGACCTCTTGCGGCGCCACGCGCAGGCTCACCCCTTGCAGCACGGGCAGGTTCCCGAAGCGCTTGTGTACGTCGTTCAGGCGAATCACGGCGCCCTCCTACTCCACCCGCAGGTGGCCTTCCAGCCACCGGGTGGCCTGGGACATGGCGAAGGTCAGAATGAAGTAGATTACCGCCACCCCCAGGTAGATCTCCATGGAACGGAAGGTGGTGCTGATGACCCGCTGGCCCTCGCGCATCAGGTCATCGATGGTGAGCAGCGATACCAGGGCGGAGTTCTTGATCAGCGCGATGAACTCGTTGCCCAGCGGCGGCAGCATCCGCCGAAACGCCTGGGGTAGGATCACCAGGCGCATCGCCCGCGCCTGGGACATCCCCAGCGTCCGCGCGGCCTCCATCTGGCCGCGGTCGATCGACTGGATCGCGCCCCGGACGATCTCGGAGATGTACGACCCGCTGTAGATCCCCATCCCCAGGACCCCGGTGAGGAAGGCGGGAATCATGATCCCGAATTGGGGCAGGCCGAAATACAGGATGAAAAGCTGCACCATCAAGGGAGTGCCGCGGATGAAGGCAACGTAGGCCGAGGCGGCGGCGTAAACCATCCGCCGCCTCGGATTCAGCCGCGCCAACCCGGCCAGGAGGCCGAAGAGCAGGCCCAGCAGCAGGGCCACCGCGGTCACCTGGACGGTGACCAGTGAGCCGTGCAGCAGGTACCGGGAGTTTTGAGCAAGCACGCTAAAGTCGAGCCGCATGGGACCTCACCCTACTTCTTGCCTTCGAACCACTTCTGCTCCAGCTTCTTGTAGGTGCCGTTGTCCTTCACGGTTTTCAGGGCCTGATTGACCGCCTTGGTCAGGGCGGCGTTTTCCTTGCGGATGGCAAAGCCGTACTCCTCGACCGTGAGCTGCTTGTCCAGCACCTTGACGTCCGGGTGGGTCTGGGCATACAGCTTGGCCGCCGGCTTGCCCGTGACCACGGCATCGGCCCGGCCGGTTTCCACCGACATGAACATGTCGGCGTTTTTCTCCACTTCCACCAGCTTAACGGTGGGGTAGTTGTCCTGCAGGAACTTCACCGACTTGGTGCCGGTCTGCACCCCTACCTTCTTGCCGGCCAGGTCTTCCGGCCCCTTGATGGCCGTGTTGTCTTTGCGGACCATGATCACCAGGCCGCCGGGGTAGTAGGAATCGCTGAAGTCGACCACCTTCTTGCGGTCGTCGGTGATGTAGATGGCCGAGGCCGCCATGTCGAAGCGCTTGGCCAAAAGCCCCGGAATCAGGCCCTTGAAGTCGAGGTCCACCCACTCCACCTGCTTGGCTCCCAGGAGCTTGGCGATCTCCGTCACCAGTTCGATGTCAAAGCCGGTGCGCTGCCCGTTTTCCATGTACTCGAAGGGCGCGAAGGTGGCGTCGGTCCCCACCTTGAAAACGCCGGTCTCCTTGATGCTCTTGAGGACCGGGTCCGCGGGCGCGGGGGAAGGCGCCGGTTGGGACGTGGTGGCAGGGGTGTTGGGGGCCGCCGGAGCGGTGGGCGACTGGCCGCAGCCGGCCAGGGCCAGGGAAAGGCCGAGGGTGAGGGCCAGGGTCAGGATCACCAGGGAACGCCAGTTTCGCATCGGACTCTACCTCCTTCGAATAATCGTCGCCAGGGCATCGATCGCGCCCAGGCACTCCATGATCGTCCGGGCGGCCACCAGGCTGGTCAACCCGGTGGGATCGAAGTACGGGTTGACCTCCACCAGGTCAAGGCCCACCACCTCCCCACGGTCGGCCACCGTCGACACCAGCTCCTTCAGCTCGGTGTAGGAAAGCCCCTCCGGCTCGGGGCTGCCGGTCCCCGGGGCGATGGACGGATCCAGCCCGTCGATGTCCAGGCTCAGGTAGTAGCGCGCGCCCGGGGGCAGGCCCGGCAGCACCGTCCCCGGCCCGTGGCGGTGATAGTCGCGGGCCAGGACGATGCGGTTCCCGTTGCGCAGGGCGGCCTGGTAGTCGTCCTCCGAGGTGCGCAGGCCCCGGACTCCCACGGTGGTGATGCCGGCGGCCAGCCCCTGTTCGGCGATGCGCCGGAAAGGGCTGCTGTTGCTGTACTTGACCCCCAGGACCTCGTCCTTAAAGTCGACGTGGGCGTCGAGCTGCAGGATGTACAGGTCGCCGCGGCCGCCAAAGGCGCGCACCACGGGGTAGGTGATGGAATGGTCGCCGCCGATCACCACCGGCAAGGCGCCGCGCTCCAGGACCTGGGCCACCCGTCGGGTGACATCGCCGTAGGTGTGCTCCGGGTCCAGGTAGAGCACGTCGGCGTCGCCGCAGTCGGCAATGCGCACCCCCCGCAGCAACCGCCGCTCCCGCTCGACGTCGAAGTAGCCGCGCTCCGGGTCGTGGGCGTAGCGCATCGACATCTGGCGGATGGCCTGGGGGGCGAAGCGGGCGCCGGGGCGAAAGCCGACGCTCCAGTCCCAGGGGACGCCGAGCACCGCCACATCGGCGTCCAGGGACGCCAGATCGGTCGCCAGCGGCGACTTGGCGAAGGTGGCGATGCCGCTGAAGGCCATGTTGGCCAGGGGCTGTTCCAAAGTTGTTTGCCCACCTCCTTCGACCTTGCAACAGGCTTGTGACAGGGTAAAGTGCAAGGGCCATGCCAATGGCTCGGAGGCGGCTCGGAGGCGGCTCGGAGATCGCAACAGAGCCAATCCCGGCCGTACGCCGGCGCCCGGGAGCCCGGCCGGCCGGGAAGCGGGCGGCAGAAACAGCCGCCGGGCGGCAATTTCTGCCGCCCGGCGGTCACCGGCATCGTCTGCGCCTGTGCTCAGATGTGGCTAATCCGGTACTCCGCCAACTTGTTGCGCAGGGTTCGCTCGCCGATGCCGAGCACCTTGGCGGTGAGCTTGCGGTTACCCCGGTGTTCCTCCAGGGTCCGCAGGATCACCCGGCGCTCAACCTCGGCCAGGCTCTCGCCCACCTGGACGGCAATCACCTTGCCCGGCGCCAGGGCGGCGGGAGTCCGGGCCACGATCTCCCGCGGCAGATCCTCCAGGCCGATTACCGCTCCCGTGGCCAGGGCCACCGCCCGCTCCAGGATGTTCTGCAACTCGCGGACGTTCCCCGGAAACGGGTATTCCATGAAGATCCGCAGCACGTCCGGGTGGACACCGGTCACTCGCCGTCCCATGGCCGCGTTGAGGCGACCCAGGAAGTGCCGGACCAGCAGGGCGATATCTTCCCGCCGGTCGCGCAACGGCGGCACCGCGATGGGGATCACGTTCAGGCGGAAATACAGATCCTCCCGGAAGGCCCCCGCCGCCACGCGCTCGCGCAGGTCGCGGTTGGTGGCGCTCACGA
>JAJYMS010000086.1 GCA_021786825.1 Bacillota bacterium | reverse complement strand
GCTCAGCCCCGGTTTCAAGGTGGCCGACCTGGTGGCCATCATCGGCAGCATCGACATTGTCCTGGGTGAGGTGGACCGCTGATGCCCAGTTGGCTTACTCCGATCGTTTGGTCGGCGATCAAGGCCTTAATTTTCTTCCTCTGGGTCGCCCTCAACGCGCTGGTGCTCATCTACATGGAGCGGAAGGTCAGTGCCTTCATCCAGCGCCGGCTAGGCCCGATGCGGGTGGGCAAGTACGGGTGGGCACAGACGATCGCCGACGCCATCAAGATGGTGACGAAGGAAGACATCATTCCCACCAACGCCGACAAGTGGCTGTTCATCCTGGCCCCCATCGTCGCCTTCGCCCCGGCCATCATGGTCTGGGTGGTGGTGCCCTTCGGCCCGAGGCTGATCGCCACCGACCTGAATGTCGGCATCGTCTATATCGCCGCGGTCACCTCCTTTGCGGTCATCGCGGCCTTCATGAGCGGTTGGGGCTCCAACGACAAATACTCCCTGCTGGGAGCCATGCGCGCCGCCGCCCAGATGATCAGCTACGAGGTCGCCCTGGTGATGTCCCTGATCGGCGTGGTCATGATCGCCGGGTCGCTCTCGCTGCAGGACATCGTTCAGGCCCAGGCGGAGCGCGGATACTGGTTCCTGTTCCCGCAGATCATCGGCTTCGTAATCTACCTGATCGCCGCCCTGGCGGAATTGAACCGGACGCCCTTCGACCTGATGGAAGCGGAGTCGGAGCTGGTGTCGGGCTATCACACCGAGTACAGCGGCATCCGGTGGGGCTTCTTCATGCTGGCCGAGTACGGTCACCTGCTTTCCTGGTCCGCCATCGCGGCCACCCTGTTCATGGGCGGCTGGCAGGGGTTCAACCCCTTGGTGAACTCGGCCACGTGGTCCTGGGTCTTCCCGCTGTTCTGGTTCATCCTCAAGACCTACTTCCTGGTCTTCGTGGCTATGTGGATCCGGTGGACGGTCCCGCGAATCCGGATTGACCAGTTGATGGACCTGGGCTGGAAGTTCCTCCTGCCGGTGTCGCTGGTCAACATCGCCTTCACCGGGGCGTTCATCCTTTGGAGGAGGTGATCGCGTGGGCGTACTGAGCTACCTCTCTGAAGCGGCCCACGCCGGCTGGACGATGATCCAGGGCCTCGGCGTGACGATCGGCGAATTCTTTCGCCCGCCGGTGACCCTGCAATATCCTGACGAGTACCCCGAACTGCCCGGCTGGTTCCGGGGGATTCCGGTCCTCAAAACGGACCTTTCCACCGGAGCCTACAAGTGCACTTCCTGCGCCGCTTGTGTCCGTGCCTGTCCGGTCGGGGCCATCACCCTGGAGTCGCACCGCAATCCCGAGACCAAGCGCCTGGAGGTCGACGTCTTCGACATCGACATGGGGCGATGCATGCAGTGCAACCTCTGCGTGGAGTCCTGCCCGATGGATGCGATGGTGATGGACAACGGCTTCGAACACGCGACCCCCAACCGGGCGGAGATCGTCTATGACTTCAGGCACCTGCTGCAGCTAGGGCTGGCCTACTCCAGCGCCGACGAGGGGGCCAAGCCGAATCCCAACAAGTGGATCTTCCACGAGCGGACCGGAGCGACGGAGAAGGACCTGCCGCCCGGGGTACCGCTGGGGACGCCGCCCAGGCCGGAGCCCAAGCCCAAGCCGCCGGCCGCCAAGCCGGCCGAAGGCGCGGCGGCGGAACCTCCCGCCGCGCAGGGAGGTGGAGCCGAGTGAACGCTCAGACCGTCATCTTCCTGATCCTGGCCGCGGTGATCGTGGTTTCGGCGATCCGGGTCGTGACCATCCGGTTGATTACCCACGCCGCCCTGTTCATGGCTCTGGCCTTCGTCGCGGTGGCCGGCATCTTCCTGCAACTGCAAGCCGACTTCCTGGCCGCGGCTCAGGTGCTCATCTACGCCGGGGCCATCACCACCATGATCATGTTCGCCATCATGCTTTCCGGCGTCGGCGACGTACGCCGAGTGGAAGACCGCCCGCCCGGGTTGACCCGCCTCCTGCGGGCGGCCTTGGCGTCCCGCCAGTTCGGGTACTTCCCGGTCCTGGTGGCCATCGGCTTCGCGGGCGTGATGTACTGGATCTACGGCCGGGCCCAGTGGGCGATATCGCGCGAGCTGCCGGCCGCCCCCAGCGTGGTGGCGATCGGCCAGCAACTCTTCGACAAGAACGGCTATGTCATTCCCTTCGAGGTGGCCTCGATCGTCCTCCTGATCGCCATGGTCGGCGCCATCATTCTGACGGCAAGGGAGGAGCGCTGATGGCCATTCCCATCCAGTACCCGCTGATCCTCTCCGCCTTCCTGTTCGGGTTGGGGCTGTACGGCGCCCTGGTACGAACCAACGCCATCCGGATCCTGATGTGCATCGAGTTGATGCTGAACGCTGTCAACATCAACCTGGTGACCTTCTCTCGTTTCATTACCCCCGGGGACATGCGGGGTCAGATCTTCACCGTCATGGTGATGACCATCGCCGCCGCCGAGGCCTCGGTGGGCCTGGCCATCATCCTGGTGCTGACGCGCCAGCGGAACGTGATCGAGATAGACAAGATTTCCCTCTTGAAGGGCTAGGAAAGGAGGAGAGGAATTGATCGAGTACGCCTGGTTGGTGCCGTTGCTTCCGCTGCTGGCCTTTGTGCTGATCGAAGCGACGGCGAGCTACTTGGGCGACAAGGTCGCCTGGTTGGGAGTCGGCGCTATCCTCGCCTCCTTCGTGGTGGCGGTGAAGATCTTCGTCGAGAGCCTCGGCGGGGCGAAGCTGGAAGGCCTGGACTTCAACTGGGTACTCAGCGGCGACCGGGTCATCCCGATCGGGATCCAGGTAGACCACCTGGCCGCGGTGACCATCGTGATGGTCACCATCGTCAGCGCCATGGTCCAGCTCTACTCCATCGGCTACATGCACGGCGACAAGCGCTTCGGCCGCTACTTCGCGGTGGTCTCGCTGTTTACGGCGGCCATGCTCGGCCTGGTGATCGCCGATAACTTCTTCCTGTTGCTGCTGTCGTGGGAGATTATGGGTCTCTGCTCGTACCTCCTGATCGGCCACTGGTACGAGAACACGGTACCGCAAGAGGCCTCCATGAAGGCGTTCCTGACCACCCGGGTGGGCGACATCGGCCTGATGATCGGAATCTGGGTCCTGTTTGCCGCCACCGGCAGCTTCAACTTCGCCCAGATCGGCGAGGCGGCCAAGGCAGGTCACGTTGCCCCGGTGGTGCTGTTGATCGGTGGCCTGTTGGTCTTTTCGGGCGGGGTCGGCAAGTCGGCCCAGTTCCCGCTGCACGTCTGGCTGCCTGACGCAATGGCCGGCCCAACCCCGGCCTCGGCCTTGATCCACGCCGCCACCATGGTGGCCGCCGGCGTCTACCTGGTGGCCCGCTCCTACATGATCTTTGCTTACGCACCGGCCATGGTGCTGATGATCGTGGCGATCATTGGCGGATTCACGGCTTTCTTCGCCGCCACCATCGCCACCGTCCGGACCGACATCAAGCAGGTCCTGGCCTACTCGACGGTCAGCCAGCTCGGTTACATGATGCTGGCCCTGGGGGTGGGAGGCGCCACGGCGGGGGCCTTTCACCTGACCACCCACGCCTTCTTCAAGGCCCTGCTCTTCCTGGGCTCGGGCAGCGTGATTCACGCCGTGCACTCACAGGAGATGCACGAGCTGGGCGGGCTGTACAAGAAGATGCCGATCACCTTCGGGACCTGGGTCGTCGGCACCCTGGCCCTGTCCGGCGTGCCGCCCTTCTCCGGGTTCTTCAGCAAGGATGAGATCCTGCTCGCGGCCTACAACTATGCCCCGAGGGGATTCGAATGGGTCGGCGGCCTGGTGTTCGCCTTCGGCATGGCGACCGCCTTCCTGACCGCCTACTACATGACCCGCGCGACCGTTCTCACCTTCTTTGGCCGACCGCGCAATCATCACCAGTACGATCACGCCCACGAGTCTCCGTGGGTGATGGCCTTGCCCCTGGTGATCCTGGCCGTCCCGGCGCTGCTGGTGGGTTTCGCCGGCAGCACCTGGTTCGGGCTGGGGAACTGGTTCGGGCACTTCGTGGAGATCGAGGGCGGCCGGGAGTTTCACCACTCCGCCTTCGTGCAGAACTTCGCCATCATTTCCGCCCTGGGGGGCATCCTGGTCGGCTACCTGGTCTACGGCCGGGCGAGCGCCGAGGCCCGCTCCAGGGTGCTTCCGACCCTGCGGCCGGTGTACCTGGTCCTGAAGAACAAGTACTATGTCGACGAGTTCTATCACGCCACAGCGGTGGCCGGGACCCTGGCCCTCTCGCGCCTGGCGGGGTGGTTTGACCAGAACGTCATCGACCGCCTGGTCAACTGGGTGGGCGCTCTGGGCGTTTTTGGCTCCGACGCCGCCGGCGAGACCGACCGCGTCGTGGTGGACGGCCTCGTGAACTTCGTTGGCGACGGTACCCTCTGGGTAGGTCGCCAGGCCCGGCGCCTGCAGACCGGGCTCGTACAGTCCTACATGCTGACCCTGGCAGCGGCCGTAGTCATCGGCATCATTCTATTCCAGGTGATTGGAGGTTAAGGCATGCTACCCTTCCTGAGCCTGTTGTACCTGATCCCCCTGGCCGGTGTCCTTATCCTGACCGTCGTCCCCCGGTCGGCGGACCGCCTCATCAAGGTTATCTCGGCCATCGTCACCTTCCTGCCGATCATCCTGATCGTGATGATGTGGGGGCAATACGGCGGTGTAAAGCCCGACCAGTTCGGGATGCGTTTCACCGAGTACGCCGAGTGGATCCCATCCTTCCACGTCGCCTACAACCTGGGCGTGGACGGACTGGGCTTCTCCCTGGCGGCGCTCACCGCCCTGCTGACCTTCCTGGCGACTCTGGCCTCCTGGAACATCACCAACCGGTCCAAGGAGTACTTCGCCCTGCTGCTTTTGCTTGAGGTCGGCATGATGGGCGTCTTCATGGCCCTGGACTACGTCCTCTTCTACGTCTTCTGGGAACTGGTGTTGCTCCCGATGTACTTCCTAATCGGCATCTGGGGCGGCCCGCGGCGCGAATACGCGGCGATCAAGTTCTTCATCTACACCCTGGTGGGCTCGGTGGTGATGTTGGTCGGCATCCTGGCGCTGTACTTCGGCACCGGTGCCAAGACCTTCGGCATCCTCGAAATCGCTGTCTTGGCGCCCAAGGTGCTGAGTCCCGTCGCCCAGTGGTGGATCTTCCTGGCGCTCTTCTTCGGCTTCGCCATCAAGGTGCCCGTCTTCCCCTTCCACACCTGGTTGCCGGACGCTCACGTGGAGGCTCCCACGGCCATCTCGATGCTTCTTGCCGGGGTGCTCCTGAAGATGGGAACCTACGCCATGGTCCGCATCTCCTGGCCCACCCTGCCTGACGCCGCGCGCGCCTTCACCCTGACCTTGCTGGTGCTGGCCCTGATCAACATCGTCTACTGTGCGCTGACCGCCATGGCGCAGAAGGACCTCAAGAAGATGGTGGCCTATTCCTCCATCAACCACATGGGGTACTTCCTGCTCGGCCTGGCCGCCGGGACGCCGGCGGCGCTGAACGGGGCGCTGTACGTGAACATCAGCCACGGGCTGATCTCGGCCCTCTTCTTCTTCGCGGTGGGGATGATGTACGACCGCACCCACACCCGCGAGATGGCGAAGCTCGGCGGGCTGTTCCTGACCGTGCCGGTAATCGCCACGGCAGTCGCCTTCGTCTCCTTCGCCAACCTGGGCCTGCCCGGCCTGGCCGGATTTATCTCCGAGTTCTTCGTCTTCCTTGGCGCTTGGCCGGCCTTCGGCTGGCTGATCGTGCTCGCCGGCGCCGGCCTGGTGGTGACCGCGGCCTTCCACCTGATCATGATGCGCCAGGTCCTGATGGGCAACGAGTTGACCGAGTGGAAGGGCCTCCCCGACATGAGCGGCCGCGAGGCGGCGATTTTCGCCCCGCTGCTGGTGCTGATCGTCTTCTTCGGGCTGTACCCGGCGCCGCTGTTCAACCTCTTCAACCCCGCGGCGATGGCTCTGGCCAAGTTGATAGGGGGGCTGTAAGCCTTGAACTCCGCCACGCTGTTGCCACCTGAATACGCGGCGGTCCTGCCGGAGTTGGTGCTCACGGCGGCGGCCACCATGATCCTGGTAGTGGACCTGTGGCTGAGCCCGGCCGGCCGAAAGAGCCTGGGGTACCTCAGCTTTCTGGGTGTTATCCTGGCGCTGCTGGCGGTCCTGACCGCCGTCGGCCGGGACGGCCAGTACTGGGGCGACATGATCGCGGTCGACGCCTTTGCCCTGTTCTTCAAGACCGTCTTTCTGATCGTCGCCGCTCTGGTCAGCCTGACCTCGATTGGCTACGTCACCCGGCACGGGGTGCCGGCGGCTGAATTCTACGCGCTGTTGCTGAGCGCCACCGTCGGCATGCTGCTGATGGGCAGTTCCCGGGACCTCCTGGTCATCTACCTGGGCCTGGAACTGACCTCGATCTCCTCCTACGTGCTGGCGGGGTTGCTGCGGCATGACCCCCGCTCCAACGAAGCGGCCATCAAGTACTTCCTGAACGGGGCGCTGGCTTCCGGCGTGTTGCTCTTTGGGTTGAGCCTGCTTTACGGCCTCACCGCGACCACCCACCTTGACGTGATCGCGCAAAACCTGCAGGTAGGGCGGGTCTCCTTGCCGGTCCTGCTGGCGGCGATGATCTTCGTCATCGGCGGCTTCGGCTTTAAGATCGCGGCCGTGCCCTTCCACTTCTGGGCTCCGGACGCCTATGAAGGGGCGCCCACCCCCGTCACCGCCTTCTTCAGCGTCGGCCCCAAGGGCGGCGTCTTCGCCGCCATTTTGCGCACCTTCCTGCTGGGACTGCCGGCACTGGCCCCGCGCTGGGCGGGAATCTTTGCCGTGCTGGCCCTGATCACCATGACCGTCGGGAACCTGACCGCCCTCTGGCAGACCAACATCAAGCGGATGATGGCGTATTCGTCCATCGCCCACGCCGGCTACCTGTTGGTCGGGATCGCGGCCGGCAGTCTCCTGGGGACGCAGGCGGTGCTGTTCTACCTGCTGGCCTACGCCTTCATGAACCTGGGGGCATTCGCCGTGATCACCGCCTTGGACACCGAAGGCCCGGGGGCGGAGATCAAGGATTACATCGGGCTCTCCCAGCGTTCACCCTGGCTGGCCTGGACCCTGACCCTCTTCTTCATCTCCATGATCGGGATTCCCCCGACGGCCGGGTTCCTCGGGAAGTTGCTGCTCTTCTCCGCGGCCCTGCAGGGTGGATACCTGTGGCTCGCCCTGGCTATCGCTGTCAACTCGGCGATTTCGGTGGGGTACTACTACGGGGTGGTCCGGAACATGTTCCTGGTGGCTCCGGCTGACCGCACTCCGGTTGGTTCCTCCCTCGCCCTGCACGCGGCGCTGGTCGTGGGTGTGGTCGGCACGCTGCTGATCGGACTGTGGGCGGGGCCCTTCCTGGATTGGACCTATCTGGGGGCCAGCCTCCCCCGGTTTTAGAGGATGGCACACGGGCTACAGTTGGCCCTCCTGCTGGCGGCGGTGCTGCTGGCCGCCAAGCTGGCTGGCGCCCTCGGCCGGCTGATCGGGGTGCCGGCGTCTTTCGGCGCCCTGGTCGCTGGTGTGTTGCTGGGCCCGTCGGCCGTCAACCTGATCCACTTGCAAATTTTCGCCGAAAACGGCCCCCCCGACGCCTTGCTCCAGGGAGTCGGGGATCTGGCTGGGCTCGGCGCTATTTTTGTCCTTTTCCTGGCCGGGATGGAAACCGACCTGCGCTTGCTGCGGCGGGTTGCCCTGGCGGTTGCCGGCAGCGGCGTGGGCGGGGTGTTGGTGGCCCTGCTCTCGGGCACCCTGGCCGCCCGGGCTTTTCACCTCGACTGGTACCCGAGCCTGTTCATCGGGACGATCCTTAGCGGGACCAGCGTCTCCGTGTCGGCCCAGACCCTGCTGGAGTTGGGGCGGGCGCGCTCGCGGGAAGGGACGGCCATCCTGGGGGCCGCCGTGGTCGATGACTTGGCGGGGGTTATCGTGCTCACGATCATGGTCGCTGTCGCGGCCCGGGAGGGGGGCGCCTGGAGGAACACCGGTGAGGTCGGCCTGGTGATCGCCAAGATGCTGCTCTTCCTGGTGGCCGCGGCCCTGCTGGGAGGGGCGCTGCTCCAGCGCCTGGGAAGGTTGGCGAAGGCCGTCACCGGGCAGGAAACCCTCCTGGCGACGGGCTTGGCCGTCGCCCTGATCTACGCCTGGGCCGCCGACTACCTGGGCGGGATGGCGGTTGTCACCGGCGCGTACCTGGCCGGCCTGCTCTTTGGCCGCACGTCCTTCCGGGAGGAGGTCGGCACGCGGCTGTGGGTGCTCAACCAGGCCCTTTTCGCGCCGGTCTTTCTGGTCAGCATCGGGCTTCAGGTCGACCTCCACGCCCTGGGAGGCGCCGGCTCCTTCACCGCGGCGATCGCAGCCACCGCCGTGCTCGGCAAGTTGCTGGGGGCGGGGCTGGGCGCCCGACTGGGCGGGATGAGTTGGCTGGAGGCGCTGCGAGTCGGCAGCGGCCTCGTCTGCCGCGGGGAGGTGGCCCTGGCCGTGGCGCGCATCGGCCTGTCCTACAGGTTGATCGACCAGCGGGTCTACACCGTGATGGTCGCCGTAACCCTGGCCACCACCCTGGTCACGCCGCTGCTGCTGCTCGTCGGTTTCGCGGTGCGGCCCGCGGCGGCACCCCGGACGTAGGGGGCGCGCGGGGCGGGGGGCGCGCGAACCCGCGCGCCGCGGTCTACGGCTTCGCGCGGGCCCGCGCCCCCGACGCCTAGGCCAGCGGTGGCAGGGCGCCGCGCAGTTGGGTTCGCGCGGCTTCCAGCACCTCGTCCAGGCGCCCGGCGGGGAAACCGCCCTGTGCCTGGGCCGGGGAGCCTCCGCCCCGGCCGTCGAAACGCGCCGCCAGGCTCTTCATGAGTTCTCCGCAGTGGAGTTCGCCCAACTCCGGGGAGCGGGTCAGGACTACCTGCGCCTTGCCGTCGGAACCCGGGACCCCGAGGGCCGCGACCGTTCCGGGGAGCCCGGAGAGCTTGGCCGCCAGGGCCCGCAACGCGTCCGGGTGGGTGCCCTCAAGGCGGTGGACGACGAGGCGCAAAGGCTGTTGTCCCTCCCGGAGCCGCTCCGCCCCAGCCCACAGCTCCCGGGCCCGGTAGGCGGCCAGTTGCTCCCGCTGGGCCTTCAGTTCGCTTGCCTGGGCGGCCTGGAATTGCTGCAGAGCGGCCACCGATCGCCCGAGGTCGGCCGGGGCCACCGACAGGCTGCGAACCAGCTCGCCGATGTAAGTCCGCAACTCCCGGTGATGCAGCAGAACCCGGCGCCCGCAGACAAACTCCAAGCGGGTGCCGCCCTTGTAGCGCTCCCAGCCCAGGACGGCGATTACGCCGACCTCGCCGGTATTCTGCGGGTGGGTCCCGCCGCAGGGCGACCAGTCGAAGTCCTTTACTTCAACGATCCGGACGTCGCTGGTGACGGAAGGGGCCTTGCGCAGCGACAGGGCGGCCAACTCCGCTTCGCTGACGATCCGGGCGATCACCGGTCGGTCCTCCCACACGACGCGGTTGGCAAGGTCTTCCGTCCGATGGATCTGTTCCTCCGTCAAGGACGGGATGGCCAGGTCGATGGTGCACGACTCCCCGCCCAGGTGAAAACTGGTCGTCCCGGCCTCCCAGAGGCGCAGGGCGGCGGCGGAGAGAAGATGCTGGCCGCAGTGCTGCTGCATATGGTCGAAACGGCGTTCCCAGTCAATCCGGCCGGCCACCGGACGGCCGGCTCGAAGCCCCGCCGAAGCCTCGTCCCGCTCCACCAGGTGGAGAACGCGGGCCTCCTCGTCAACCACCTCGACCACCTCAACCACCGCGCCGTCACCGAGGGCTCCCCGATCGTGGGGTTGCCCGCCCGACGTGGGATAAAAGGCGGTCCGGTCGAGCACCACCGCCAGCCTGTCCCCCCGGGGCTCGACTTCCAGGATCCGGGCGGTGAAAGAAACCAGGTAGGGGTCGTTACGGTACAACCTTTCGGTCATGGGAACTCAGCTCCTCCCGACGATAACAGGATGGGCGCCTACCTGCACTATTTCGGCGTGGGCACCCCGATCGCCTACCGGATGGCACAACCGGACAAACTAACCCGGCGGTCGCGAGCACCCTGGAGGGAGGAAGCCACCCTGTCATACATCCTGATCCTGGTCGGGAGCTTGGGCCTGATTCTGGTGGGGGCCGAACTCTTCACCAACGGAATCGAGTGGGCCGGCCGGTTGCTGAGGCTCCCCCAGAGCGCGGTGGGCAGCGTTCTCGCCGCGGTCGGCACCGCCCTGCCGGAGACGCTGATCCCCATCATCGCCATCGTCTTCGGTACCGAGGCCGACCGCAACCAGATCGGCCTGGGGGCCATCCTGGGGGCCCCCTTCATGCTGTCGACCCTGGCCTTTCCGGTGAGCGGTCTGGCGGTGCTGACCTACGCCCGCCGCCGCCGGCGTTCGCGCGTAATCGGCGCCGACCCGGGGATGCTGCGGCGTGACCTCGGGTTCTTCTTGATCGTCTACAGCATTGCCATCGGGACGGCTTTCGTCCCCCGGCCGGGTCTTCAGCCGGCGGCCGCCATCTTCCTGATTCTGTGCTATGGGCTCTACGTGTACCGGACCATCAGCGCGCGCCGTCAGGGGGGCGAGGGAGAGGAATTGCGCCCGTTGAACTTCGACCCCCGGCGGCGGACCCCGCGGCCCGGGCGGGTGGTCCTGCAGGTGGTCGGGGCGGTCAGCGGCATCGTCCTGGGGGCGCGGGTCTTCGTCCAGGGAATTGAACACCTCTCGCTGGCGGCGGGCATTTCACCCTTCCTGTTGGCGGTGATCGTCGCGCCCATCGCCACGGAGCTGCCCGAAAAGTTCAACAGTGTAATTTGGCTGCGGCGGGGACAGGACACCCTGGCGATGGGCAACATCACCGGCGCCATGGTGTTTCAGAGTTCGGTGATCCCCGCCATCGGCATGCTGCTGATGCCGTGGGTGCTGGCGCCGCTACAGTTCTGGAACGCGGCCCTGGCCCTGGGCTCAGCGGCGTTGATATATGCCTTGCAGCGGTTCCGAGGAAGGCTTTCGGCGTGGTCGCTGCTGTGGGGTGGTGCCTTTTACGCCGCTTTCATTGCCCTGATCCTGGGCCACCGGCCGTGACGGCCAGGGGGGTGTCCACCGGAGCCGGGCTTTTGCTATAATGAGATACGGCAAAAAATGGTCCTCGAACAAGGAGTGTGATTGGATTGGCCCTGCTCACGGGGAGAGAGGTCAGGCGCATCCTGGAGTATTACAGCCCTTTCAACGCCGACGGTTCCTTGCGCCCCGATTCCGAACGCGCCACAGTCTTGGCCGCCAACGCCAACACCCCGATCGAAGTCTTCGCCCGGGCCTTTTGCATGGTGGCAGCGAGGGGGAGCGGTTCACCGGTGCTCATCCAGCTCAGCCACAACTGCATTAACCTGGTGGGCAGCGATCCAAAGTCCCTGAAGGTGCCCACCGGCGTGCTGGACCCCGGGTTAAACCCCGCGGTCGAAGGGGCGATCATCTCCGCGTTCCTCATTGACTCGTATGCCCAGGAGTTCGGTACTCCTTACGTAGGGATAACGCTGGACCACTTTACGCTGCCCAGGTACGACCCCAACAATCTTCCGGGCGCCGACCTCAACTCCCTCGACGCCCGCCTGGCGGAGGCCCGGATCCACCACGCCGCGCAGTTCATGGCCCCGGTTTTCGGCGACGAGGCCAAGTACGACGAAAAAACCCTGGTGAGCTACGTCAATTACCTGCTCAGCCCCAACTACCGGAAGTTCAAACAGGACTTCCTGGCCGTGATCGACAACATCTCCCCCGCCTGGGGGATGATCGACACCGAGAAGCTTCCCCCGCTGCTGGATTTCGTAGTGACCCGGGAGATCACCGAAGGCGTCAGATCGGAGTTGAACAACCAGGACGTCCTCATCGAGGCCGAGTTCGGGGCCACCGGGCAGTTCGGCGAGGCCCTGGACTACCAGCCGGTCCGGGGGAAGGAACTGGAAGGGTTCGCCCAGCGGGTCGCCGCCTTCGTCAAGTACACGGCGGCCGACGCAGTGGCCTACCCGATCGGGATGGAGCATGCGGCCAAGCGGGGTGTCGCCCACGAGCCGGACGTGGAGCGCCTTAAGGTCGTAGGCGCCACGTTGGTGCGGAACGCGGCGCGCTACGTACCTTTCGTGCAGCACGGCGGGACCGGAGCCTCCGAGGTGGCGCGCGGCCTCGTCGGCAAGAACAACATCAACACCTTCTTCCTGGTGGCCGCGGCCAACGCCATCGCCGACCATGTACAGGCGAACCTGCAGGGGATCCGCGAAGGCGAGAAGGGGGCCTGCGGAACCAAGATCTATACCGCGGGGATTCAGGCGGTGGCCGAGGCTGCGGTTACAAAGCTGAAGGAAAGCGGTACCTACGACGTGGGCGCCACCCTTGGCGGGGTGTTGGACGGTTAAGTCCGAGGACCTTCTGGCGCGGAACATCATAATCTAAAGACCGGCAGGACAAGGAGGCCCCAGGTTAACCTGGAGCCTCCTGAATTGTCGGTCCGCCAATCGATGGGGGCCTTACCTGCGACGGACTCCGGGTGGCTGTAGTTCCCGGCGGAGCCGGGCCACCACCTGCTCCGCGGTGAGCCCCTCGGCGTTCACCACCGGCCCCGTCGTCCGCCGCTCCTGGCGACCCAGCATGTTATCGTCTGCGCCGGATACTACGGCGGCGTCATAGGTTGCGCCTTCCTCCAGTTTGACCACCTGGTAACCGGCCTCGGCGAGGGCGTCCTCGACCGGCGCGAGCCCTTCCGAAACGGCGATCCGATGCCCCAAACAATTACCTCCCGTCGGTGCCGAATTGTCTATAAGATTCCCGACATGATTCGACAGAATGCCAGGTTTCTTGACCCGGATTGGAAAAGGTGCCGAAAGGAAGAGCTTCACCCCATGGTTACGGAATTAACACCATAGTTACCCATAGATTGTGGAAAAGCGTTCGACATGGCCCTATATGTGGTAGGAGTTCGGGTCCCGAGCTAGAATTCACCACCATAGTCAACGACGGGCGAAAGAGGCGGGATCCGATTTGAGATGCCCGTTTTGTTCTCATCCCGAGTCGAAAGTGCTCGATTCGCGTCCAACGGAAGAGGGCAATGCGATCCGCCGCCGTCGGGAATGCCTGGTGTGCGGCCGCCGGTTTACGACCTATGAAAAGGTGGAGCAGGTTCCCTTGCTGGTTGTCAAGCGGGACGGCCGGCGCGAGGCCTTCAGCCGGCAGAAGATCATCGGCGGGCTGGTCAGGTCCTGCGAAAAGCGGCCGGTACCCATCAGCGCCCTGGAGGCCCTGGCGGAGGAAGTGGAACAAGAGGTCCGCAACTCCGCGGAGAACGAGGTCCCCAGCGTGGCCATCGGGGAGATGGTCATGGAACGACTGCGGAAACTGGATGAAGTGGCGTACGTGCGCTTTGCCTCAGTGTACCGGCAATTCACTGACATCAAGCGGTTCCGGGAAGAACTGGAGAAACTGCTGGAGGGGGCCGAATCCTAGTGGGCAAGCGTGACAAGTTGCGGGGTTTCTCCGAGAATGCCCTGACGGTCTTGCAGAAGCGTTACCTGGCCAAGGACGAACACGGCGGGGTGACCGAAACCCCGGTGGACCTCTTCGAGCGGGTGGCCCGTAACGTCGCGGTGATGGACATCCTCTATCACCCTGAGGTCTTTGACCGGGAAGGTCGCCAGCCGGTGCATGCTGAAATCGACTACCGTTCCTACCTGCCCGTCAAATGGCCCCAACTGGAGCTTTCCCCCGGCGACGTGGAGTCCCTGGAGCGGGCCTTCAGCCGCTTGAACCGGGCCGGGCAGATGAAACACGACTTCGCGGGCGTGCTGCGGGTGCTGGAGAAGCAGCGCCGCCAGGTCGTCCAGTTGAAGGATGATTTCTACAAGCTGATGACGAGCCGCGAATTCGAGCCCAACAGCCCCACGCTGATGAACGCGGGGCGCGAACTGCAGCAGCTTTCGGCCTGTTTCGTGCTGCCGGTGGAGGATTCCCTGCCCAGCATCTTCGAGACGCTGAAAAACGCCGCCCTGATCCACCAGTCAGGCGGTGGCACTGGTTTTGCTTTTTCCCGCCTGCGGCCCAAGGAT
>JAJYMS010000010.1 GCA_021786825.1 Bacillota bacterium | reverse complement strand
CGGAATCCAGGGCCAGGTGAATTTCATCTACTTCTACCTGGCCTCCCTGGTGGGCCTGGTGCTGTCGATCCTCTTCGTTTACGTCACGCAGTACTACACCGAGTACCGCTACCGCCCGGTGCGGGAGATCGCGCAGGCGTCCATCACCGGTCCGGCCACCAACATCATCTCGGGGGTGGCGGTGGGCTTCGAGTCGGTCGCCATTCCAGTCCTGATGATCTCGGCCGCGATCTTCGCCGCGTACGGGCTCGGCGTCAAGAGCGGCCTCCCGGGTGGCGGGCTGTACGGCACCGCGGTCGCGACGATGGGGATGCTCTCGACGGTCGCCTTCATCCTGGCCATGGACACCTACGGGCCGATCACCGACAACGCCGGGGGCATCGTGGAGATGTCCGGGGCGTCTGAAGAGATTCGCAAGCGCACCGACCGGCTGGACGCCAGCGGCAACACCACCAAGGCCCTCACCAAGGGTTACGCCGTCGGCTCCGCCGCCCTGGCCGCCTTCCTCCTCTTCTCCGCCTACACCGACGAGGTGCAGTTGATCCTGCTACACCGCTTCGGTCGCCCGATGACCGGCTTCCCCGTTGACATCGGCAAACCCGAGGTCTTCATCGGGGCCTTCATCGGCGCCATGCTCGTCTACCTCTTCAGCTCAGCGGCCATCCGCGCCGTCGGCAAGGCGGCCCAGGTGGTCATCCAGGAAGTCCGCAACCAGTTCAAGGAGTTCCCCGGCATCATGGAAGGTACCGCCAAGCCCTTGTACGGCCGCGCGGTGGACATCGTGACCCGCGGGGCGCTGCGCGAGATGGTCACCCCGGGACTGATCGTCGTGGTGACTCCGGTGCTGGTAGGCATCGTCCTTGGCGCCGAGGCGGCGGCCGCTTTCTTAATGGTCGGCACCATCGCCGGCGTTATCCTGGCCCTCTTCCTGAACACTGGTGGCGGCGCCTGGGACAACGCCAAGAAGTACATTGAGACCGGGGCCCACGGCGGCAAGCGGTCCGATCCGCACAAAGCGGCCGTGGTCGGCGACACCGTCGGCGATCCCTTCAAAGACACCGCCGGCCCCTCGCTCCACGTCCTGATCAAACTGCTGTCCACGATCACCCTGGTACTGGCCGGATTGTTCGTCCGCTAGGGCGGCTGAGGGCGACCCGGAGAGACCTCCCTCCGGGTCGCCCGGCTGAAAGGGGGGCTCGGGGTGTACCTGGCGCTGGTAGTCGTCATTTCCGTGGTATTGCTGATCCTTGCGGTTCAGAACCCGGACACCACCTTCTTGCGGTTCTTGACCTGGCAGTGGCAGGTGCCCACGGTGGTTCTGGTGATCGGTTCGGCTCTCGCCGGAGCGCTGATCAGTTCCGCGTTGGGCGTCGCCGGACGATTCAGGCTGGGCCGCCGCCTGAGGGAGCAGGGCGCCCGGATCCGCGCCCTAGAGGAGCAACTGGGAAGTCAAACAGCCCCGGCGGAAGAGGTCCAGAAGCAGTGACGGCGCCGCCACGGAGCTGGGTGGCCGGCCCGGCTCCGGACGCCGAGAGCGCCCGGCTGGCGGCCGCCCTCGGGGTCCGGCCGGTGGTGGCGCGCCTCCTGCAAAACCGCGGTTTGGTGACCGTGGAGGGGGCCCGGGAGTTCCTCGCGGCCGGCCGGGGAAGCCTGGGTGACCCCTTCCGGCTGGCCCCGATGGAGCGGGCGGTGACGACGCTGCTCGAGGCTCTCCGGTCGGGTGAGCGGATCCTGGTACACGGTGATTACGACGTGGACGGCAACGCCGCCACGTCTTTGGTTGTCGGCTGGCTGCGGGAGGCTGGCGGGGTCGTCGATTACTACATTCCCCGGCGGTTGGAGGAAGGCTACGGCCTGTCGGAACTGGCGGTGCGCGAAGCGGCGGGGCGGGGCGCGGGCCTCATTGTCACGGTCGACTGTGGCATCGGCGCCACCCGCGAGGTTGCCTTGGCCAATGAGTTGGGCCTGCGGGTGGTCATCACCGACCACCACCAGCCCGGTCCGCTGGCGCCGGCCGCGGAGGCGGTCCTGAACCCGCGACTGGGCGATCCGAACGCGCCGGAGGCGGAACTGGCCGGGGTCGGGGTGGCCTTCAAGCTATGCCAGGCCTTGGCGCGCCACCTGGACCGGCTGAGCTGGCGCGGTTCATGCGACTGGGAGGGGCGGGTGCTTCGGCGGCTTCACCTGGTGGCCCTAGGCACGGTGGCCGACGCGGTTCCCCTGACGCGGGAAAACCGCGCCCTGGTGCGCGAGGGTTTGGCCCAGATGCCGCTCGAGGCCGGCCCCGGGCTCCGGGCCGTGCTGCGACAGGCGGGCTGGACGGGGGGAGCGGTTGGCGAGGAGCTGATCGCCTACGGCGTCTCCCCGCGGCTCAACGCCGCCGGCCGGCTGGGGCGCCGGGAGCCGGGGTTGGTGGTGGAACTGCTGCTAGCCGACCGGAAGGAGCAAGCCGAAGCCCTGGCCCAATGCCTGGAGGAGGACAACCTGCTGCGCCGGCGGC
>JAJYMS010000108.1 GCA_021786825.1 Bacillota bacterium | reverse complement strand
CCGCTGGGCGCCGTTTTGGACTGGCTCGAGGCCAGACCCGACGTGGACGCCGGGCGCGCAGGCGCCCTGGGCGTGAGTCTGGGGGGATATTACGCGGCCCGCGCCGCGGCCTTTGAGCAGCGGCTGTGCGCGGCTATCGACCTGGCGGGCCCGTACAGTTTGGGTGCGGCCTGGGAGGCATTACCAGGCCTGACCAAGGAGGCCTTCCGGGTCCGGTCCGGAAGCCGGACGACGGAGGAAGCGCGCGACCAAGCCCGGCGGCTGGACCTGGCGGGAGTGGCGGAGCGCATCAGGTGCCCGCTCTTGATCATCCACGGAAGTCAGGACCACTTGTTCCCGCCGGATCATCCCGAGCGGCTATACCGCGAGGTCAAAGGACCGAGGTCGCTCTGGCTCCTGGAGGGGGGAAACCACGTCTGCAACAACGTCGTTTACCGATGGCGGTGGCAAATGGGCCATTGGATGCAGCAAGCGCTGACCGGACGTTGAACGGGCGTTGAATCCGCCCCAGGCGGGGTCTATGATGAGGCGGGGGGCAGAAGCACCAACAGCGAAGGAGCACGTGACATGGCGGCGACCATAAAGGACGTTGCGGAACGAGCCGGTGTCAACCCCTCGACGGTGTCGAGGGTGATCAACGAAGACCCCAAGCTTTCAATTCGGGACGAGACGCGGAAGCGAATCCTTGATGCCATCCGGGAATTGGATTACCATCCCAACGCGGTTGCCCGAAGCCTCAGGCTCAGGTCCACTCGCACCCTGGGGATGATCATTCCCGACATCACGAACCCCTTTTTCCCCGAGGTGATCAAGGGAGCGGAGAGCGCCGCCGCGGAACGCGGGTTCAGCCTCATGCTGTGCAACACCGACGAAGATCCGGAGAAGGAGAAGGCCTACCTGGACCTGCTCGCGGAAAAAAAGGTGGACGGCTTCCTGATGGCCACGGCGTTCAGTCACGACTCCACGGTGAAATTCCTGAAGGAAAAGGGCTACCCGTTTATCCTCGTGAATCGGAGTTCCCGCGACGTTTCGGGGCGCTGCGTGGTGGTGGACGACGTGGATGGCGCCGGGGTGGCCGTAGACCACCTGGCGGAACTGGGACATACCCGGATTGCCCACGTCGCCGGGGTGCTTTTCACCGAGACAGGCCTGAGCCGCCTGGAGGGCTACCGGTTGACGCTCAACAAGCGGCGGATCCCTTTCGAACCGGATTACATGGTGGAGGGTGGCTTCCGGGAGAAGGACGGCTACCGAGCTACGCGTCGCCTGCTGGGGCTGCCGGTCCCCCCCACCGCCATTTTCGCGGCCAACGACCTGGTGGCCTTGGGGGCCCTGACCGCGGCGTCGGAGCTGGGGTTGCGGGTTCCCGGAGACCTCTCGATCGTCGGATACAACGATGTGCCGCTGGCGGAAAAGGTTACACCGGCGCTGACCACCATTCACGTGCCGTTGTATGACATGGGTTACCTGGCGGCCGAACTGCTGACGAAGCTCATCCAGGGCGAGGAGGTGGCCGAAGACCGGGTGGTGCTGAAGGGGGAGCTGGTGGTTCGGCAATCCACCGGTCCGGCCAGGGAGAGAGCCGGCTGAAGGTGGCCCCTGAGCCGGCGGCTTCATAAGCGGCAGCCACCCGCAAGACCGTCGCTTCGTCCAGGGGACGGCCGACGATTTGCAGCCCCACCGGCAGGCCGGCCCGGGTGAAACCGCAGGGCACCGAGGCCGCCGGTTGGCCGGTGACGCTGAAGCCCGAGGTGAGGCGAATCAGGGCCTCCGCCACCGTTTCCCGGGCATCCCCGTAGTCCCAGACCGCCTGCCCGATGACGGGCGCCGGGATGGGCAGGGTCGGCAGCACCACCACGTCGACCCCGGCCATCACCCGCGCCACTTCGCGGCTCAGTTCTCCGCGCAGTCGCTGGCCGGTCAGGTAGTCCTGGGCCAGCAGGAACTGGCCCAACTCGAGCCGCGCTCGCACGTCCGGGCCATAGTCCTCAGCCTGCCGGGCGAGGCTGGGAGAGTGGTACGCCCCCGCCTCGGCCAAGGCGATGATGCGGTTTACCAACATCAACACATCCGAGGGCGGCAATCTCACTTCGGTCACGGCGGCTCCCAGGGATTCGAGATCGCGCAGGGCGGAGGCGAAGGCGGCCTTCACCTCCGGGTCCACCCGTTCCGCCAGCCACTCTGCCGGTACGCCGACGCGGGTGCCCTGCAAGCCCTCCCGGGTTCCCGCCCGCGCCGCGGCGAGCCAGTCCGCGCCGGGCGCGGCCAGGGTGGTCGGATCAAGGGGATCGGGCCCGGCCAGGACCGAGAGCAGCAACGCGGCGTCCGACACCGTCCGGGCGAGCGGACCCGGGTGGTCCAGGGACCACGACAGGGGCACCACCCCGTATTTGCTCACCCGGCCGTACGTGGGCTTGAGACCCACGATGCCGCAGGCCGCCGCGGGGATGCGAATCGAGCCGCCGGTATCGGTGCCCAGGGCCACCGGCACCACTCCCGCGGCGACAGCGGCGCCGGACCCACC
>JAJYMS010000256.1 GCA_021786825.1 Bacillota bacterium | reverse complement strand
GAAGGGCGACGCCTACGAACTGATCGTCTACTCTCCGCCGCTGATCATCAACGGCCTGAACGGCACTTCCAAGTACACCTACAAGGACCTCACCCCCCTGGTTAAGATGATCACCGACTACAACGTCATCCTGGTCAAGGCCGACTCGCCCTACAAGACCCTGAAAGACCTGCTGGAGGCAGCCAAGAAGGATCCCGCCAAGGTCAGCATCGGCGGCGGCTCGGCCCCCGGCAGCATGGACCACCTGGCCTACGCCAAGATCGCCAAGGCGGCCGGCATCGGGGTCAAGGACATCAAGTACGTCAGCTTCCAGGGCGGCGGCGAGGCGCTGGCCTCCCTCCTGGGCGGGCACGTCACCGCCGTATCGTCGGGTATCGGCGAGTCCCTGGGGCAAATCGAGGCCAAGACCGTCCGCGCCCTGGCGGTGACCGCGGACCAGCGTCTGGGCGGGGTGCTGGCCGGCGTCCCCACCGTCAGGGAAGCCGGTTACGACGTGACGTACCAGATCTGGCGCGGCGTCTTCGGCCCGGCGGAGATGCCCGAGGCCGCTAAGAAGTACTGGCAGGACACCCTCACCAAGATGACCAAGACCGAGGGCTGGAAAAACATCCTGAAGACCTACCAGTGGAACGACGCCCTGGACGTGGAGGGCTTCGGGCAGTTCCTGGACAACGAGGCCAAGATCTACGAGCAGCTCCTTAGCGACCTGGGAATGGTCAAGAAGTAGCATCCGCGGGCGGCCTGACGGCGGGCGGCCTGACGGCAGGCGGCCCGATGGCGCAAGCGCCCGGCTCCCGGTGGGGCCGGGGCGGCGCTCGATCACGTCCCGGGGAGGGATGAGTCACGCTTACAGAACGCGTCACCGGCCTCGTTCTACTGGTCTTTGCCGGCGCCTACCTGCTGGCCACCCTGGTCATGGAGGAGCGCACCGGCCTCCGGGCGGCCATCGGGCCCAAGGCCTTCCCGGTCCTCCTGGGGGTTTCCATGGCGGTGCTATCGGTGTTCCTGATGGCCGGGGCCAGCCGGAAGGACGACGAGAAGTCGTGGACCCGCAAGGAACTCGTCGATTCCGTGGTCATCGTGGGAATGATGCTGATCTACGCCCTCGGCTACGAGAGGGTCGGCTTCGTGGTCTCCACCACCGTCTTTCTGGTGGCCGGCATGATGGTGATGGGCCGCCGCGGCCGGCGGCGCGTGGCCTCCAACCTCCTGATTGCGCTCGTTTTCACCGCGGTAATGTACTTCTCTTTCACCCGTATCCTGAACGTCCCGCTGCCCAAGGGATTGCTCCCCATTTAGGGGTCTGACAGCCGGAGGTGAGCCGAGTTTGGACATCTTTCAGCACGTCGGCGAGGGCTTTCGCATTGCCTTTCAACTCGACAACGTGATCTTCGCCCTGGCCGGCTGCCTGGCCGGCACCCTGATCGGCGTGCTGCCGGGCATCGGCCCGATGACCGGCGTCGCCCTGCTGATTCCCCTGTCTTACGGGCTCGACCCCGTCTCGGCCCTGATCATGATGGCCGGCGTCTATTACGGAGCGATGTACGGCGGGTCCACCACCTCCATCCTGCTCAACGTTCCGGGGGAGAACTCCTCGGTGATGACCTGCCTGGACGGCTACCCCCTGGCCCAACAGGGCCGGGCCGGCCCGGCCCTGGCCATCGCCGCGATCGGATCTTTCTGGGCGGGCACCCTGGCGGTCATCGCCCTGATGTTCTTCGGCCCCCTCATCGCCCGGGTGGCGCTGCTCTTCGGGCCGGCGGAGTACTTCTCCCTGATGTTCTTCGCCCTGACCGCGGTGGCCGGTTTCTCCGGCGAGGGCTCGGCCACCAAGTCGCTGGTCGCCATGGTCTTCGGCCTGATGCTGGCGACGGTGGGGGAGGACCTGCAGAGCGGGATCGCCCGCTTCAACTTCGGCAACGCCCAGTTGATGGACGGCCTCGAGTTCCTGGTGGTGGCCCTGGGCCTCTTCGCGGTGGCCGAGGTGATCGCCAGCATGCAGGAAGAGGAGATCAGGGGCCTGGAGGCGCTGAAGCGGATCGGCCGGGTGATGCCCACCTGGCAGGACCTGAAGCAATCCTTTGGGGCCATGAACCGGGGCGGCCTGGTCGGGTTTCTGATGGGGGCGCTGCCCGGTGGCGGGGCCACCATCTCCTCGTTCATGGCCTACGACCTCGAAAAGCGCGTCTCCCGGCACCCGGAGCGGTTCGGCAAGGGGGCCATCGAGGGCGTGGCCGCGCCCGAGTCGGCCAACAATGCCGCCGCCATCGGCGCCCTCAGCCACCTGCTAACCCTGGGCATCCCGGGTTCGGGCACCACGGCCATCATGCTGGGGGCCTTCATCATGTTCGGCATCCGGCCCGGCCCCCTGCTCTTCCGGGACCACCCGGCGGTGGTCTGGGGGCTGATCGCCAGCATGTACCTGGGCAACCTCATCCTGCTGGTGCTCAACCTGCCCCTGGTGGGGCTGTTCGCCCGCATCACCCTGGTCCCCCGGACCATCCTGCTGCCCATGATCCTGGCCTTTTCGGCCCTGGGCGTCTACACCGTCAACAGCAGCGTCCAGGACCTGGTGATCATGTCGGCCTTCGGCGCCGTCGGTT
>JAJYMS010000154.1 GCA_021786825.1 Bacillota bacterium | reverse complement strand
GGCCGGATTGAGGAGGCCGCGGCGGAGGAGATCAAAGAATGCATCCGGGTAGCCGCGGCAAGGGTCCAACAGGAGTATGGAGCCGACGTCTTCGGCTTCGGAGAAGCGGTCCGGCGGAGGTTCCCGACGGCCTGGAAGGAACTCCGTACCGATTGGCCGGACCGGTTTCGCGAAGTGGAACTTGAGCCGGTGATAGAGGTCCTGATCCGCCGTACGGGAATGACCGGCCGACCGGCGGGGGTGGAGCAGAAGGAAGAGGAGTTGATGCGGTGATGTGGGGCCTGGCTGTCCTGGTGCTCATTGCTCACCTTGGAATCGCGGCCTACGAGGTGCCGCGGATGCTGCGCAAGGGGCAGCGGGGCGAACTGATCGCTTTCTCGGTGATCCTCGGAATGGCCCTGGTCCTCAGCCTGCTGCTGAGTCTGGGGATCAAGGTGCCCAGCCCGACCGAGCCCATCGAAGCCCTCTTTGGCCCCCTGGGCAAAGCCCTGATCGGCGGAGGAGGAAAGTGATGCCTCTACCCCGCGGGGCGCCCATTGTGCTAAGATGTAATAAGTCTTGCTCCCGGGGGTAACGGATGGCAACAAACCCGCAGGCACTGCAACAGAACTCCCTTGCCCGGCTGACCGGCACCCAGATGACCATGTTGGTGCTGCTCAGCGTGGGCCACGCCTTCACCGATGTCAACCAGGGCGCCATCCCGGCTTTGCTGCCGGTGCTGAAGGACGCCTACGGCCTATCCTACGCGGCGGTGGGCAGTATTCTGATGGTGGCCAACGTGGCCTCCTCGGTGATCCAGCCCGCCTTCGGCCTGATGAGCGACGCGGCCCGCCAGAGCTGGTTGATGCCGGCCGGCGTGCTGGCGGCCGCCACCGGGCTGGCGATGACGGGGTTCGGTCACTCCTACTACGCCATCCTGGCGGCGACGGCCCTTTGCGGCCTGGGGGTCGCCGCCTTTCACCCCGAAGCCTCGCGCGCGGCCCACCACATCGCCGGCTGGAGGCGGGCCGCGGGGATGGCGGTCTACTCGGTCGGCGGCAACCTGGGGTTCGCCCTGGGCCCGCCCTTCGTGATCGGGCTGATCACCGCCTTCGGCCCGCGCGGCACCGGTTTCGCCCTGTTTCCGGGGCTCGTCATGGCCGCCGTGCTGCTGGCCCTCCTCCCGCGGCTGAATGCCGCCGAGGACGAGGCCAAGGCCCAGGTCGACCCGGGGATCACGGAGAACCTGCCGTCCCTGTGGGGGGCTGAGGTCCTGCTGATCGTGCTGGTAACCGTGCGGTCGTGGATCCAGTTGGGCCTGGCCAGCTTCTACCCCTTCTATTACATCGCCTACCAGGGGGGCTCCAAGGCCGACACCGGCCTCCTGCTCTTCACCTTCCTGGCCAGCGGAGCGCTGGGCACGGTGTTCGGTTCCCCACTGGCCGACCGCATCGGCACCCGGGCGTTCCTGATCCTTTCCTTGACGGTGGTCCTCCCGGCCCAGGCCCTGCTGCTGGTGTCCCACGGCTGGCAGACCCTGGCCCTGCTGTTCATCGCGGGATTCGCCCTGGTTTCCAGCTTCTCCGTCACCCTGCTGATGAGCCAGGAGTTCCTGCCCCGCTACGTGGGCGTCGCCTCGGGGCTGAACATCGGGTTTTCCATCGGCATGGGGGGGATCGGGGTCACCCTGCTGGGGGTCTTCGCCGACCGGTGGGGAATCGGCGCGACGCTCCAGTCGATGCTGGTCCTGACGCCTGTGGCGATCCTGCTGGCCTGGCTTTTGCCGGACCCGCGCAGGCGCGCGCTCGCGGGCGCCGCCGCGAAGGCTTAGCCGTGCGACCGACTACGCAGCTCCCCAGGCGCCTGCCCCGGTGGGTGGAGATCGTGGAGGTCGGTCCACGCGACGGCCTGCAGAACGAGCCCCGGGCCATCTCCACGGCGGAAAAACTGGAGTTGGTCCGCCTAGCCCTGCAGGCCGGCGTCGGGGCGGTGCAGGTCACCGCTTTCGTGCACCCTCGCTGGGTCCCCCAGATGGCCGACGCGGAAGAGGTGGGCCGGGGGCTGGGCGAGGTGCTTCGGGACCGCCCCGCCGTGCGCTGTTCCGCCCTGGTGCCCAACCTCAAGGGCTACCAGCGGGCGGTCGCCGCCGGGGTTAAGGCGGTGGATTACGTCCTTTCGGCCAGCGACGCCTTCAACCGGCGCAACCTGAACCAATCCATCGCCGAGTCGCTGCGCGAACTGGAGCAGGTCGCTCGGGCGGCCGCGGACGACAAGGTGGCCCTGCGGGCCGACATCTCGGCCGCCTTCCACAGCCCCTTCGAGGGAGTCATAGCTCCCGCCCGCCTGGCCGGGGTGGCGCGGCAGGCGGCGTCTTTGGGGGTGGTGGAGGTCGGCCTCAGCGACACCGACGGTTTCGCCGACCCCTTGGCCATCGGGGCCGGCGTGGAAGCGGTACTGGCCGGAACGAGTTTGCAGGTGGAGCAGCTCGCCCTCCACCTGCACGACACCTGCGGGCGGGCCATCGCCAACGTCATGGCCGGTCTGGAAGTGGGAGTGCAGCGCTTCGACGCTTCCGCCGGCGGCCTCGGCG
>JAJYMS010000203.1 GCA_021786825.1 Bacillota bacterium | reverse complement strand
CCGCACCAAGGGCGAACCCGGCACGGGGAACGTGGTGGAGGCCGTCCGGCACATGCGCCAGATCAACGACGATATCCGGCGGGTGGTTAACGCGCCGGAAGACGAGTTGATGACCCTGGCCAAGGAGCTGGGAGCCCCCTACGAACTGGTCGTGGAGGTCAAGAAACTGGGTCGCTTGCCGGTCGTCAATTTCTCCGCGGGAGGGATCGCCACCCCCGCCGACGCCGCCTTGATGATGCAGTTGGGGGCCGACGGCGTCTTCGTCGGGTCCGGCATTTTCAAATCAAAGAATCCGGAAGCCAGGGCCAGGGCGATCGTCCGGGCCACCACACACTACAACGATCCGGAAATCCTGGCGGAGGTTTCCAAGGATCTGGGCGAGGCGATGCCGGGGGTCGAAATCTCCAACATCGCCCCGGGACAGCGGATGCAGGAGCGTGGGTGGTAGGTGAAGATCGGGGTTCTCGCCTTACAAGGAGCCTTCCGGGAGCACCTTTCGGCCCTGCAGGACTGCGGGGCCGAGGCTTTTCCGGTGCGCAAGACCGTCCAACTGGAAGGCCTTCAGGGTTTGGTGATTCCGGGCGGGGAAAGCACCGCCATCGGTCAGCTAATGGTTCAATACGGTTTCGATCGAGCCCTTCCGGCTCTGGCTGCCGACGGGGTGCCGGTCTACGGCACCTGCGCCGGCCTGATCCTGTTGGCCAGGGAAGTCATCGGCGAGGCGGCCTTGCGGCCGGACGGGTCATCCGGGCAGTACCGCCTTGGACTAATGGATATCGTCGCTCACCGCAACGCCTACGGCCGACAGCGCGAGAGCTTCGAGGCGGAGCTGGATATCCCCGTCCTGGGCGCGACCCCCTTTCGCGGGGTCTTCATCAGGGCCCCCTACGTGGTCTCCGGCGGGCCGGGGGTCGAGGTACTGGCCCGCCACGAGGACCGTATCGTGATGGCCAGGCAAGGGCAGTACCTGGTGACCGCCTTCCACCCCGAACTGACGGGGGACCGGCGGATTCACGAGTATTTTTTGCGGCTGGCGGCGGATCGGGCGGATAAAGGGCTTGCCAAGCGAGGGAGTTCTCGTTTATAATCCCAGACAATAGATCGTTTCGCATCCCTGATGACGGGAAGCGCGCCCGGACCACTGCCCAAGAGAACCGGCGGTCGGTGCAAGCCGGTGCAAGTCGCAGGCGCATCCACCCCTGAGGGGCCGGGGAGACCCGAGCGGCCGGAGCCCGATACAGCTCCGCAAAGAGGGTTGTGCTGAGGCGCACCAACAAGGGTGGCAACGCGGGAGAAGGCTCCCGTCCCTGGTACCGGGGACGGGAGCCTTATGCGTTGAGGAGCGGCACGACCAAGCGGGGTGGCACCGCGGAGGCACCAACAAGGGCTTTCGCCCCCGGCCCAAGTTAGGCGCGCCGGGAAGCGGGGGTCCTCATTCATTTCCCGCGTCCCCGCCCCGGCGGGTCCCAGGAGGAGAGGCAGATGCCGGAAACACTTCTCATCCCCGGTCCAACCCCCGTTCCTGAACGCGTCGCCCACGCCATGTTACAGCCGATGATCAACCATCGCGGCGAGCAATTCACCGTCCTCGCCCGCGAGGTGCAGGAAGGCCTGCAAGCGGTGTTCCGGACGCAGAACCCGGTGATCATCTTCCCGTCCGCGGGGACGGGAGGACTGGAGGCCGCCCTGGTGAACGTCCTGTCGCCGGGAGACAAGGTCCTGGCCTGCACCATTGGGGCCTTTGGGGACCGCTTCGCCAAGATCGCCGGGATCTACGGGGCCGACGTGGAGCGCCTCGCCGCCCCCTGGGGTCAGGCCATCGACCCAGCAACCCTGCAGGAACGCCTCCGGGCCGACCGCGACCGGCAGATCAAGGCGGTCCTGATTACCCACAACGAGACCTCTACCGGGGTCACCAACCCCCTGGCCCGTCTGGCCGAGGTCGTGCGCGAGCACGGCGCCCTCCTGCTGGTGGACGCGGTGAGTTCCCTGGCGGCGATTGACCTGCAAACCGACGCCTGGGGAATCGACGTGGTGATCACGGGTTCGCAGAAGGCCCTCATGTGCCCCCCGGGCCTGGCGCTGATGAGCGTCGGCCCGCGCGCCTGGGCGGCCGCTGAAACGGCGAAGATGCCCCGACTTTACTGGGACTGGGCCGGGTTCCGCAAGGAAATGGCCAAACTGCAGACCCCCTACACCCCGGCCATCTCCCTCTACTATGCCCTGCGGGAGGCCTTGCGGATGATCGGCGAAGCGGGACTGGCGACCGTGCTTGAGCGGCATGCCACCCTGGGCCGGGCCTGCCGGGAGGGTGTCACCGCCCTGGGCCTCGAGTTGTTGGCCGACCCCCGCTACTACTCGGACACGGTCACGGCCATCCGCGTTCCCCAGGGGATTGAACCGGCCGCCCTGCGCAAGGCCGTGCGGCAGCGGGGGGTCATCATCGCCGGGGGTCAGGGCCCACTGACGGACAGCATCGTTCGCATCGGACACCTGGGCCACGTAACCGAGGCCGACCTGCGCGCCGGGCTCCAGGCCCTGCGCGAGGCCCTGGCGGACCTGCGAGGACAAG
>JAJYMS010000253.1 GCA_021786825.1 Bacillota bacterium | reverse complement strand
CCGGTCATCCCACGCCTTGGCCATCACCCGGTCAGGGTTCTTCATTACCCGCAGGGGCGAGTCGGGAACCACGGCGTCGCCGATGCGCACGCCGAATTCCGACTCCACCTGGTTCCTGGTGGTCGCCCCCACGTCGATGTACATGTCCCTGCGCTCCATCACCTTCTTGCGGTCGTCCTCGGTCAGCAGGTGGGGTGGTTTGACCCCGATGACTCCCGGTATGTACCCGTGCTGGCTCTTCACCAGGACGCGTTGCCCTGGCAGGATGTGGTCCCACCAACCGCCCAGGGCGCTGAAGCGAAGAAACCCCTCGTCGGAAATAGAGCGGACGATGAAGCCGACCTCGTCCATATGCCCCGACAGGGTGATCACCGGGGCTTTTTCTTCTCCCTGGCGGCGGCAGATGATGCTCCCCAGCCCGTCATAGCTGATCTCGGTGATATCGGACAGGTGCCGGGCGATGACCGCCCGCACGTCCCCCTCCTCCCCGGGAACGCCGCAAGCCCCCACGAGTTCGTCCAGCAATTTGATCTCCACGTCCATTCTTTTCAACTATGACCCCCCCTTTGACTTGGCAGCCTGGTATCTCTGTCTCAGGCATTCGACCCTCCCTCCCGGTTTACCTGTTTGCGGGAGGGACCGGGAGGCCGGTGTCGAATACCTGAACGCTTACGACGCCATCAGGGAGGCTGATCGGTGCGCACGCTTGGTATCTGCCTTGGCGCCAGCAACGTCAGCGCGGTATTATTGGAAGGCCGGTCGGGGGGGGATCTCCCCCCGGCGGTGGCCAGGGTGCAGATCAGGGCTCACGAGGGGAACCCGGGCCGGGTACTGCGGGAAATACTGCAAGAACTGGAAGGGAAATTTGTACGGATCGCGGTTACCGGAAGGAAACTGCGGCACCGCGTGGCCCTCTCCTCCATCGCGGAGCCGCAGGCGGTGGAGGTCGCCTACGGGGCTCTGCGCGGCCGCTACGGCGAAACACGGAGCATCGTCAGCGCGGGCGGGGAGACCTTTATGGTCTATCGCCTCGGGCCGACCGGTCGCCTGGAGACGGTGGCCACCGGCAACAAGTGCGCCTCCGGCACCGGCGAGTTCTTTCTGCAGCAACTGAAACGGATCGGCCTGGACCCCGCCGAGGCGGTGCGCATCGCCGACCTGCAAAACCCTTACAAGGTCTCCGGCCGTTGCTCGGTCTTCTGCAAGAGCGACTGCACCCACGCCCTCAACAAGGGTGAGCCCAAGGAGCGGGTCGTCGCCGGGCTGTCGGAGATGATGGCCAACCGCATCACCGAACTGCTGAAGGACGCCCCCGCCGGCCCGGTCTACCTGATCGGCGGTACCTCCCGCAACACGGCCATGGTGGAATACCTTCGCCGCCAGGTCGGAGAGGTCGTGGTTCCCGAGGAGGCGGCTTACTTCGAGACCCTGGGGGCCGCCCTGTGGGCCCTGGACCACGAGACCCAACCGTACCCGGGTCCGGATGGCGTGCTCCGGACCTCCCGGAGTTCCTTTTCCTTCCTGCCGGCCTTGCCCGACTTCGCCGGCAAGGTGAGCTTCCGGGAGCGTCCGCGCGGGGTGGGGAAGGCGGGCGATCGGTGTGTGGTGGGGCTCGACGTCGGATCGACCACCACCAAGGCGGTGGTGGTGCGACTGGAGGACCAGGCCATCCTGACCTCCGTCTACCTGCGAACCTCCGGCGACCCGGTGGGGGCTTCGCGGCGATGCTACGACGCTCTTTCCCGGGATTTGGAGGCCCCCGTCCGGATCGTCGGGCTGGGGGTCACCGGTTCCGGCCGCCAGATCGCGGGGCTCCACGCCCTGACCGAGGCGGTCATCAACGAGATTGTGGCTCACGCCACGGCGGCCGTCTACTTCGATCCCAAGGTCGACACGGTTTTCGAGATCGGCGGCCAGGACGCCAAGTACACCTACATCGTCAACCGGGTGCCCGCCGACTACGCCATGAACGAAGCCTGTTCCGCGGGAACGGGGTCCTTTCTGGAGGAGGCGGCCCAGGAGTCGCTGGACGTTGCCACCCAGGAGATCGCCGGGATTGCCTTGCGCGGCACCCGGCCGCCCAACTTCAGCGACCAGTGCGCGGCCTTCATCTCCAGCGACATCAAGACGGCCATCCAGGAAGGCATCCCGCCGGAGGACATCGTCGCCGGCCTGGTTTACTCAATCTGCCAGAACTATGCCAACCGGGTAAAGGGGAACCGCCCGGTGGGCAAGCGAATCTTTATGCAAGGGGGCGTTTGCTATAACCGGGCTGTTCCCATCGCCATGGCGGCTCTGACGGGGAGGGAGATCGTGGTGCCTCCCGAGCCGGGGCTGATGGGAGCCTTCGGCGTCGCCCTGGAGGTGGCTGAGCGCCTCCGCCTGGGCCTCCTGACGGAGAAGGAGTTCGATCTGCGCGAACTGGCGGCGCGCGACCTGGCCTACGACAAGCCCTTTGTCTGCCGCGGCGGCGCCGAGCGATGCGACCGGCGTTGCCGGGTGGCCATGGTCCGTATTGAAGGGAAGCGTTACCCCTTTGGCGGGGCGTGCAACAAGTACGCCAACCTGACGCACCGCGTGGCCTGCCAGACGGACCAACTGGACCTGGTCGCACGCCGGGAGGAACTGCTCTTCGGCAAGCGCGGACGTCGACTGGTGGCCGCCGCCGGCGCCGAGATCGCGGCCGCCGGTGCCGGGGCGCCCCCCCGGACGAGGGTGGGAATCAGCCGGGGGCTGATGACCAACAGCTTCTTTCCCCTGTACGCCGGCTTCTTCGAGGGGCTAGGGTTGGAGGTCGTGGTGCCCGACGACTGCGACATCGAAGGGATGGAGCGCAAGGGAGCGGCCTTTTGCTATCCCGCCGAGCAGGCCCACGGATACCTGCGCAACCTCTTGCAGAAGGATCCCGACTGTGTATTCCTGCCCCACGTGAAAGGGCTCTGGGTGGAGCACCGTGACGCGGCGGCGGAAAACCCTCCCGAAACCAGCGTCACCTGCCCCTTTGTGCAGGGCGAGCCCTACTACTTGCGCACCGCCTTCCCGGAGTTGCGCCGGGCCAAGCTCCTTTCTCCGGTGCTGGATTTCGGCCGCGGGTTCGAAAAGGTCGTCCCCGCCTTCGTCCGGGTGGGGCGGGCCGTGGGCAAGTCCGCACGGGAGAGCCGCCGGGCCTTTGGGGCCGCGCTGGCCTCGCTGCAGGAGCGGCAGCGGGAGATGCAGGAGCTTGGCCGGCGGGCCCTTCGGGAGCTGGAAGCCGACCCTTCGCGCACCGCGGTGGTGCTCTTCGGCCGCCCGTACAACGCCCTGTCCTCCCACGGCAACCTGGGGATTCCCCGCAAATTCGCCTCCCGGGGCTACCTGGTGATTCCCTTCGATTTCCTGCCCTACACCTCCGAAGCCGTCGACCCCCGGATGTACTGGTCGACCGGCCAGATGATCCTCAAGGCGGCACGCTTTGTGCGGAACCACCCCCAGTTGTTCGGCGTCTACGTCACCAACTTCAGTTGCGGCCCGGACTCCTTCCTGGTGGGTTACTTCCGTCAGGCCATGGGGAACAAGCCCTCCCTTACCCTGGAACTCGATTCCCACACCGCGGACGCCGGGATCGACACCCGGGTGGAGGCTTTCCTGGACGTGGTCAAGAGCTTCCGCCAGTTGGGGCCAACCCGGGCGACCGCGGCCAAACGCGAGTTCTCTCCCGCGCGGGTGGAACTCCAGGATAACGGCGCCACGGTGGTAACGTCTGATAACCGCCGCCTGCCCCTCACGGATCCCCGGGTGCAGGTCCTGGTTCCCTCCATGGGCGACGAGGCGGCGCACCTGATGGCGGCAACCCTGGAGTATTCGGGAGTGCGGGCCGCCGCCCTGGACGCCCCCGCCGAGGAGGACCTCAACGCCGGAAGGGGGCGGGCCTCCTGCAAGGAATGCTTGCCCCTGATCCTGACCCTCGGCTCGCTCTTCAGCTACCTGCGGCGCCGCCGGGAGAGCGACGACGGCGGGTGGCCCGCCGGCGACGAGGTGCTCGTGTACTTCATGCCCGAAGCCTCAGGCCCTTGCCGCTTCGGACAGTACAGCACCCTGATCGCCAACGCCATCCAACGGGAGGAGATTGCCAACGTGGCACAACTCTCCCTGTCCAGCGACGACGGGTATGCCGGGCTGGGAAGTCGTTTCGCCCTGCGGGCGTGGCAGGCGCTGATCATTTCCGACACCATGGACGAGATTCGCGCGGCCCTGCTGGTGCTTGCCGCCAACCGGCAGCAGGCCCTCGAGACCTACCGGCGGGTCTACCGGCGGCTGGTGGAGTCGGTTCGCGTCGATGACTGGCCCCGGTTGCGGCGGACCCTGGAGGAGGTCGCGGCGCGACTGGCCGCCATTACCCTGCGGGGCTCGCCGGAGGAGACGCCCACCGTCGCCCTGGTGGGGGAAATCTACGTGCGGCGCGACAGTTTCTCGCGGCAGTGGTTGGTGGAACGGCTGGCCGAAAAGGGGATCCTCACCCGCGTGGCCCCGGTCAACGAGTGGCTCTACTATGCCGACTACGTGCTGATGCACAACCTGGATCGCCGCTCCACCGCGGGGGAGAAGACCACCACGGTGATCAACGGCTTCTTCCGCCGCAAGTACGACCGGCTGATCAAGGGCATCATGGCCCGCTCCGGCCTGTGCCAGGCCCGCCGCGTCGATATCGCCCGGGAGGTGAACCGGGTGCGGCACCTGCTGCCACCCGACCTCACCGGGGAGGCCATCCTCACCCTGGCCGGGACCATCTCCGGGCTGGTGGACGAGGTCGCCGGGGCAATCGCCATCGGCCCCTTCGGGTGCATGCCCAACCGCATCGCGGAGGCCATCACCGGGGCCAGCCTGGATGAGGAAAAAAGGTCCCAGGCCGACCCCCACGGGGTAATCCGCCGGGTGATCGATGAACATCCCCACCTGCCCTTCCTGTCGATCGAGACCGACGGCAACGTCTTTCCCCAAATCGTGGAGGCTCGCCTGGAAACCTTTGTGCTGCAGGTGCAGAGGGTGGCTGCCTCGATGCGCCAGGCGCGCCGGGAAAGCGCCGCCGGCGGCCCCGGAGACCGGCGAAGAAAGTGAAAGAGGCGGCACCCGCGTGCCGCCTCCGATGGCTACGGAGATTACCAGTAACCTCCGAAACCGAAGGGCATGCCGAATCCGCCGTACGCATAAGGGGACGCCCCATAAGCGCCGGTGATCGGAGCCGTGGCGCCAATGGGAGCGGCGGACGGGACGGTGGCCACCGTGGTCACCGGGACCGCGTACTCGTACACGCGATAAACGGTGGCGTTAGCTGCTGGGTAGGCTGCAGTGCCGGGGGCGATCAAAAGGTCACTGGCTCCGGACTGGGCACCGATGAAGGGGGAGATTGCCGCCGGGTTGTACAGACCGCCGTAGGCCATAGATTTATCCTCCTTTCTACCTGGGATCGGGGGACCTGACCCTGGTGTCAGTGTATGCAGCGGCTACCGGACCGCTACATAATCCGTCCCGCCGCGCCCGGACGGGTCTTCACAATTTCCTCAGGCTTCCTTCATGAATTCCGCAAGCCACCGGGTTAGAATACACCAAGCAGGATAAGGAGGCTGACCGAGATGATGAATTGGGGTTACGGTTGGGGCCCGGGTGGCTGGAGTTGGTGGTGGATGGGGCTGGCGATGCTCGCCAACTGGCTGTTGCCGCTGCTGCTGATCGCCCTGGTCATCTGGGCGTTGCTCCCGGGGCTGAGGCGCCATGCCGCCGCCGGGCGCTCGGACGCCCTGGAGGTCCTTCGCCAGCGTTACGCGCGGGGCGAGGTCACCAGCGAGGAGTTCCGCCGGATGAAAGAGGAACTGCAGAAGTAGGGGCGTCCGCCCCCGGGATGCAGCCGTCCTGTTCCCGCAAGAAGGCCAGGGCCGCTTCGGCGGCCCTGGTGCCGCCGTTGATGCAGTCGGGTACCCCGACCCCGCGGTAGGATCCACCCGCGAGGAACAGTCCGGGGTGTCGCGCGGCCCGCTCCTCGATGAACGCCATCCGTTCGAGGTGGCCGAGGGTGTATTGGGACATGCCCTTGACCCAACGATAGATCCGGGTGAAGAGCGGCCTGGCCCGCAGCCCGAGGATGTCCTCCAACTCCTGGCGGACGATGGAGATGAGGTCCGCGTCATCCAGGGTCACCAGCTGCTGGTTCAGGGCGCCGCCCACGAAGACCCGCAGCAGGGCATACTCCTCGCTCGGCACGCGGTGGTCCCACTTGCTGGAACTGTAGGTCACCGCCATGATTCGCCGCCCTTCGCTGCGCGGAATCACGAACCCGAAGCCCTCCAGGCGGCGGGTGATGTCGCTCCGCCGGTAGGCGAGGGACACGGTGGCCGAGGAGGCGAGGCTAATCTCGCCGAGCCGCCGGGAGGCCGCCTCGTCGACCTCCCGCAGGAGGCCGGCGGCGTCGTTGGCCAGGGTGGCCACGATTAGCGCGTCCGCCTCGATCGGCTCCCGGCCTTCAACCTCGACGACGTACCCCCCTGGCCCCGGCGCGGGGGCCTTTTTCGTCAGGCGGGTCACCCGGTGGCCCAGGAGGATCCGCTGAGGGTCCAGGTGCTCGGCCAGGGTGGTCGGAAGCTCGCCCATGCCGCCGGCAAAGCTCATGAAGTAGGTGCGCCGCGGCGAGGCCCCGGTGGGCTCCGCCGGGCGTTTTTTTCGCGCCGCCAGCATCGCCCGGATCAGGCTGCCGTATTGACGCTCCAGCTGGATGAAGCGGGGGAAACTGGCCTTCAGGCTCATCTGTTCGGAGTCGCCGGCATGAATTCCCCCGATCAGGGGCTCCGCGATCTTGTCCAGGGCCTCGCGCCCCAGGCGGCGAGTCACGAAGCTGGATAGGCTCTCGTCGGCCTCGCCACCTCTGGGAGGGATCACCAGGTCCAGGCACATCCGCAGCTTGCCGGACCAGGACATGAGGGGGCTGCGCAGGAAGGGGGCGATCCTGGTCGGCACCATCAGCATCAGCCCCTCCGGCAGGGCATGCAGCCTTCCCCCGGAGAGGACGAAGGTCCCCTTGTTCTCCTCGTTGCTCGGCAGCAGGCGCCCGGTGATCCCCAGCCTGGCGCTGAGCTCGAAAACGGACTGCTTCTCCGCGACGAAACAGTCCGGCCCCCCCTCCAGCACGAAGCCGTCGACCTTGTCGGTCAGCAACTTGCCCCCCAGGCGGTTATCCTTTTCAATCAACCGGAAATCCACCGGCGCCCCCAACGCCTGGACCTGCCGCTGCAGCGTGTAGGCGGCGGACAGGCCGGTGATGCCCCCGCCGATGATGACGACGCGCCTCACGCCTTCGCCTCCCGCCAACCCTGGTCGAGGGACTCCCGCACCACCGTCGCCAGGGCCCGGATGAAGGTGGCGGAGGTGTTCAACGAGTCGGTGCGCCGGAAATCGAGCCCCAGGTCCCGGGCCCGGCCGGCGAGCGCGATGTCGATGTCGTAAAGGGTCTCGACGTGGTCAGCCACGAAGCCGATGGGCACCAGCAGGACGTCCCGGCGCCGGCGGGCGGCCAGGTCGGCCAGCACCTCCCCGGCCTCCGGCCCCAGCCACTCCTGCTGGCCCCCACCCCGGCTCTGGAAGGCCAGGTGCCAGGAGACGCCGACCCGGTCCACCAGGGCCTTGACGGTGGCCCGGAGTTGGTCCAGGTAGGGATCTCCCTCACGGATGTAGCTCACCGGCAGGCTGTGGGCGGTGAAGACCACCTCTACCCCGGCGCGGCGGTCCGCCGGGAAGCGGCCCAGGCCCTCGACCAGCTTCTCGACCAGGGCCTCGATGAAAAGCGGGTGGTTGTACCAGTCCGGGGCATGGGTGACGGCCGGGAGCGGGCCGGGCTGCAGCTCGGCCAGGGCGGCCGCCACTCCGTCTTCATAGGCGCCCGTGCTGACCCGTGACCGGTGGGGGGCCAGGCTGACCGCCACCGCCTGCCGCACCCCGTCGGTGACCATTTGCCGCAACGCCTCGGGAATGGTGGGCCGCCAGTAGCGCGTGCCGACGTAAACCCGGCAGCGCGGGGCCGGGGACGCGTTCAACTCGGCCTCCAGGGCGGCCGCCTGGGCGAGGGTGATCGTCAACAGCGGTGAGCGGCCGCCGATGGAACGATACTTTTCCCGCGCCCGGGCGACGGCGGCGGGCGACGGCTGACGTCCGCCGGCGAGTTCCGTCATGAAGGGCTCGACGGCCCCGGGTGAGTCGGGCCCGCCGAAAGCAAGCAACAAGACGCCCCACCGGCCGGCGGCGGGAATGGGAGCTTCAGGCGCGATCACGGGCGTCCTCCCGACGGCTGTGCCGGTGAACCGAGTCAACCAGGGCGGCGACGTGTTCCACCGGGGTCTCCTTAAGGATGCCGTGGCCCAGGTTGAAGATGTGGCCCGGCCGCCCGGCGGCGCGCTCCAGGATCCCCCGGGCCTTTTGCTCGATGACCTCCGGGGGGGCGAGCAGCGCGGCCGGATCGAGGTTTCCCTGGATGGCCACGCCGTGCCCGATCCGGCGCCAGGCCTCGTCCAGGTCGATCCGCCAGTCCACCCCGAAGACATCGCCCCCGGCCTCGCGGACCAGTTCCAGCAGGGTGGACGCGTTGTTGGCGAAATGAATCACGGGGACTCCCTGCCCCCGCAGGGACTCCATCACGTAGCGGGAGTGGGGAAGGACGAACTCCCGGTAGTCCTCCGGCGCCAGGGCGCCGACCCAGGAGTCGAAGACCTGGACCGCCTGCGCCCCCGCCGCGACCTGGGCCTTCAGGTAGCGCTCCACGACGACGGCCAGCTTGTGCATGAGCTCGTGCCAGGCCAACGGGTCTTCCCACATCGCCCGCTTGCAGAGGGCGTAATCGCGGGAACCACCGCCTTCCACCAGGTAGCTGGCCAGGGTGAAGGGCGCCCCCGAGAAACCGATCAGCGGCACCCGGCTGGCCAGTTCCCGGCGCACCGCCCGCACCGCTTCGAGCACGTAGGGGACGTCCCGCTCCGGCTCGATCACTCGCAACTGGGCCACGTCGCCCGCCGAACGGACCGGGTTGTGGATCACCGGTCCCTCGTTCTTGGCAAACTCCAGGCCGATCCCCATGCCTTCCAGGGGGAGGAGGATGTCGGCGAAGAGGATGGCGGCGTCCAGGTCGAACCGCCGCACCGGCTGCAGGGTGACCTCGGCGGCCAGTTCAGGCGTCTTGCACATCTCCAGAAACCCGTGCCGGCTGCGAATCTCACGGTATTCGGGCAGGTAGCGCCCCGCCTGGCGCATCAGCCAGATCGGGGTGGCGTCGACGGGTTCGCGCCGGCACGCCTTCAGGAAACGGTCTTGTCGCATGGCGCGGTTGCCTCCCTGGAGGAAATCGTCCACACCATCATACCATACCACAAAAATGCTTGTGAATCCTGGCGCAAACCCTTACCCCCGTCCCGGCGAGGCCGGTCCGGGGCCTGGTGGCCGACGCGCAAATCCTCCCACCCGGCATAAGATGGGGTGGTCGGCCGGACGATGTGACAAAGGAGGTAGGAGGGTGTTCCTTTACAAGCGAGAACTCCTGCGGCCGGTGCGGGTGACGAACCCCAACCCCCTGTTCGCCAGGTTGATTCTCGAGCAGTACGGGGGTACCGCGTCGGAGGCCAGCGCCTTCGGGCAGTACCTGACGCAGCGGTATAACATAGCCATTCCCGAGGTCAAGAGGTTACTTACCAACATCGGCACCGAGGAACTGGGCCACTGGGAGATGGTGGCCGAGATGGTGGCCCTGAACGGCGGGGCGGTGGACTGGAAGAACTCCGACGGCCAACCGTTCACGTCCGCGTACATCCACGTCGTTCCCGACGCCATCGCCTGCCTGCAATCCGACGTGGCGGCCGAGCAGCGCGCCCGGAACGTTTACCTGCGTCTGCTCAGGTTCATCGACGACCCGGGCCTGCGCGACACCCTGGCGTTTTTGGCCAGCCGGGAAGAGCTGCACGCCGCCCAATTTATGCGGGCCATCGAGTCGCTGCAGGGGACGACCGGCGTCCCCGCAACCTACTGGTCGCACCCGCAACTGGACTTCATCACCGAGGCGGAAGTGCCGGGCACGACCACCGCGCCGGCCCGGGTCCCCGGGCCCGAAAACGCGCCCACCGGCCCCCAGTTCACCGGGGTGCCGGCGACACCGTCGACGCTAAGTATCGGGGTTACGACGACCGCTTGGCCGTCCGCCCCGGCCGCGCCTTCCCCTTCGTATCCTACCGGAACGATGCCCTTTGAGGCCCCCCCGGGGGGACAGCACTGGCGTCCCTGGCCTCCAGGGACGGGGACGCAACCCCGGTAGGCGGACAATGCCCGGCTCGAGCGGCAACAGCGCAAACGAGGCGAAGGATCTTGCCGGGACAAGGCCTTCGCCTCCCGTCTTGCCTCACCCTTGAACCGACTTGGCCAGGAACTCCCGGAGGATCCCCCGCAGGCTATAGGTGTCCGAGCCTCCCCGAACGGCCTTGAGCAGGTAGCGCAAGGGGGCTGGCTGGAGGCGAAGCAGTTGATGCCAGGCCCGGGCGAAAGGGTAGAATAAGTCTCCGACCGCCTGAGCCTCCCGCAGCTCGGGGAGCACCTCCCGCTCCACCACCGTGGTGTAATCAGCCAGGCTTCGGTTATCGCCCCGCCGGCAACCGGCGATAACCGCCGCCGCCAGGGCCCCGGACTTCACGGCGTAGTAAATTCCCTCGCCCGTGAAGGGGTCGACCAGCCGGGCGGCGTCGCCTACCAGCAAGGCCCGGCCGGCGTCCAAGCGCCGGGGTTTGCCGCCCCGCGGGAGCAGGTGCCCCCGGGGGCCGAGGGCCGGCCGGATGCCGGCCAGGCCGTAAGCGCGCAGGAACTCATCCAAGGGACGCCGCAGGCTGGCGGCCCTGGGCGCGAGCATCGCCACTCCCGCGGAGACGCGGCGCCCCTTGGAAAAGATCCATCCATAGCCGCGGTTGACCGGGCCGAAGTCGATCACCGCGGTGTTGCTCCACGGGGAGGGGTGCCGGCCCGGGGGCGAATCCGCTTCCAGCGGCAACTCCGCCTCCAGCGCCGAGCCGCAATCGAGGCGGCGGGCGGGGGCTTCACGGGGCAAGAGGCCAAGCGTTCTGCCCACGAGGGTGTTGGCCCCGTCGGCGCCCACCAGGAAGCGGCCCGCGAAGGCTCCCGCGGGGGTCACCACCACGAAGGGCTCTTTCTCGTCCGCCGGAGGGCGAACCTCCAGCACCGGCGTACGGTCCCGCAGGTCCACCCCCGCCTGCGCGGCCTGGCGGGCCAGGGCCAGGTCGAAGGTGTCCCGCCGCACAAAATAGACCGCCGGGGCGTCCAAGTCCACGGTGATGGGCAATTTCCCCCGGAAAGTGAACACCGCCCGCAGCAGGTGGTCCTCGGCGTGGTCGGGAAGGCGCAGGTCGAGCCAATCCATGGTCCGCGCCGTCACTCCTCCGCCGCATGCCTTGTACCGGGGGGTCGCCTCTTTCTCCAGGAGCAAGACGGATAACCCGTCTCGCGCCAGGCGATACGCGGTGGTGGACCCGGCCGGTCCCGCGCCGACCACGATACAGTCGTAGCTCAAGCTCGGTCGCCCTCCGTAGAAGATTCAACAGGCCCCGGAGAATGCCCTGCACGAAGCAGGCCTCGCCTACTCCCCCACTCCCAGGTCGACGTCCCGGCAGAACAGGTGAATGAAAGGCTCCGGGGTCCCCTTCAGCGGGTCGTTGCGGCCTCCCGGCCCGGCCAGCACCAGGTGCGCCTCCAGGTCGGCGGGATTCGGGGCCGCTGTTGGCGTGCCCTTTTGGTCCCGCAGGGCCTGCCCCACCCAGAGGTGGGTGTACGCCCCCTTCTCCAGCGGCTGGGCGTTCTTGTAAACGTCGCTCGTTCCCCACACGGTCAGGTAGGCCAGCGTCTTGGGCCACTCGCGCGTCCCGATGCCGGTTTCCCCGAAAATCCACTTCAGAATGCCCACGCCCCCCAGGTGCGGGTGATCCTTGCCGATAGGCAGCAACTGGCGAAAGGCCACGGTATAGACGGCATTGTCGCGCGGATCTCGGAAGGTGGAATGCAAGACCTGGACTGCGTCCGGGGAACCGGTGGAGTCCTGGTCCGTGAGGTCCACCGCGGAGACGGTGAGGATGCCGGTGGTGGGCTTAACCTGGTCGCCCCCAGGCTTGCCGGTGATCAGGTGGGCCTGCCGCCCCCGCGCCCAGGCGGTGCGGCCGGGGGCGATGGCCACCGGGATCTTCAGTCTGGTCCCCGTCGCGACCTGAGCTTCCTTCAGCTTGTTCGAATCGATGATCCAGGCGGGGTGGCTGCCGAAGCGCACGGCGATGACCTCCAGGGTATCACCCGGCAGAACCATGTAATCGTAGGTTGCGGATTTTTGCTGCACGGCTCATTCTCCTTGCATCAAGTGATTGGCCCGGTGCATCTTATGAAGCCCTTCGACCGGTGTGCCCCGGACCGCCGGAGGGATTTCCGCGGCATCCTCGAATTCAAAAGGGGACGCATCTGGTTGGAAGGAGGCTGGCGTCGGATGTGTGCAATCCCCCTTGCGAACCTCAGGGGCCCCGACCTCAAGGAGTTGGTCGCCCGGTACAAGAAGAACCTCAACAGCTTGGCTCGCGAGTACCTCCACGGCCGGGGGGTGAGTGACGAGGCCATCGATCAGACCGATATCGGGATGGGCGGGAGCGGTTCCCGGATCGGTTTTGAGACCCGCGGCGAACCCGAAGAGTTTTTCGAGAACAACATCGTCTTCCCCCTGCGCAGCACCAGCGGCGAGGTCATGGACCTCCTGGGCCTGCCGCTGGGCGAGGAGGACGCCCAGATGAAGACCCTGTCGGGTCGCGCCGACGGGCTCTTTATGGCCGGGGACGTAGCCGGCTCGGAGATGGCTTTCCTTTGCGAGAGCCCCTTTGACGCCCTGATGCTTTACCAACTCAGCATCCCCGCCGTGGCGGTCCTTGGCGGCAGCAACCTGGCGGAGTCGGTGGTGGAGATGTTCCGCGACAAGAACGTCTTCATCTCTTTCCACTCCGACCTGGCGGGGCGCAAGAATACCTACCGGGCGATGGACCTGATCGCCCCGGTGGCCCGGGAGGTGTTTCACCTCAGCCTCCCCCCCGGGTTACGAAGCCTCAACGAGCTCTTCCTCTCCCTGGAGAATCCGGTGGAAACGGTCAACGCCCTCATCCACCAGGCCCGCCGGGAGGGCCGCTACCGCCGGTTTTCGCCCGACGCCCTGCGGCTTCCCGTCTTCTTGCAGGAGTTCGAACACCGCCGCTCCGGGGAGTTGAGCGGGTTGCCCACCGGCCTTCCCACTTTGGACAGGGTCCTGCTGGGAGGGCTGCGGGAGGGGCTGTACCTCGTGGCCGGTTACCCGGGGGCCGGCAAGACCACCCTGTTGCGCCAATTCGCCGAGAACATTGCCGCCCAGCAACACCCCGTCCTGTATTTCTCCCTGGAGATGTCCGCCTTCGAACTGTGGGCCAAGGGCATTTCGCGCCTCCTGGGCTGCCGGACGGGGGAGGTGCTCGCCGGGACGGCGGACGCCGCGGCGGTGGAGCGCGCCAACCAGGAATATCAAAAGATCGCCGAATCCATCTGGACCATCGAGGGCGGGCAGGCCCTGACCCTGGGAGCGATGGCGGAGTACACCCGGCAGACCTATAACCAGTTGGGCAAGGCTCCGGTGGTGATGGTTGATTACTTGGAGCGGATCGCCATCGAGGCGCCTTCCGGGGTCCTGGCCGGGCAACTGAACGCTTTGCGCGCTTCGGCCCTGAAGCAGTTGTCCCTCGGGTTCAATTGCCCGGTGGTGGTGGCGTCCTCCCTCGACCAGGCCACCCACAGCTCGGACGCCTGGTCCGCCTTTGCCGGCAAGGGCGAGATCGACCACACCGCCGATGTCGTGATCGTCTTGAACCTGGGTTCCGGGCCCGAAGACTGGGAGGGGTATAAGACAGAATGCGCCCGGGATCCCGGGCGCGTGCTGGTGGACGTGATGAAAAACCGCAACGGACAGACGGCGGAGATACCGCTCACCTTCTACAAGAGCCAGGGCAGGTTCACGGAGGAGTAGTAAGAGGCGCTTCCCTTGCCGGTGGTTCTTTCCCCCTTACTTCGACCGCCGGCCCGGGCGCTGGTAGGGGAGGGGTACGTACTGCACCGAAGGGCGCCGCTGGGGAGGTTGCGGGTAAAGTTCCATCAACTCGTACACCTCCATGGGAAGGCCCTCCCGCGCGTTCAGGCCGAGGGCCTTCAACTGTTCCATGGTAATCGGGTAGTCGTGGGTCCAACGCCCCTCCGTCAGAATTCGGGTCACTTCCCGGGCCCGCTCGTCGTCCATCTTCTCCTTCAGAATCTCGTGAACCGTGGCCTGCACCTGATAGATAGCCTTCTGGGCCACGTCGGCGAAGATCAGCGTCTCGTCCTCGATCTCCTGGCGGGGTTTTTCCTGCAACACCCGCAGCAGGGAGGCGGCGGGGTAGTTGCCGATCTGGGGATCGACCGGGCCCAGCACGGCGTTGCCGTCCATCACGATCTCGTCGCCGGCTAGGGCCACCAGGGTCCCGCCCGACATCGCGTAGTGGGGGACGAAGACGCTTACCTTACCCCGCCGGCGGCGGATCGCCATGGCGATTTGCTCGGCGGCCAGCACCAGTCCCCCGGGGGTGTGCAGGATCAGGTCGATAGGCATCTCATCGGGGGTCAGCCGGATCGCCCGCAGAATCTGCTCGGAGTC
>JAJYMS010000052.1 GCA_021786825.1 Bacillota bacterium | reverse complement strand
ATAACTAAGCGAAACCTGTTGCTGATCGCCGGGATCCTTTTGCTGGCCGGAATGGTGTTGGCGCGGTTCCCCGGGGCCTCCGCCCTGGCCGAGAGTCGCAACGGATCCGGACTGGCGCCATTTGGCGGCACCACGATCGGGACCGGGACCGGCGGCATGATGGGCAACTGGCAGCCCACGCCCGCCCAGGTGCAGCTCATGCACACCCCCGAGATGCAACAACTGATGCAATCCCAGCTAAACGGGAAACTTACCCCTGAGCAGCTCGAGAAGATGCAAAAGGCCTGCGGCGATGCCGCGCGCCAAATCCTACAAGATCAGGGCCAGCCCGTCAAAGTCCAGTAGCTAAGCGCCAGGAACTGCCAGGGGTCAACCATAATGGTTGACCCCCGCCTTCCACGCAAGGAGTTGTGCCCGTGGTCGACCAGGCCCGAACCGAGTTCGTCCGGCGGCGCTACAATCGTTTTGCCGCGTTATATGACTTGATGGAGAACATGGGGTCGGGCCGCATGGACGAGTGGCGGCGGCAGCTCTGGACCCACGCCGGCGGGAAGATCCTGGAGGTGGGAACCGGCACCGGCAGGAACCAGCCCTGCTACCCGGAGGGGGCTGAAGTGACCGCCATCGACCTCAGTCCGGCGATGCTGGAGCGTGCCCGGCTGCGGCTCGAGCAGTTGCGGCGGGAGGGCCGGCTGCGCGCCGCCTCGGTGGACCTGAGGGAGATGGACGCGCAAGCGATGGCATTTCCGGACCGCTTCTTCGACACGGTGCTGGCCACCTGCGTGTTTTGCACCGTTCCCGACCCGGTTGCCGGGATGCGGGAGATGCGTCGGGTCTGCAAGCCCGACGGTAAGATTCTGCTTTTGGAGCACATGCGCAGCGAGCGGCGCGGGTGGGGTTCGCTGCTGGACGCCCTGGACCCCTTGACGGCCAGGATCGTCGGGACTCACGTCAACCGGCGGACGATGGACAACCTGGCGGCGGCCGGGATCCGCGTCGAGCGCGTGGAAAACCTGATGCTGGACATCCTGCGCCTGATCGTCGCCAGGCCCTGAATCGCCGGCCCCAAGGAACAGCGTGATTTGCCGCATCCACTGTTGGATTTCAAACATCTCAAGAGCACCATCTAAGCCCGGAAAGCGCCCATTAGGGCGCTTTTGTGCTGGCATGACTCTTGCATAACGGTTATTGTGAACGTCGGCACAAGGACTCCCTTTTCCGGGGGCTTCGGGGCTGGCGAAGAGGAGAGGAGGGTACCGAATTGGCCAAGAACTGGCCCTGGCTGGCGCTGGTGGCCGGGGTCCTGCTCGTGGGTGGCACCCTGCTGGCGATCAGGGCGCCGGGATCGGATTCTAGGCCGGGATCTGGCGCCCCGGTCGCCCCTGGGGGCGACGCGAAGGATCAGGCGCTGGTCCGCGTCGATCAGGCGGGCGGCGTCGAGGTCACGGTGACGTTTTTGAACCCGGCCCAACCCCCGACCGACGGCACCCTGGCTTTCGAGGTGGGGATGGACACGCACTCGGTTTCGCTGTCGCAACTGGACCTGACCAAGCTGGCCACCCTGAAGCCTGAACCGGGAGCCGCGGTCTCCCGGGGGTTCACCTGGCAGGCCGAGGGTGACGGTGATCATCACCGCAGCGGCATACTCAGGGTCCCAAACCGGGATGCCCAGGGCAACCCCATCTTTGACGGCCGGAAGACCAAGGCCCTGGTGTTGGAACTCAAGGACATCGGCGTGCCGCTCCGCACCTTCCGCTGGGAGGGGGTAATTCAATGACCTTATTTCCCTTCAGACGGGCGATCAGGGCCGCCACGGTCGCCCTGGCGCTGGCCGTTTCGCTGCTGGGCGGATCCTCGCCGGGGGTGGCGGCCACTCCCCCACCGGCGATGGTCTTCCCGCAACTGGATATCCAGGTCCTGCCCGAGTATGACTCCGACTACCCCCAGACGCTGGTGATCGTCCAGGGGTCACTCAAGAACACCGGCACCGAGACCTTCAAGGGAGAGGTCGTGTTTCATTCCCCCAAAGGGGCCCAGGTCAACTCCGTGTGCGAACTCTCCGGGGATCCATTCACGACCGCCAACCCGATCCATACCAACGAACTCTCCCTGGGGCGAGCCCGGGTCAAGGAGGTCGACAACCACCAGGAGATAAGCTGGACCCCCAGCCGGGAAATCAAGCCGGGAGAGACCTTTCCGCTGCACATGGAGTTCTACTACCCCGGCGTGGAGGGCGGGCCTGACAAGAAGGTAAACTTCTCCTATGACACTACCTTCGGCGCCGAGAAGGTCACCCTCACCGTGGTGCAACCGGCACGTTCCTCGGGGTACAGCGCCGACTTGAAGGAAATTTCCAACTCCCCGGCCGAGAGCAATACGACCGCGCACCACTACCAGACCGGTCCCGTGAAGCCCGGTGAACCGGTCAAGCTGCTGATCGCCTACAATAAGCCGGACAACAACCGGTCGCTGAACACCTCCGCGGCGCCTCGTTCGGGCGGCTCGTCGCTGGGGGTCAAGGGCAACCAGGCCATTCTCTGGGTGGCGCTGGCGCTGGTGGCAGGCCTGGGCTTCCTCTTCT
>JAJYMS010000067.1 GCA_021786825.1 Bacillota bacterium | reverse complement strand
ATCAGCACCCCGGTCACGATCAGCAGGGCTCCCAGGACGATCCAGGCCCCGGCGGCGCCGAAGGCGGTGTACAGCAGCCAGTCCAGGGAGGCGCCGAGCAGCCCTCCGCCCAGGCCGGCCAGGGCCCGCTCGAAGGCGACCTGCGGTGCGTAGTAGGTGTGCAGCGCGGCCAGCAGCCACAGGTATAGCAACAGAACCCCCAGGGTGCGATGCCCCGGGCGGTATTCCCTGCGCTTCAGCAGGAGGGCCCCGCCCAGCAGGGCGAGGAGCGCCGGCAGGCCATAGGCTCCCGTCCCGGCCAGTCCGCGCTGGCCGACCGCGAGGTAATGGCCGACCAGACCCACCCGCGCGGTGGCCAGGCTGGCCAACCCCAGCCCGCCGGCCGCCACCAGGAGGATCCCCACAATCTCGTAACGCAGGTCTTCCTTCAGGCCGCGAAGCACCGAATCACCTCTGGGCCGTACACTTCTACGGGCGGGCCGCCAATTCCTACCTGCGGACCGGCGCGCCGGCCCCGCCTCCCGCGGAAAACACTGCTGTTGCATGAATGCACGCCAGGCTTCGGATAATAGACTCGACCGCTGCGACAAAATGGCGCTGAAGGCGCCTTGGCCCTGAACATCCGAGGAGTGTGATTCGGTGGACGGCGACCCGCGCTTCGGCCCCGGAGACCTGCCTGCCAACCCGACGCCCGGCGTCCCGACGGTTCCCGACCCTCCCCCGCTGCCCGACGCGCCGCCAGCGCCCAAGCGGCGCGCCAATCGGAACGACACCGTGGAAGCGATTAACGAGCTGGGAACCACCTCCGTTGCTCAGTTCAAGTCCAATATTCATTGCCTCACCATCATCGGCCAGATCGAGGGCCACCTGACCCTGCCGGCGCAGAACAAGACCACCAAGTACGAGCACCTCATCCCCCAGTTGCTGGCGGTGGAGCAGAACCCCGAAATCGAGGGCGTGCTGGTGATCCTCAACACGGTCGGCGGCGATGTGGAGGCGGGCCTGGCCATCGCCGAAATGGTCACCTCCCTGTCCAAACCGACCGTGTCCCTGGTCCTGGGCGGCGGTCACTCCATCGGCGTCCCCATCGCCGTCTCCACCGACTACTCCTTCATCGCCGCCACCGCCACCATGACCATCCACCCCATCCGGTTGACGGGGCTGGTGGTCGGCGTCCCCCAGACCTACGAGTACCTCGACAAGATGCAGGACCGGGTGGTCCGCTTCGTGGTCAACAACTCCCGCATCACCGAGGACAAGTTCCGCGAGTTGATGTTCCGCACCGGGGAGCTGGCTCGCGACATCGGCACCGTGCTGGTGGGCAAGGACGCGGTTAACTGGGGGCTGATCGACGGGGTGGGCGGCATCGGGGCGTCGGTCGCCAAACTGCAGGAGCTGATCCGCATGGAGAAGGAACTGCCCGGCAGCGGCAAGAAGCGGAGGCCCCCGTCGTGATCATCTGGACGCCCCTGCCCCTGGAACTCGTGCTGGACGGTCTGGACGCGCCCCCCCATAAGGTCGCGGAGATCCGCCACCTCGGGCGCATCCTGCTGGTGGAACCCATCTCCGCCACCCAGGCCCGGATCGTGCGGGTGATCAGTTCCGACCCGGCGGACTATCTGGACGCTTCCATCGAACCGGGGCGGGTGATCGCGATGGCGCCGGTGCTGCCGTGACGGCGCCACCACCGCGCAGCCCGGAACCCTCACTCCACCTCGATCTCCATCCGCAACAGGGCCGCCCCGAACGTCTTGCCCAGGTTGTCGCTGCGGATGGAGCGGGGAGCGCCGCCTCCGAGGGCCCCGTGGATGACGAACTTCAGGGCCTGGATGTGGGGGACCTCGTAGCGCTCCACCGGCCCCGTCGCCACCGGCCGGAAGTACTCCATCACCCGCTCGGCGGTGACCACCCTCTGCAGGATCCGCCACGCCTCCTCCCCGCGGGCGAAAAGGCCGATGTCGGCCGCGTCGCTCTTGTCGCCGGCCCGCGCGTGGGCGATCTCGATCAGGCGTATCCGTCGGCTCATGCCTGCACCTCCTCCAGGGTAACCCGGACGCGGGGTTCGATTTCCTCCCGGGGAATCAGCGTCGACCAGAGACCGATCAGTTCGCGGGGGGATGGCGTGCCGTGGATGGCCGCGGCGGCCTGCGGCCCCGAGAGGTACAGGGGCGGGAACTCCCGGGAGAGTTTCTCGCAGTCGTCCTTGCTGTGAGTGCGGATTGCCACCCGGAGGCGAACCTCGTTCAGTTCGCCCTTCGGCTCGGGAGCGATGGCGCCCCACAGCGAGTTATAGCCGATGTACTCGGCCAGGATCTCCTCGGGGCGCACCCCCTGCATCTCGAGGCGCTGCCGGACGATCTGCTCCGCCATCCGGGCCTTCCCCAGGGCGTCCGGCCAGGAGAAGGACACGTACCCCTCGCCGCACCACCCGTCACTGTAACCCAGGAGGGCCTTCAGGGTCGGTGGAGCCGGCCGGCCGGTGGTCCCGCTGACCCGCACCCGGTCCGGGCCGGCGGGCTCGATGCGGGTGGTGGTCAGGTCGCAGATCACGTCGGGGGTGATGTAGGCCCCCGGGTCGTGGATCTCGTAGAGAAACTGCTCCTTCACCGTCTCCACGGAGACCTTGCCGCCGGTGCCTTCCGCCTTGGTCACGACAAAGCTGCCGTCCTCGGAGACCTCGGCGATCGGGAAGCCGATGGTCCAAAGCGACGGCACCTCCCGCCAGTCGGTGAAGTTGCCGCCGCTGGCCTGGCCCGAGCATTCCAGCACATGGCCGAGGATGATCCCCTGGGCCAGCCGGTCCCAGTCGTCGGGGGCCCAGCGAAACTCGTGGATCATGGGGCCCAGGAACTGGGCCGTGTCCGTCGTCCGCCCGGTGATGACGACGTCCGCGCCCCGGTCCAGGGCCTCGGCGATGGGCCGGGCGCCGAGGTACACGGAAGCGAAGAGGATCCGCTCGCGGACGTCCCCCAGCACCTCGCCCGTCTCCTTGTTTTCGAAGCGGTGGCCCTTGGCGGCCAGGTCGTCCAGCAGGTCGAAGACGTTGTCGCCGGTGACGGTGGCGATGGTGGTCCGGAGGCCGAGCTCCCGGGCCACGTTGGCCACCGCGCGGGCCGCCGCGGGCGGGTTGATGCCGCCGGCGTTGGTCACCAGCCTGATTCCCCGCTCGTGGCAAATGGGCAGCAGGTTGCGCATCATCGGGATGACGTCGCGGGTGTACCCGGCGTCGGGGTCCTTCCGGCGGCTCTTTTGCAGGATCGCCAGGGTCAGCTCAGCCAGGGTGTCGAAGGCGATGTACTTGACGTTGCCGTACCGGGCGACGTCCAGGACAGGCAGCAGCGAGTCTCCATAGAAACCCTGGCCCGCACCGATTCGCACGGTCCGCATCGGCATGCCTCCTTTGCATTGGATTCTCCTGGGATGCCAAGTCGGGGCTCAAACCTCGCGGGTGTGTTCACCAAGGACCGGGGGCGGGCCCTGGACCTGGACCGGAGTCCGGGAGAAATGGATCGGGGTGACGAGGACGGGCACCGGCCCGCAGACCGGGTGAGCCGTCGTTTGAACCACCCCGTGCTCCCGCGCGATGTCGCTTTCCAGGGCGTCCTTGACCGTCCAGACCGGTCCGCAAAGCAACTTCTGCCCGGCAAATAACTCCAGCCAGCCGGCGGACGGCCGGCGCCGGAAGGCCTGGTTAAGGATTTCCGTCAACTCGGCGCGGTTCTTCACCCTCAAGGCGTTGGTCGCGTAACGCGGGTCGGACGCCAGCGCGGGCAGGCCCAGCGCCTGACAAAAAGCCGGCCACTGGGCGTCGCCCTGCGCCCCGGCGACGATCCATCCGTCCGCGGTGGGGAAGGCCTGGTACGGCACGATTTCGGAGTGAGCGCTGCCGTAGGCCCGGGGAACTTGGCCGCCGAACCAGTAGGCGGCGACCCGGGTGGACAAGCTGAAGACCACCCCGTCGAACAGGGAAATACTTACCCGCTGCCCCTGGCCGCTGTGCTCCCGCTCCAGCAGCGCCGCCAGGATGCCCTGGGCCGCCAACAAGGCCCCCATCACGTCGGCGACGGGCAGGCCCGCCAGAAGCGGCGGACCGCCCTGTTCGCCGGTGACGCTCATGACGCCCGCCATGCCCTGGACGATGGGGTCCATCCCCGGGCGGTCCCGGTAGGGGCCCTCCTCGCCAAAGGCCGAGATGGAGCAGTAGACGAGGCGCGGGTTACGGCTGGACAGAGCCTGATAGCCGATCCCCAACCGGTCCGCCGTGCCGGGCCGGAAATTCTCCACCACCGCGTCCACCCCCTCGGCTAGGCGCAAGGCCACATCCAGGTCCCGGGAGTCGCGCAGGTCCAGGACGACGCTGCGCTTCCCGTGGTTATAGGTCAGAAACAAGGCGCTCTCACCGGCCACCTTCAGTGACCCGGTGCTGCGGACCGGATCCCCCTGGGGAGGCTCCACCTTAATCACTTCGGCGCCGAGGTCGGAAAGCATGTTGGTGCAGTACGGCCCCGCGAGCCAGTGGGTGAAGTCCAGGACCCGCAGACCGGCCAAAGGGCCCGGGTGGTTCGGAGACGGCAATGGGAGAACCTCCTAGTTCTTGGCCTCGGGTGGAATCAAGTTATCCGGAATAGCGTAGCCCTTTTCCTTGAAGTACTTGACGGCCCCGGCATGCAACGGGTAGGGGGCGTTTTTCAGCGTGAACTCGGCGATATTGCGTCCCTTAACCAGGGGATAGGCCTTGGCGATCTCCTCATTGCTCTCCACCGCCGCCTTAACCATCTGGTAGACCAAGTCGGGAGCCAGCTTGGTGGTGGCGCTGACCGAGAGGGCGATCCCGAAGGTGCGGTAGGCGGGTACGCCCTTGTAGGTGTCGGCGGGTACGTCCATCCAGACCACGAAGGGAATTTGGGCCTTGATCTTCTTTTCGTCCTCGGGGGAGAAGCCGAGCATCCGGATGGCCTGCGTGGCTTGGACGTCCTTGATCGAGGAGTCCCCCCAGCCGGTCTTGGCGAAACCCACGATCCGCCGGTCCTTCATCGCGTCCACGATGTCCGCGTTGGAACCCCGGTACCACTTCGGGGTGATGCCCAGGATGTTAAAGGCCTTCTCGGAGAGCTTCTCCGAAGCGGAGCCGGAGAGGCCGGGGTTGAAGTCCTTGCCGGTAAGGTCGTACAGGCTCTTGATTCCGGAGGCCTGGGTGACCACGTAGTTCTGCGGGGTGTCCTCGTACATCCACAGCAGCCTCAGGTTCTGCATCGGGTTGCCCTTCCAGGCATCCTCGCCCTTCCAGGCGCTGTAGCCGGTCTCCACCGTCACCAGCCCCATGTCGATGTCGCCCTTGGCCAGGCGCTTCAGGTTGTCGACCGTGGCGCCGGTCTCCACGGCGGTCAGGTTCACCCCGGGGACCTTGTCGTTGATCACCTTGGCGGCGGACACGTAGTAGACGTAAGCGCCGGACGTGGCGGCGGTGGCCCCTATGGCCAGTTGCTGCTTGGCGGCGGGCTTGGGGGCTTCGCTGGGCCCTTTGCCGGCGGGGGCAGATTGGCTGCCGCATCCCGCCGCCGCGGCGACGAGCAAGAGGCAAAACAGGACGACAGACAGACGGCGCATGTTACAAGACCACTCCTTTCTTGGTCCGAAGCCCCCTGGCCCATCAGGCTGTTTTTGAGGGCAGGGTCGCGACTTTAGACACCCGCTGGGCGGTCCAGACGCCCGCCGCCAACACCGCTCCGGCGGCGGAGGCGAGCAGCGAGGGCCAGATCAGGGCAACGGCGGCAACCGCCAGGGCGCCGCGTTCCCACCAGCGCAAGGGCTTGATCCAGTAGCCGGCAAAGGTGGCGGCGGCCAGAATGATGCCCGCCAGGGCCGTCAGGCTGGGCACCAGCACGTCCCACCAGGACCCCTGCAGCAGGAGGCCGGGGGCGTAGGCAAAGATGAAAGGGGCAACGAAGGCCGCGATCCCGATGCGGACGGCCAGCCAGCCGGTGTTCCACCAGTTGGAACCGGCGATCCCCGAGGTCACGAACACGGCCGCAGCCACGGGCGGGGTGAGGGCGGAAGAAGACGCCCAGTAGAAGATGAACAGGTGCGAGGCCAGGGGCGACAGGCCCAGGCCGGTCAGCGCCGGCCCGATGACCGAGGCGGCCAGGACGTAGTCCGCCGTGGTGGTAATGCCCATGCCTAGCACCGTGCAGATCAGCCCGGTGAGAACCAACGCCGACAAGAGGTGTCCGCCGCTGGCGGCGATGAGCAGTTGCGAGAGCTTGATTCCCAGCCCGGAGAGCCCCACCATGGCGATGATGACCTGGGCGACGGCCGCCAGGCTGGCCAGCATGATCATGGCCCGCCCCGCGCCGGCCATGGCCTTGGTGATCAGGAGAAACCTCCGCTTCACGTCCCCGGGGTCGAGGCTGGAGAGGATGAAGAGCAGGGCCCCGGCGAGGGTGGCCCAGAAGGCGGCCGTGGTGGGCGTGTAGCCGTACAACACCATCCCGACCACGATCACCACCGGAATCAACAGTGGGCTGGAGCGGCGCCAGGGGAGGATCCTGCGAAGGGCCGGGATCATCTCCCGGGGCACCTCGCGCAGCCCCAATTTCTTCGCCTCGTAGTGCACGGCCGCCGCCGCGCCCAAGTAGTACAACCCGGCCGGGATCGCCGCCGCCGCGGCGATGCTGAGGTAGGGCACCCCGATCAGTTCGGACATGATGAAGGCGCCGGCCCCCATGATGGGCGGCATGATCTGCCCGCCGGTGGCGGCCACCGCCTCGATGGCCGCCGCCAGAGACGGGGAGTAGCCGAGGCGTTTCATCATCGGGATGGTGAAGTTTCCGGTGGTGGCAGCGTTGGCGGCCGCGCTTCCAGAGACCATGCCGAAGAGGGCGCTCCCCACCGTGGCCACCTTACCGGCTCCCCCGGTGGAGCGGCCCGCCAGCCAGAGGGAGATGTCGACGAAGGTGTCGCCGCCGCCGGTGTTGAGGATGACCCCGCCAAAGACCAGAAACATGGCCACCACGGTCGCCACGATCCCCGTGACGGTGCCCCAGATGCCGTTGGTGCCGAAGTAGAGGGCCTCCAGGATCGAAGTGAGGCCGGCTCCGCGGTGGGCCCACATCCCCGGGAAGTAACGGCCGCAGTAGGTGTAGATCAGCGCCGCCATCGCCACGGCCACGAAGGGCCAGCCGATGGTCCGGCGCCCCAGTTCCATCATCAGCAGGGTCAGGGCGGCAGCCATGGCCAGATCCAGCGTTTGGGCGCTGGAGGCCGCCTGCACCAGGCGGTCGAACTGGGCAAACGCGTAGGCGGTGCTGACCACCGTCAGCCCAGCCAGCAAGAGGTCCAACCAACTGGGCCGGTCCTTGGGGGACCGCTTGCCGGCGGGGTAGAGCAGGAACCCCAGGGCCCCGGTGAGGCCGAGAAAGATTGCCCGGTTACGGATGTTGGGCAGCGGCCCGGCCCCGGATGTATAAAGGATGAAAATGGCGGCCAGCAGGCTTAACCACGTGGCGGCGCGAGCCCACCCACCGAGCAGGGTCCGGGGTTGCGCCTCGTCGGGAGCCGGTGTTTCCACCTGGATCTTCATCTGATCGTTCATTCGCTTCCCCCTTTCCTACGGGCCGGCGCCCCTTCTTCACCCTCGTGCACAGCAAAAAGGATGCCACCGGCACCCGGGTACTGCCGGCGCGGTCCCTCCTCCTGGATGCCCCGCCAGTACTCGACGCGAAGCGGCAGGACCCCCGGGCCTGCCGCCACCCTCTTTCCACCGTTTTGGAAATCCGCTGTCCAATCTTCTAGCAACCTGGAAGCTAGAGGCCCACCTGCTTGAGCCGGTTGTAAAGCGTGGCCAGGGAGATGCCCAGGGCGCGGGCCGCCTCTCGCTTGCCCGCCACGCTACGCCCGAAACGGTCGAGCGCGGCCGCCAAGGCCCTGCGCTCCGCCTGCCTGATCACGTCCGACAAGGGGGCGAGGGGGGTTTGGGAGCCGGCGGCGTCCGGCGAGCCCCTCGGCAGGCCGTAGCGTCCCAGCAACGGCGGCAGATGCTCCAGCCGGATTTCTTCCCCGGCGGCCATGTGTACGGCATAGTCCAGGGCGTTCCGGAGTTCGCGCACGTTGCCCGGCCAGCCGTAGTCCAGGAAGAGTCGCCAGACCTCCGGGGCGATCCGGATCCCCGGCCGAGGGCCCGCCGGACCGCAGATGGCCTGCACAATCCGCGGGATTTCGTCCCGCCGGTGGCGCAGGGGCGGGATCTGGAGGTGATACACGTTCAGGCGGAAGTAGAGGTCCTCCCGGAAGGCCTTCCGCTCGACCATGGCTTCGAGGTCGCGGTTGGTGGCGGCGATCACCCGCACGTCGACCTCCCGCTCCCGGTTGCTCCCCACCCGCCGGATTCGCCCCTCTTCCAGCACCCGCAGGAGCTTGGCCTGCAAATCCGGCGCCAGGTCGCCGATCTCATCCAGGAAGATGGTCCCCCGGTGAGCGAACTCGAAAAGGCCCATTTTCCCGCCTTTTCGGGCGCTGGTGAAGGCTCCCTCGTCGTACCCGAACAGCTCCGATTCCATCAGATGAGAGGGTATCGCTGCGCAGTTGACGGGGACGAAACGCTGGGATGACCTGGCCCCGGCGTTGTGAACCCCCTGGGCGAACAGCTCCTTGCCCGTCCCGCTTTCCCCCGAGATCAGGACCGGGCGGTTCGTTTCGGCCCCCCGGCGCGCCAGGGCAACGATGGGGTCCAGGCCGATAATGTCGCTCAACTGGTAGCGGGCGCCATGCAGCGACTGAGCCACCCGGAGGTGCTCCTGGTTCCGCTCGAGTTCCTTGCCCATCCCGAGGACTTCGGAGGAGTCCTTCATCACCGATACGGCCCCCACGAGACGGCCATCAATGTGGATGGGAGCCATATCCACCAGGTATTCCACCTCGCCGACCCGCCGGTAGACGCCGGAGAGCGGCTTGCCGGTCCGGAGTACCTCCGGGAGCATCGCTCCGGGACGGACATTTCCCAGGGGCCGGTCCAGGATCTCCGCCGCGGGGACCCCCGTGATCCGGGAGTACTCAGGGTTGACCAGCCAGACCCGTTCCTCCCGGTCGATTGCCAGCACGCCATCGCCCAAGGCGTCCAGCACGGCCTTCAACCAGACCTCACGGTCGGACCGACGCTCAATCCCGTAGGCCATGGGGCTTTCCCTCGGCCGGTTTCCCGACCAGTTCCGCCAGGTCGCCATCCCGGACCAGGCCGGCGTTGGCCTCGTCGGTGTCCAGGTGCAGTTCCAGGCGGTAATTGGGGTTGACGCGCACGATCACCCCTCCGTAGATGATCTCCCGCTGGCCGAGGCAGCGGACGTACACGGTCTCCTGATCCCGGACGCCAAAACGCCGGGCGTCCGCGGGGGTCATGTGAATGTGCCGCCACGCCAGGATCAATCCCTCCTCGAGGGATATGGCGCCGGCCGGTCCCACCACGGTGATCTTCGCCGAGCCGTCCAGCCTCCCCGAATCCCGCACCGGCGGGTTCAAGCCCAGCCGCACGGCATCGGTCCGGGAAATCTCCACCTGGGTCCGGCGGCGCAGGGGACCCAGGATCCTGACCTTCTCCAGCGTGCCTCGCGGCCCGACCAGGGTCACCGTTTCCGCGGTGGCGAACTCCTCCGGTTGGGAGAGGTCGCGCAGCCTGGTGAGCGGCTGGCCGGCGAAGAGCCTCCGCCAGTCCCCCTCGCCCAGGTGCAGGTGGCGGCTGGAGACGGCCACCGGAATGGTGTTGGGGGTTTGCACCGTTTCTCCCCTTTGAAACAACTTGTCGCCAACCTTAGAATACTGCAATTAGCGGTTAAATCCTTCCCTCTCCTCCCCCGGACCCGGAACCGCATTTAGAGGATCTCTGAAACCGCGCTTAACAAGACAGTAAGGGCGCGTGTTGTACACGCACCCTCCGGCCTACGAACAAAATCAATTAGGCCTTTAACCCTCACCCCTGCCTGGCGAATCTCGCCGCGGCGCGGACGGCCGCTTCGCCTGGCGCTCCGTAGACGTCCTCCCGGCGGTGCCGCAGGCTGGGTATCTGCTGGCGCACCCTGTTCAGGTAGTCGAGGTCGATGTCGGCGACCACCACCGCCTCCTCCTCCGGCGCCCGGGCGATGACGGTACCCCACGGGTTGACGATCATTGCGTTCCCAAAGCAGCACCGGTTGGGTGGGTGAGCGCCGACCTGTGCCGGAGCGACGACGAACACCTGATTCTCGATGGCCCGCGCCCGCAGCAGAACCTCCCAGTGGTCCTTGCCCGTCTGCAGGGTGAAGGCGGCCGGCGTAAAGATCACCTGCGCCCCCTTCAGCGCCAGGGCCCGGTAGAGCTCCGGGAAGCGGATGTCGTAGCAGATCGTCAGGCCGACGGTCGCGAAGGGCAACTCCGCGGTAACGAGTTCCGCCCCCGCATCGACGTGCTCCGACTCGTTATAGGGAGCGTGCCCGCCGACGGCGATGTCAAACAGGTGTAACTTGCTATAGCGCCCCAGGATTTCCCCCTTCGGGCCGAGCAGCAGGGTGGTGTTGCGCACCCGCCCCCCACCCGGAACGGTTTCCCCGATGCTGCCGCAATGCAGGTAGATGCCGTGTTGCCTCGCCTTTTCCACCAGCAGGTCGGTGGTCGGTCCCGGGATCGGTTCCGCGTTGGCGGCCACGCCTTCGTAGGGGGCGAGGTAATTGAAATTCTCCGGCAGGGCCACCAGCTCGGCCCCGAGGGACGCCGCCCGGTCGATCAGCGCCGCCGCCTGGGCCAGGTTGGCCGCCTTGTCATCCCGGGTGTTCATCTGGATCACGGCGATGCGAAACGGCATCTCGACACTCCTTTACGGGGTGGTGGTAACCACGGGTAGCCTTAAGAGCGTGGCGCTGTCCCAAACGTTAGTCCACACGGGCGGCGAGGTGGGCCACCACCGAGGCCGTTGGAACGACGTCGGCGTACTTCTGCTGCAAGTCGAACAGGCTCACCTTGTGACTCACCTGGCCGCGGTCGAAGGTGGCTTCCTCGGCGATCACCACCCGGTAGTTGTAGGAGAAGGCGTCGATGGCGGTGGCCCGCACGCAGCCCGAGGTGGTGCAACCGCACAGGATCAGGGTGTCGATCTGCAGCTCGACCAGGTAGCTCAGCAGGGGGGTGCCGAAGAACACGCTGGGCTTGTCCTTGGGCAATACCACTTCCTCCGGCCGCGGAGCCACCTCCGCCACGATCTGGCTGCCGAGGTTTCCGTAGACCATTCCGGTTTCCGTCGCCCGGCGGTTCTTCTGGCCCCACGCCCCCAGGTTCCGGAAGTCCGGCCGGTATCCCTGGGTGCTGAAGAAGACGGGGATCTTCCGCTCCCGGGCTTTGCCCAGCAACGCCTGGATGTGCTTGATGGCCGCCCAGCCCTCCTCCCCGCAACTGTTGCGGAACCGCTGGATGGATTCGAGGATGGGCTCGGGTTTATCCCCCACGAAGTTGTACAGAGGGTCGATGACCAGCAGCGCCGGGCGCTCCCCGAAGCCGCCTCGCTGGCCGTATCCGGCCTGCTCGAAAACCAGCCGGTCCCTTTCAGTGATGACGTCGTCCCAGATTCGCTTCACCCGGGGGCCTCCCTCCTACTGCACCTTGGCCACGACCTGCACCTTGCCGCCCGTCCACCGCTCGACGAACATCTCCGCTGACGAGGGGAAACAGGGCCAAGGCCACTCCCAGCGCCATCAGGAGCCCTCTTCGTTCCAGGCGTTTCCTCACCTACTGCCCGCTCGGCAGGCTGCTGGCGAGAACCTTCCACTTGCCGTCCGCCTGTAACTGGACCAGGTTCATCCGCACCTGGATGTCGCCGTTCGGGAGCATCTTGATCGTACCGACCGCCCCCTTGTAGTTGTCGAGAGACAGCAGCGCCTGGCGGACCTTTTCCCCGTCGGTGGAGTTGGCTCGCCGCAGGGCCTCCAGGAGCATGCCGGTCGCGTCGTACCCCTGGGCGTGGTCCAGGGTCGGCGGCTTGCCGAACTTCCTGGTGAACGCCTCGGTGAAGGCGATCGTGCTCGGTTCCGCGAAATCCTTGTAGTTCTCCGCCATGCCCGCGAAGCTGGTGGTGGCCACGGTGCCCACCGTCGCCGGTCCGCCGATTTTGAAGTAGGCGTCCTTGGTCTGAGCCAAATTACCCAGCAACCGCACCTTGAGCCCGAGTTCCGCCGCCTGTTTGGCGATCAGCCCGCCGTCCGCCTGGGCGCCCGCCAAGTAGACGGCGTCCGGCGGTTTCCCTCGGTACTTGAGCAGCAGGTTGGTAAAGTCCTTGGTGGTGGCACGGTCGTACGACTCGTACCCCACGACCTCTCCCTTGCCCGAGCGCTTCACGTAGTCGGCGAAGGCGTCCCCCACCGACCGGCTGAAGGAGTCGGTCCCCCCGAAGATGGCGAAGGTCTTGAGCCCCAAGGTGTTGATGGCGTATTGCCCCATGACGGTGGCGTCATAGGCGCTCGAGTAGCAGCCCCGGAAGATGAACTGGTTTCCCTTGGTCGTGAGGTTGATGCCGCTGGAACCGGGGGTGATCATCGGGACCTGAAAACGCGCCGCGATCTCCATCGCCGCGTCGGTGTTCGGAGTATAGTAGTCCCCGATGATGGCGGCGACCCGGTCGGACTTGATCAGCCGCTCCACGGACTGGCGGGCCAGTTGCGGGTCGATCTTGGTGTCGGCGTAGACCAGCTTGATCCGCCTACCCAGGACGCCCCCCTTCTGGTTGGCCTCGTCCACCGCCCAGTCGGTGGCCTCCTTGGTGTTCAACCCCAACTCCGCCAGCATCCCCGTAAGCCCGCCCATCCAGCCGATTTTCAGTTCCTCGCCGGTGGCGGGGCCCGGGGCGCTCTGCCCCTTCTTTTCCGAAGCGGGGGCACCCTGCCGGGTCCCGCAGGCCGTCAAAGACAAAACCAGAACCCCCGCCAACGCCAGCCTCGCGTACTTCTCACCGGACATCTGTGGCCCCATCAGGTCACCCGCTTCTTGATCGAATCGAAGATCCCCCGGCGCAGTTCGTCCTTGGTCTTTTGCTCCCATTCGTAGTGGGCCCGCACCCTTGGCAGCACCTCATCCAGGACGTCCTGCGGGCAGACGATGGCCCCGTCGTCGTCGGCGATGACGATGTCGCCCGGGCGGACCGTCACGCCCCGCAAGGTCACCGGCTCCATCACCGACACGGTCCGCAGGCGGGAGACGACCGAAAGGGGAACCAGGCCCGTCGACCAGCACGGGAAGTTGGCTTCGACGATTTCCGAGGCGTCGCGGGTGCAACCGTCGATGACCACTCCGCCCAGCTTGTAGTGCTGGGCGATGAGCGTCATCAACCCGCCCCAGGTGCCCACCTGGGCGCCCCCGGCGTCCAGCATCAGGACGTCCCCCGAGTGGCACTGGCTCACCACCGAGGAGAGCTCGGTGGTCTTGGCCACCGGCCGAAGGTCGCGGGTCTTGGCGGTCAGGGCGACTCCGACCAGCTTGGACCCCGGCTTCAGCGGGCGGATGCCGGTGATCACCCCGTGAAAGCCGATCTCGTCAAAGGCGTCCGAAAACCCCGGCGTGTCATACCGCTGCAGTTCTCTCATCAACTCTTCGGACGGGCGCTTGAATTCCACCATGGTTCCCTTCCTTTCGCTGATTCTGCTTTGCGGGCGCGTCCCCCGGACCGGACCCGGTCAGGGGCGCGACCGCCTTACGGACTCCGTCAACCCACCCGCCTCCAGGATCTCCATGATGAAGCCCGGAAGCGGCTTGAACCTCTCCTGCTTGCCGTTGCTCAGGTTGGCCACCACGCCTCCTCTCAGGTCCACCCGGATTCGGTCCCCGTCCTGGCAAAATCCCTCGGTCGGCAGTTCCAGCGCGGGCAGTCCCACGTTAATGGCGTTACGGAAGAAGATCCGGGCGAAGGTCGGGGCCAGAACCGCCTTGACGCCGGCGTGTTTCAGCGCCACGGGGGCCTGTTCCCGGCTCGAGCCGCAACCGAAGAAGCGGCCGGCGACGATGATGTCCCCGGAGCCGACGGCCCGGGGCAACTGGTCCGCGATTCCCTCCAGGGCGTGCCGGCCCAGTTCCTGCGGGTCGATGACCGTCAGGTACTTGCCGGGCAGGATCACGTCCGTGTCGACCTTTTCCCCCAGAACCAGGGCCTTTCCCTCGAGCATCATCGCCCGTTCCCTCCCAGCTTCCGCGGGTCGGTGATGTGTCCGGTCGCGGCCGACGCGGCGGCCACCAGGGGCGACGAGAGAAAGATCTGCGCTCCCTTTCCCATCCGTCCCTTGAAGTTGCGGTTGGCCGTGCTCAGGCAAACCTCTCCCTCCGCCAGGATCCCCTCGTGGCCCCCGTCGCAGGGGCCGCAGTTGGGATGGCACAGCATCGCTCCGGCGTCCAGCAGGACCTGGAGAACGCCCTCGGCCAGCGCCTGCCGCATCACTTCACGCGACGCCGGAATTACCAGCAGCCTGACCCCGCGGGGCACCCGGCGCCCGGCAAGCACCCGGGCGGCCGCGGCCAGGTCCTCCAGCCGGCCGTTGGTGCAAGAGCCGATGAAGACCTGGTCCACCCGCTGGCCCTCCACCGCGGAAATGTCCTGCACGTTGTCGACCTGGTGAGGGCAGGCGATCTGCGGCTCAATCCGGGAGACGTCGATCCGCACCACTCGCTCGTACTCGCCGTCGGTCCCCGGCCGCGGGGGCTGCCACCGGGCCTTCGTCCGCGGGGCGAGGTAACGGGCCGTTTCTTCGTCCGGGGCGATGATGCCGACCTTGGCCCCCATCTCGATGGCCATGTTGCACATGGTCAGCCGGCCGGCCGTCCCCAGGTGGGACACGTAATCGCCCGCGTACTCCACCGCCTTGTAGTTAGAT
>JAJYMS010000185.1 GCA_021786825.1 Bacillota bacterium | reverse complement strand
CCAGCAACGGGCCTCCAGGGCCGACACGAAAACCCTCTACGAGGGGATGGAGCAGGGCTTGGGGACGCTGATCAGGGCAGGGACCGCCACGATGGCCCTCGACAACCCGGTCGGCAACCCCCAGGTGCCGGCGCTGATGAAAGATATCGACTCCGCTGCCAATGAGCTGCAGCAGGCGTTGACCAAAATACGCACCATCTACCAACACGATGCCGAGAATGAGCGGGCCGGGACCGACCGTTTGGAACAGCAGGTGAAGATCGAGCTGATCGCGGTACTGCTCCTGGCCGTCGTGGTGGGTGTCGGGATCGCTCTTTTCCTGGCCCAGGGGATCTCCCGGCCGGTGCGGCAGGTGGCGATGGCGGCCCGGCAGCTGGCGGAGGGCGACCTGACGGTGGAAGAGTTGCGGGTGAGTACCGGCGACGAACTGGGGGAGATGGCGAAGGCCTTCAACCGGATGACGACCAACCTGCGGGACCTGATCGGGCGGGTGGGCAAGTCCGCCCAGACGGTGGCCAGCGCTTCGGAGCAGCTCAACTCCGCCACCGAGCAGGTGGCTCAGGCCGCCCAGGGCGTCGCCCAGGCGGTGAGCCAGGTCGCCCAGGGGGCCACCAGCCAGTCGAAGTCGGTGCAGGAGACCTCCCAGGTGGTGGAGCAGTTGCGGACCGCCATCGGCCAGATCGCCTCCGGCGCCCAGGAACAGGCGAGATCCGCCCAGCAGACCTCCGGCGTGGTGAACCAGATGGTCAAAGCGATCGAGGACGTGGCCGACAAGGCCCAAAACGTCTCGGCCTCCTCGCAGCAGGCGACCGAGTCCGCCCGGACCGGCTCCCGGGTAGTGGCTCAGACCGTCACCGGCATGGGGCGGATTCAGCAAAGGGTGCTGGAATCGGCGGAACGGATCAAGGAATTGGGCAAGCTGTCCGACCAGATCGGTGAAATCACCCAGGTGATCACCGACATCGCGGACCAGACCAATCTGCTGGCGCTCAACGCGGCCATTGAGGCCGCGCGGGCGGGAGAGCACGGCAAGGGGTTCGCGGTGGTGGCCGAAGAGGTGCGCAAACTGGCGGAGCGGGCCGGGAACTCGGCGAAGGAGATCGCCGCCTTGATTCACAACATCCAGGACGGCACGACCCTGGCGGTCAAGGCGATGGAGCAGGGTACCACGGAGGTTCAAGAGGGGTCCCGGCTGGCGGCTGACGCCGGTAAGGCTCTGGAGGGGATCCTGGGGGTGGTGGAGCGGACGACCCGCGACGTGGAGGCGATTACGGCGGCGGCCCAGCAGATCGCGTCCTCCAGCCAGGAAGTGGTGAAGTCGGTGGAGTCGGTGGCGGCGATCACGGAGGAGAACACGGCGGCCACGGAAGAGATGGCGGCGGGATCGGACCAGGTGACGAGGTCGGTGGAAGGGATCGCCTCCGTATCGCAGGAGAACGCGGCGGCGTCGGAGGAGGTGTCGGCCTCGGTCGAGGAGATGAATGCCTCCATGGAGGAGATCGCCGCCTCGGCCCAGAGCCTCGCCCAGGTCGGCAACGAATTGCAGAATCAGGTTGCCCTGTTCAGGGTGTAGAGCGCCCACCTCGAGCCCGGAGGATTGAGCCGACATGTCGAGAGAAACCGATCAGCCCCGCTCCCGGAGCTTGCGTGTCAGCCTGTTGGCGCCGATCATCGCCCTCGTAATTATGGGTGGAGTAATCGAGCTTGGCTCCGAAGATTCTCTGGACCGCAGGCAGTCCCAATTTCTCTTGAGCCGGCGGGAAGCCACCGTCCTGAGAGGGCTGCAGAAAGAACTGCACGAGCGCGCCGACGTGGTTGAGGCCATCTCCGCGCAACGACCGGACGGCTGGGACGCACCGGCCGCACTCGCGCCCGGCGGCCCCGCGCCCCGGATTGTCGAAAGCCTGACGACCTGGATGGCCGACCATGGACAAGAGATCCTGGCGCTATACTCGCGCGAGGGCCAACGGGTGACCAGCCTGGGTGTCGTAGGCGTTCCTGCGGACGCCGACTTGCTGGCCAGGGAGGCCATGCTCGGGTCCACCCGGTCAAAGGTTGCGGTCAACAGCCAAGGATTGATGGTGATGGCAGCCACTCCGCTGTACGGACCCGAAGGCCCGGCAGGAGCGTTGCTCGTGGGCAACCAACTGGACGGTGAGAACCTCAAAGCGGTTAGAAGCCGGGATGATATGGAACTGGCCGTCTTCCGGAACGGAGCCCTGTTGGAAACGACCGCCAACCGGGCGGACCTGGTCCAACTGCTGCAGGCATCCCGGCTCACGGCGGAACGCCTGGAGGAGTTCAACCGAATTTTGGCGCGTTCTCATTTGCGGGCCAACGCGATCCCCTTGGGGGGTGGCGGCCTGCTCGTCGCTCTGGTCTCCAGCCAGGACCTGGCCCTGGCTGCCCGGGAGCGGAAAGTGGCGGGGCTGAGCGGCGTCGGTATCCTGGTGATCGCTTTCAGCGTTTTCGGCGTGATCCTGAGCGGGCGCATCTCCCAACCCCTGGAGGCAATGGTCGCGGTGACCAAGGACATGGTCCGGGGGAACTACCACCGCCGGGTGGCCTCCGGCCGGATCCGGGAACTGAACGACCTGGCGTCCGCGGTCAACTACTTGGCGC
>JAJYMS010000195.1 GCA_021786825.1 Bacillota bacterium | reverse complement strand
GGTACCGAGTCGCTGACTCGGTCCCACCTGCTGCAGGATGCGGTATGGATGAACACGCTGCGGTCGGCCTTGCCGGCGCTGCAAATCGTGGTAGTGGCCATCCTGGTCAACCGCACGGTTCAGACCTTACTGGATTGGTACCTTCACGAGGTGGCCGTTCGCGGTTCAGCGACGTGGGACCGCCAGGTGCTGCCCCTGGCCAAGCGCTTGGTCAGCGTCGCGGTAGGGTTTGTCGCCACGTCGATGGTTCTGTCGTCCTTCGGCAAAGACATCACCGCCCTGGTTACCACGGCTGGCGTCCTATCCTTTGCGGTCGCCTTTGCCGCGCAAGAGACGCTGGCCAACCTGATCGCGGGACTCACCCTCCTGGTGGATCAGCCCTTCAAGGCTGGGGATCTGATCGACCTGGACGGTGGGAAAACCGGCTACGTGGCCGACGTGGGACTGCTGGTCAACTTCGCCCTCCCTGACCCGAGCCGCGCCATCCGCGAAGAAATAGGGGTCGGGTAAGTCGGAACCCCGCGTGCGCGGAGGGCATTTCCATCCCCTACCCCCAGCGCGACGTGCACCTCTACCCCACCCAGTAGCCTTACAGAGAATTTTGTGCTAACCCTCGGGGTCCCCTTTGTCAGGGGGCCCCGACACGTTATGGCAGGAATCGACCCGCCAAACGGTGAAAAGGTATGCAGGAAACCTTTGGTGGCTTCGGGAAGCCCTGACACGAGATCCTGGGGAGGGATGGCGGTTGAGTAGGTTAAAGAGCGTCCAAGCCATCGCGCTGTGGCTGGCGGCGACAGTGCTCCTGGCCTCAATCCCGGCTTTGGGGCCAACGGCGCCGGCCTCGGCCGCCGGCTACTACTTCACCGACCTGACCAACCACTGGGCCGAGCACTCCATCCGAAAACTGGCCCTGAAGGGGATCGTCGCCGGCTACGGGGACGGCTCCTTTCAACCAGAGCGTCACGTAACGCGCCTCGAGGCCCTGGTGACCCTTGTCCGCGTCCTGGGCCTGGAGGACGCCGCCAGGGCCAACCCGCCGGTGCCGCGGGAACTGGACAACCCCGAGCAGGTTCCCCCCTGGGGTCTGCCCTATGTCTCGGTAGCCTATAGCAAAGGGCTGCTGGTGGGGGGCGAGTTGATGGCCCTGCGCCCCCAGGACGACGTCAAGCGCTGGGAACTGGCTGTCTTCGCCGTTCGTGCCCTGGGCCAAGCCAGCGCCGCGGACGCCAGGTCCGAGGCCAACTTGACCTACCCGGATCTCGCCGACGTTCCCTACTGGGCTCGGGGATACGTCGCTGTCGCCACCGACAAGGAGATCATCAAGGGCGACACCCTGGGGTACCTCCGGCCCCTCGGGATCGTCACCCGGGCTCAGCTGGCGACCATCCTGGACCGCTTGGACCGCCTCACCCAGACCCCGGCCGATGGGCGCGAAACCCGCGGGGCCCTCGTGGAGGTTGACGCCTCCTTCCCGGGCAAGGTTACGGTCGACACGGATGATGGCAAGCGCCTGACCCTTTCCGCCGGCGGCGATATCGAGGTGTACCGGCTGGGCCAGCCGGCCGTGCTGGCCAATCTTCAGCCGTGGGACGAGATCACCGCTGTCGCCGACGAGGCGGGGTTCGTCCGGTGGCTGGTCGCCGACGCTCCCGCCCTCAGGCTCCACCAGGGCAAGGTCCTCCGCCTTCCCACCGACCAGGACCGCAGCATCGCGATCCTTGAGGGGGACACCTCCCGGAGCTTCCCGCTGGCGGATTCCGTCACCATCCGCAAGGACGGCGTAGCCGCGGCGTGGAAGGACGTGCTGGTCACCGACGACGTTACGGTGGGCGTCCTCGCCGGAAAGGTCACCACCCTGGAGGCCAAGACCACCACCCGGCGCCTGGCCGGTGTCCTCAGCACCATCACCCTCTCCAACACCAACCCGGCCGTCGGGGTGACCCCGCAAGGGGGGCCGGAGGTCGTTCTGAGCCTCACCGGCACCACCGAGATCTTCCGCGACTCCACCCGCATCGACGTGAGCGGCCTGGCCCTCGGTTACTACGTGGAGGTCACGGTCGTTGGCAACCGGGCGGCGCGCATCGACGTGCAACCCAAGGAGGTCTTGCAGGAACTGGCGGGCGTGATTGTGGCCCTGGACCCCGCCAATCATCAGTTCACCCTCGCCGTCACGGGCCAGCCGCTGGCCGCGGCCGCGGATCCGCGCCGGCTGGTGAGGACCGCCGACAATACGGTAGTCGTAAAACACGGAACAGTGAAGGACTTCGCCTACCTGGCGGTAGGTGACCGCGTGATCATGGCTGGCTACGACCAGGTGAACACCTTCCTGGCCGCCGCCGTGATAGTGACCTACACTACCCGGTGACAGCTTGATCAGGAGCCTACTTGTATACGGGCGTGGCGAACAACTTGAAGTCGTGGGAGGGGAGAACTCGGCCGCCGGTGGCCTCCATCTTCTGGTAGCTGGCAAAGTAGTCGGAGAGGTTGTAATGGTGGGTATCCGGAATGTGCGGCCAGTAGGGCGGCTTCCCCTCCCAGTTCTCGAAGAGCGGAACATTATCGCCAGGGATGAGGTAGCGTCCGGATTCCGCCTCGACCACGATAGTTTGCATCCCCGGCGTATGCCCTGGCGTGAGCAACAGGGAGAGACCTTCCATGACCTCCACGTCGCCATTCACGGGGTCAAAACGGATACCGGCCCAGGGCGGCGTGCGGCCGATCAGAAAACTGTCATAGGCCTTGAGATGACAGGGCAACGGGGCGACTGCGTAGCGCAGTTCCTCCCGCTGCACGATAAAGTGTGCACCCGGGAAAAACCGGTTGCCGTAGCAGTGGTCCCAATGCAGGTGGGTGTTGATCACCACGTTGATCAGGTCCGGGTCGACACCCGCTGTCCGCAGGGCCTGCGGGAGATGCTGTTCCGGCGTCCGCTCAAATGGGTGGTGATCAGCGCAAGCCGTTTCCGGGTCGTCGCAGCCGGTATCCACCAGCACCCGTGTCTCCCCGGATTCCAGCAGAAACACGGTAACCGGCACGTCAAGGGGTTCCTCGTTGCCGTTCATGTACAAGAAGCTCGATCGTTTCCGATGCAGCGTCCCCACATGCAACGGACGAATCTGCCAATTTCGCATGGTCTGCTCTCCTAATGCAAGAGTGCCGCCAGCTTGGTAATGTCGGAGAGGTTCTCAAGGCCATCAACCAGGACCCGGATTTCCGCCATGCGATTGGCACTCAGGCGTGAGCCGGCCAAGGCTTGGAATTTGACCCAGTGTTCTTCATCCGTCATTGGGTTATGGCGGGAGCCCTTGGGATAGTCAACCTGATGTTCAAGCGTTCTGCCGCCCTTCAGGGTGATCTTGAGGCGGCAGGAGACCCCCCGGGGCAGGGCGGGATCCGTCTCGAACTGGAGCATCTTCGATAGCCGCCGGATCTGGGGATCGCGGATCCGGTCCTCACTGTACTGGTCAAAAAAGGCCGCGCCTTCCAGCAGGGCTACCGCTACGCTGTAATTCAGGCTGACCTGTGCCTCATGATAGGTGCGGGGGGCGGAAATCTGATGGTAATGCGCCCAGGAGGGATGGCGCCAAATGGTCATGTTCTCGATCGCTTCGAGACGGCCGTTCAACGGAGGGCGCAAGGCAAGGGCGCAGTCAATCGCGTTATGGATGGGCCGGGCGGAAGCGTAAGGCTTGTACTCCACGTAAACCGGGATCTGGCTCCCCAGATCCCGGGTCAGGGCACTGGGATCGCTCTGCCCGGCAAAGGCGTTGAGGATCCCCCTCTCCCCTTCCAGGATGGTATTGGCTCCCGTATACCCCCGCTTTGCCATGCCGGCCGCCACGACACCGTTATGGGCAGCAGGGCCGGGGTTGATACGCTTCTGCATGGACGGTCCGTACATCTCCATCAGGCCCCCGGCATGAGCTCCGGCGATCCCGAAAGCGCTCGCCACCTGGTCGGTGGAAAGGCCCTCCAGGATCGCTGCCGCCGCGGCGGCGCCAAAGACGCCGCAAACGGGGGTGGTATGAAAACCCCGGTCTCGTAAAACTGGGTTGGTGGCGTTCGAAATCCGGGCCATGACCTCACAGCCGGCGGTTACGGCCCCCAAGAACTCCTGGCCGGAGGCCCCCCTGGACTCCGCCACAGCGAGGGCGGCGGAAAAAACCGGGGGGCTGAAATGAAAGAGGGCAAGGTCATCCACGTCATCCAGTTCGATGCTGTGCGCGGCCACGGCGTTGGCAAAGCCGGCGGCTTGGGCGGTAGCCTTCCAGCCGTGTCCGATTATTGTCGCCTCCTGGCGTGCGGCACCAGCATCCCGATGATACTCGGCAGCTATCCGCGCCGCTTCGGTCTTGGACCCACGCAACGTTACGCCTAGGTAATCAAGCAAGAGGGTTTTCATTTCGGTCACCAAAGGGCGGGGAATCGCCTCAAACTGAAACGCTGCCACGTATTCGGACAGCTTCACAGTTTCCTGCACGTTCTCATCCCTTTCTCGCGGTGGTTGGATTTTCGACGTTGAATCTTGCCGCGACCGGCCATGGCATCAGCCGGTCCAGGGATTGCCCAGGGGTACCATGATGGCCTCAACCGAGGGCAAGGTTTCCACCGCCTTCACGGCGGCGACGACCCGCTCACTATTGGCCCGGCCAATTCTCTCCTCAGCCAGGCGCGAGAACTTTGCCTCGACCTCGGCCGCCGTGAGGGGGTTTTCCGGGTCCCCCTTCGGCACATCAATCCGCACCGTCATAGTCCGCCCGCCCTTCAGACGGAGGTGAACTCGTGAGGCCCAGATGCGCGGGTAGAGAGCGGTCAGCGCCGGGTCCTCGGTAATTTCTACCAGAGCGGCAAGTCGTCTGACATCCTCCCGTTTGAGATCTGGTGGGCGTACCTCGGTCAGGCGGGGGCCGTTGGTGATCGCCAGCGCCACGTTGAAAGCGGTGCTGAGCCGAGCACCCACCAGGGTGTCAGGCCGGGTTTCCTGGGTGACCGCCACGCGGTGTGTTTCGATGCGCACCGACTCGATCTGGGCCGAGTCCAGCCCGTCCAGCTCCCGGCGGATCTCCTCAACGGCGTCGATGGCGGAATGGGCATACCGGCAGGCGCAGTAAGGCCGCAGTCCCACTTCCAATAGTTCATACCGAGCCCCGATCTCCCTGGTGATCGTAGCCAGATCGGCCCCATCGGCATAGGCCCGGCAGAAGCCGTCGTTTCCCTCCAGGATGGTTTCCGGGCCGGTAAAGCCCTCCGCGGCAAGGAGAGCCGCCATCACCCCGCTCTGGGCGGCACGGCCGGCATGGAAGGCCATGGTCATGGCGCCGTTGACCCTGAATTCAAACAATCCCGCCGCCTGGCTGCCGGCGATGCCCACCGCGGCAATGGTCTGGGCCCGGTCCAGGCCCAGGACATAAGCCGCTGCTATAGCCGCGCCGAAGACGTTCACGGTGCCGGTAACGTGAAAACCCCGGTGCCGGTGGGAAGGGCTGATAGCCGTGCCGATTCGGGTAACCGCTTCATAACCCCGAACGATACCGCCCAGGACCCGTGCCCCCGTTACGGTTACGGCTTGCCCAACGGCCAGGGCGGCGGGAATAACTGAGGCACCAGGGTGGGTAACCGACAGGTTATGGGTGTCGGTCAGCCCCACGCTGTACCCTGAGGTACCGTTAGCCAGGGCTGCGGAGGCCGGATCCCGGGTGATCCCGTCCAGAACTACGCCGGATGGCCCCGCTCCGCCGTACCGACGGACATACCGGCAGATGTGCTCTCCCTCCGCGGTCTGGGCGCCCACCACCACGGTGCCGAGGCAATCCAGAATCAACTGCCGGGTACGTTCCACGACCGGCGGGGGCGGGAGGGCAGGCAGCGCCCAGAGGTTGTCGACCAGGTCGGTGGTTATACCCATTACCTCTCCTCCCTACAACCCAAGCTGGACGTACCGCCGCTCGAGATCGTCCAGCCAAGCCTTCTGGGTTACGCGGTTGCGCTCCTCCATGGTCACCATCCGGCCCAGAATCCCGATCGTGTGCCCTTGCTGGTGAAGATGCCGCAAGGTCTCCTGCGCCGCGAGGATGGCGGAGCGGAGCACACAGTTGGCGTAGATGACCATGCTGTAGCCCATCTCCCGCAACTCGGCCGCGGGCACCAGCGGGGTCCGACCGCCTTCGACCATATTGGCCACTTTAGGCCCCGGCACCAGGCGGGCCACCTCTGCCAATTCTTCCCGGGACAGGGGCGCTTCCGCAAAGATAGCGTCGGCACCGGCCTCCACATAGGCCCTCGCCCTCTCAACCGCGTCGGACAGCCCATGTACGGCAATCGCATCGGTACGGGCGATAATGACCAGATTGCTGTCGCCGCGCGCCTCAACGGCAGCCTGGATCTTCAGCACGGCCTCTTTCGTGGGGATTACCTCTTTGCCGGAAAAGTGGCCACAGCGCTTGGGGCTGACCTGGTCCTCAATCTGCACCGCCGCCACGCCGGCACGCATAAACTCCCGAACCGTCCTGAAAATGTTCAAGGCGTTGCCATACCCGGTATCGGCATCGGCGACCACCGGGATGGAGACGGCCCCCACCATCTTGTACACCTGGCTCAGGATTTCCGCCATGGAGGTCAGACCCATGTCGGCCAACCCATACTGGCTGTTGGAAATCCCCGCCCCCGTGGCATAGACCACCGGAAAACCTTCCAATTCGATCAATCGAGCTGTCAATCCGTCGTATGCCCCCGGGGCAATCACGATTTCCGGCCCTTTCAGTAATTCACGCAACCGCGTTGCGGACTCGATCGTTGCGGAGTTCACAGTTGCATCACTCCCTGCATGTGGCGTGTACGGCCAGTGCGACCGGAACGACAGGTGCCCTCGTGGACCAGGCTCACCTTAGCGGGAGAGGTTCCCACTCAACTCCCGCACGTCTTTGAGCGTGTGCAGGGAGCGCAGGAGGTTCAGAGCCTGATCAACCTTCGCCCGGCCGAGGATCGGCTCGGAAAGGGCGCGGAACTTGCTTTCCAATTCCGCAGGCGTGGCCGGATTCTCCGGGTCGCCCTTCGGCCATTCCACCCGGCCCTTGATGACGCTGCCATCCCGGCGCTGGATGCGGACCTCGCATGGGTACCGGTGGGGCCACACCTGCTCCGCCTCCGGGTTCACCTCCCAGCGCACGCGCTGGGCCATGGACAGGACGGACGCATCACGAATGCCCGTCTCGCTGTACTCCTCCACAAAGGCCCGTCGCTTGACAATGCCGACCGCGGCGGCAAAGGGTGCGCTGAACTGGGCATCCACCACCGAAGTGGGGTTATACTTGCGATCCCGAGGCTCCGTCAGGGCGCGGGTGAGCGGATACTTGGCCATGGCTACCACGACCTCATCCACCTGATCCGGTTTTACATCCTCCCGCTTTACCACCGCCAGGGTGGCATCAACAATGGGGGCGGCAAAGCGGCAGCAGGCATGGACCTTGATGCTATTTTCCAGCAGGTCCCACTTCTCCCCCAGGTGACCGGTGATGCGGTCGGCATCATACTCCTCATTGTGGCTGAAGGCCTGTAACCAACCCTCCGGGCTGAGGAGACTCTCGCTGGGCCCCCGGAAGTTCCGGCGGGCCAGGTAGCCGGAAAGCACCCCGGCCATGGCGGCGTGACCGGCTTGGAACCGCTTGCTCCAGGCGCCGTTGGACCGAAAGGTCAGCAACCCGGAGGATTGGCTGGCGGCAATGCCGATGGCGCTCACCATCCGCTCCGAATCGAGACCCAGCAACTTGCCGGTGGCCACCGCCGCGCCGATGCTTCCGCATGTCCCGGTGGGGTGAAAGCCACGCAGATAGGACTTGCCCAGCTGGGCTTCACCAAGTCGAATCATGACCTCATACCCCAGGGCAATCGCCAGGAGCAAGTCGCGACCACTCTTGCCTTCCTGCTCGGCCGTGGCCAAGGCGGCCGGAATCACGACCACACCGGGATGCTGGGTTCCCTCCCGGTGGTCATCGTCCAATTCCAGGGCATGTCCCGTGGTGCCGTTGATCAGAGCGGCCAAAAGGGCCGACGTATGGGTTGGGCGCCCCACCACCGTACAAGTTCCCGCCTCCGGCCCCCAGGGGCCGGCCACCTCAGCGATGATCCGGGAAGACTCCTTTACCGTGCCGCCCACCACGCAGCCGACGTGGTCCATCGTGAATGTCTCTGCCGCGTCAACCACGGCCGCGGGCAAGTCCTCATAGCGGGTTCGGACGAGCCAATCGGCAACAAACTGGGTGAATCTTTCCATTCCAGCCGTCTCCTTATCCTTTCTTCAGGCCCAGGTAGGCAGCGCCCAAGTGTTCGGAACTGCGCAGGTCCTGCGCCGCGCCCTGACCCACCACGCGGCCGCGAGTCAGCACATAGCCGCGATTGGCAACGGAGAGAGCCATCGCGGCGTTTTGCTCCACCAAGAGAACGCCAATGCCCGTCTCTTCCCCAACCCGGGCGATGATTTCAAAGACCTGTGCCACTACCAGGGGGGCGAGGCCCAGGGAAGGCTCATCCATGAGCAGGAAGCGGGGGTGCGTCATTAGAGCCCGAGCAATGGCCAGCATCTGCTGTTCTCCGCCGGATAGGGTGCCGCCCAACTGGTGCTGCCGTTCCCGCAACCGGGGAAAAAGGCCGAACATCCGCTCCATGGTGGCCTGCGCCTCAGCGGCGGGCCGGGTGACAGCGCCCAGCTCCATATTCTCGCGCACCGTCATCCGCCGAAAGATCCTGCGCCCCTCCGGAACCAGGGCCAGGCCCCGGCGGGCAGCCTGGTGGGCCACCTGTCCGGTGATATCTACCCCGTTTAAAATGATTCGGCCGCCGCTGGGCTTGAGGATCCCCATCAGGGCCTTCAGGATGGTGGTCTTGCCGGCGCCGTTCGCACCGAGCAGAGTCACGATCTCCCCCGTTTCAATCCGCAGGTCAATCCCCTTGACAACGGTGATACTGCCGTAGCTCGCCTGCAGCCCCTGAGTTTCCAAGACATCAGGCATGGTTCTCACCGCCCTTCGGGCCGAGGCGCGCGGTACCAAGGTAGGCGACCACCACCGTGGGGTTCCGCTGGGCCTCGGCCGGCGTGCCCGCAAAAATCGGCTGACCGTGGTCAACCACCATCACCTGGTCGCAAAGACGACCAACCAGTTCCAGGTCATGTTCGATCAGAATGACCGCCCGGCCACCAGCGCGGAACTGTGTGACGACCTCGCAGAGACGATCCTTTTCTGAATCGGTCAAGCCGGTGGCCGGCTCGTCCAGCAAGAGGACGTCGGGCTCGGAAACCAGCGCCCGTGCCAGTTCCACGAAGTGACGCTGGCCGTAGGGGAGAACGCCCACCATTTCATCCCGTAACGACTCCGTGCCCGTCGAGCGCAGGGCCCGCGTGACAGCGTCCGTGACCTCCGGCCGCCTCACCGGAGCGACGGTGCGCCGAAGACGGCTGGCGCCTTCGTTCCGAAAAAGGTGGGCGAACATACCTGCTGCCACGTTCTCAAACACGGTGAGCCGGTCGGCCAGCCGCAACTTCTGAAACGTCCGCCCAATTCCCAGGCGGGCCCGCTGGTGGGGGGAGAGGTGCGTGATCTCCTGCCCGCGGAAGAAAACGGCGCCGGCATCGATTCGGATGAGACCAGTGAGGCAACCAACCAGAGTTGACTTTCCAGCTCCGTTGGGTCCGATCAGTCCGACCACCTGCCCCGCCTCCGCCTGGATGGCCACATCCTGTAATGCCTGTACGCCACCAAAGCGTTTGGATATTCCTTTAGCTTCGATAACCGCCGTCAATCTTCTCCACCTCCTTCTGGGAACCCGGTTTGGCCGCCCGGAAGAGCCGCTGCTTGTCCAGCAGACCGCCGATTCCGTCCGGCAGGAAGAGCAGCACGCTCAGCACTGCGATGCCGTAGATCAACAGCCGTATATTGGACTCGCCCACCACCCGCAGGGCCTCGGGCAAGATGGTAAAGATGAGCGAGGAAATGAGGCCGCCGACAAAGCTGCCGGTACCGCCGACCACACTCATCATGAGGAACTGGAAGGACTGGTTCGTGGTGAAAAGCTCCGGGGTGAGAAAGCGCAGATAGGCCCCATAGAGCGCACCGGCTAGCCCTGCCAGGGTGGCGGAAAGGCCGAAGGCCAAGAGTTTGACGGCAAAAACATTGATGCCACAGGACTTGGCCGCCACCTCATCGGCTTTGACCGTCTTGAGCATGATTCCCAGCAAGCTGCGGTCCCCTAGATAGCGCAACACCAGGCCCAGACCGATGACGATGGAGAGAACAATGTAGTACCAGCCGGTCTGTGGCACGCCCTCCGTGGGAATGCCGGAAAGGCCCATGGGGCCGCGGGTGATCTCCAGGTTAAGCAGCAGTTGAAAGATGAGGACACCAAAGCCCAGGGTGCCGATGGCCAGGTAGTGCCCTTTCAGTCGAGCGGCGGGCAGGGCGATCAACAAGCCGGCCGCCGTCGCGGTAAACACGCCGGCCACAGTTGCCAGGAACGGGTTGACCCCATGCACGCTCAGCACACCCAGTATATATGCTCCCAGCCCCACAAAAGCCGCCTGACCAAAGGAAAGCAGGCCGGCCAGGCCGTTAAGGAGGTTCAGGCTGAAGACCACAATGGCAAATATCAGCGAAAGAATGACCATGTTCAGCCAGTATTGGCCGAGGACCCAGGGAAGAAGGGCGGCCGCCAGTACCCCGATAGCCCACCAGAACTGCTTGACGCGCCTAAACATTCTCTTCACTCCGTTCTGGGACCAGGCCCCGGGGGAAGATGACCAGGGTCAGGACAAGGAGCACGAAGGCGATGGAATCGGCGTAGGCGTTCGAGATGTACGATGCCGACAGGCTTTGCAACATACCGATGACCAGGCTGCCGAGGATGGTACCCTGGATGTTACCGAAGCCCCCCAGAATGATCGCAGCGAATGCGTTCAGCAGTTCCGTCTGGCCCATGGCGGGTGTAATGAGATTGATAGGACCATTGAGAGCACCTGCAGCCGCGGCCAGGGCCGACCCGAGTAAGAAGGTGATTATGGCGATGCGGTTGGCATCTATTCCCATGACCCCGGCGATCTCGGGGTCCTCCGCCACGGCGCGGATTTTCTTGCCCAGGGAGGTGTACTGGACCAACCACCACAACAGGAGCAGCAGCACCAAACTGACAACGAATACCAGAATCCGCTGCAGGCTGATCCCCAAGGTGCCGATGGTCACGGAGACGGCGCCATATGGCGTCTGGAACATGCGCGGCATGGTGCCCCAGATCAGTTCCGCAACGTTGGTAAGCATGATCGAAACGCCCATCGAAGCAATTAACCCATTCAGTTCTACACCGCGGAACGGCCGGAACGCGATGCGTTCCACCACCAGCCCCAGCACGGCAGTTACGGCCATCGCGGCCAGAATCGCCAGTGCGTAGCCCAGTTTCGGCGTCAGGACCCAGGCTACAAAAGCCCCAATCATGATAAACTGACCCTGGGCAAAGTTGACCATATGCATGACGCCGTAAACCAGGGTCAGGCCGACGGCAACCAGGGCATAACTGCCGGCAAGTATCAACCCGTTGATGAATGTCTGTAGGAGCATCCAGTATCCCCTCCTGCGGGTCGGCGGAACGGGCTGGAGGGGGGGCGAAACGCCCCCCCGGTTCTGTTACTTCACGACCTCGAGCTTACCGCCTTCCACGTCTTTGATGAAGACGAACGGCAGGCCGTCCGGCTTAACCTCGCGATTCTGGTCGAATTCGTAGTGGCCGAGCACGCCGTCCAGCTTACTCGCAGCCATGGCCTTGGCAAAGTTGGCCGGATCAGGGCCTCCCCGCTTGAGCGCATCGGCCACGAGGTAGACGCTGTCATAAGCGGCGATATCCCAGTGAGTGGCATAGTGCTGTTCACCAACCGCCTGTGAGGCCCTGGGCTCAAACTTGGCGATGAACTCCTTCTGCCTGGGGGTGATGTTTGGGTTGTCCAGATAGAAGGTGCCGCGCACCAGCCCGATCTTGGCGGCCTGCTGACCCACCTGTTTCTCAAAGATGTAGGGAGGCGGCGGGTAATCAGAAACCACGGGAATGGTGATGCCGCTTTCGGCAAGTGCCTTTACGAAGTTGGCGGATTGTCCCGCGGAAAGAGAGATGACCAGGATGTCTGGCTTCTCGCTCTGAATCCTCGTCATAACCGGATAGAAATTGGTATCGGACCGGTCCTGCTTCACGTCAATAGTAATTTTCTTACCGGCCTTGGTCAGGAATTCGGTCATGTTCTTGCGGAAAGTGAGGCCAAAATCGTTGTTCTCCACGAGCATGCCGACCGTGGCAAAGTTGAACTTCTCCGTCAGCAATTTGGCCTCGTGCTGGTCGATGTCGCGGTTTTGCATGATGGACTGGAAGGTATACGGGCCACCGTTCTTGGCGATCCCGTCGGCGGTGGAGATTTCAACCAGGAGCGGAATCTTATTGTCCCTGGCCACTTGAGCCGCGGCCACCGAAGCGCTGGAGCACCACTCGCCGATGAGGAGCTGCGCCTTGTCCTGGGTAATGAGTTTTTGGGCCGCGTCATGGGCGGGGCCTGGCTCGCACTGGCTATCGGCAAAGGCCAGCTCGATCTTGTACTTGCCCGCAGCCCCACTGGCGTTGATCTCCTCGGCGGCCATCTCCGCCGCCACCTTGTTGGTTTTGCCGGCCCAGGCGGTGTTGCCGGTAAGGGGGAGCATTACGCCCACCTTTACCGTCGACGGTCCGCTCGGGGCACTGGCACCGCCACCGGCCTGGGAGGATCCCGAACTGGATTGGCCGCAGGCAGCCAACACCAGTGAGCCCAGGGTTACCAACGCAAGCGCCGCCATCCGTGCCCGATGCGATATCAACATAACTGCTCACTCCTCTTAACTAATATTGGTTAGCCACGAGAGGCGTGGGTGGGGCCTCCTCCCACGACCTCGAAGTCCACAGACAGGGCCGTCAGCCAGGCATCCCGCAGGGCAGAGTGGAAATTCCCCGGGCGGTCGCAGTCGCCAACGAGAACGTAAGGGAGTCCCGCCTCTTCCAGGGTGGGAATTACGTCACGATTGGGCTCTGCACCGATGGCCACGACCAGGTAGTCGCCGATGGGGATCGCCTTTTCCCCGTCGTCAGTCAAAACGATCAGTCTGTTACCGGCCACCCGATCCACCCGGGTACGGGTCAGGGCGGTCACCCCTTTCTCCTGCAAGCGCAGGGTCACATCGAGCCGGTTGTTTCGGGGCATGTCCATGGCAAGTGCGTCCAGCATCTCCAGAATCGTTATCCGACACCCCTGGGTCGCCAGCAGTTCAGCCGTCTCTGCTCCAACCATCCCTCCTCCCACAATCGTGATGCTGGATCCATTCGCTATCTGGTCGGGTCGCGCCAGCACGGCCCAGGCGGTCAGGTGAGGTGCGTCCCTGAAAACCGCTGGGATACGCGGCCGTGCGCCTGTCGCCACTACCACCAGGTCAGGCGCAAACTCGCGCACGGCGTGCAGGGTAACGGTGACCTTCGTTCGGATGGAAACCCCCAAATCCCGGCACTGCTTAAACCGGTAGGCCCAGACCGCGGCAACCTCCTGTTTATGGGGCGGAATTCGGGCAAGGATCGATTGCCCACCAGGCTGGTCGGCCTTTTCCCATACCTCAACGGTGTGCCCCCTGGCTGCCAGCAGGCGGGCGCTCTCGAGGCCAGCCACCCCCGCCCCCAAAATCAGCACTCGCTTGTGCCTCTTGACGCCCAGCGGCTTCCTGCCGGCCAGAGCCGGCAGTGCTTGGGGCTCAGCGAATTCCAGGGCTTCAAACTCGAGGCCCACCATTGGGTTTTGGGCACAAGAGATATCCAGTTCCCGGGTAAGCCGTTCAAAGCAGAAATTGCAGGAGATGCACTGCCGGATGGGCATCTCGATCTCCCCGGTGGCCTTGCGGGTCCAGTAGGGATCGGCAATAAGTGCGCGCCCGAGGGCCACGAAGTCAGCGCTCCCGTTAGCCAGTACGGCTTCGGCGTCCGGCGGTTCAATGATGCGGCCGGCCACGACGACCGGAATCGAGATCACCTGCTTGATGGACGCCGCGTAGGGTTCCAGGCAGCGGCGGGGCATGGACGGTGGTTGAATGCAGAACCGGGAGAGTTCAGGGCTTTCGTTGGTACCCCCCGACAGGTCCAAGGCGCTGATTCCCTCTCGCTCCAGGGCCCGAGCCAAGGCGATAACGTCGGATTCGCCGTAGCCATGCTGTACATACTCAGTAGCGCTGATCCGCACCAGGAGCGGCAGATCTGGCAGACTCTCCCGCATCAGGGCCACGGTTTCCAGGAGAAACCGCATCCGGTTTTCCAGGGTCCCCCCATAGACATCAACACGGCGGTTAATGCGGGGCGAAAAGAACTGATGGAAAAGATAACCGTTGGCTGCATGGATCTCCACCGCGTCGTAGCCAGCCCGCCAGAGCCGGCTGGCGGCGGTTAGAAAATCGCGCTGGATCTCGCGGATCTCGGGGATCGTCAGAGGTCGCACGGAGTCGCCGGTATTGGGGTTGACCCAGGGCGAGGGGCCGACCGGCTCCATGTTTAGCACCGAGCGGCGCAACAGACCGCCACGATGGTTGAGTTGGCCGGCGGCCAGCGCCCCGGCAACATGAACAGCCTCAACCAGGGCGGCCAATCCGGGGATGAAACGATCATGAAAGGCGCCCAGAGACCGGGTATGGTTCACGGACTTCTCGGAGACCGGCATCGACTCCGTGATAACCATGGCCACGCCACCCCGGGCTCGCTCGGTATAATAAGACTGATCTCGAGCGGTGGCAAGGCCGTCGGCGCTGCCGAAATTGGTGCCCATGGGACCCATGATGATCCGGTTTTTCAGTTTCAGGGGACCGATGCGGCCGGGTTGCGCTAGAAGCAGGGGCATTTTGGTCAGCTCCTGTGCGGAACAGTCAGGTCTGCCAGCTTCACAACATCGGGCGCTTCCTCGAGCCGGGATATAAACTGCACGATTTCCTCCACCTGTCCGGTG
>JAJYMS010000014.1 GCA_021786825.1 Bacillota bacterium | reverse complement strand
CCCTTCCATAACCCATCGCCGGCAGCAGCGTTCCGATTCCAGGATATCGTTCAAAGGTGCCGATAATGCTTCCTACCGCGTACGGTCGGGGGTCGACCAATTCGCTGCAACCGAACTTCTTGGCGGCCACCACCCCCGCGCCGTACTTCATCTCGCCGTGCGTCAGGGTCGGGCCGTCCTCGACCACCAGCACCCGCCGGCCGCGGATGGCGCCCGGGTCGTCCACGAAAATTGGCGATGCCGCGTCGATCACCACCGCCGTCGGGTTCAGCCGGGCGATGTTCTTGCGTACGGTGTTCACCCCCTCGGGCCCGGCCGTATCGATCTTGTTGATGATGACTACGTCCGCCCGCCGCAGGTTGGCTTCCCCGGGGTGATATTGGTACTCGTGCCCGGGCCGGTGCGGATCGACCAGGACAATGTGGACATCCGGGCGGTAGAACGGCAGGTCGTTGTTGCCGCCGTCCCAAACAATCACGTCCGCCTCTTCCTCGGCCTGCTCCAGGATCCGCCCGTAATCGACCCCGGCGTAGACCACCGCTCCGCGGTCGAGGTGCGGTTCGTATTCCTCTCGCTCCTCAATGGTCGTCTGGTACCGGTCAAGATCCTCGTAACTGGCGAACCGCTGGACGACCTGGTCCAGCAGGTTCCCATAGGGCATCGGGTGGCGCACGGCCACTACCCGCAACCCCACCCCCTTCAGGATCTCCACCACCCGGCGGGTGGTCTGGCTCTTGCCCACCCCGGTGCGAACGGCGGTTACCGCCACGACGGGCTTTCTCGACTCCAACATGGTGTGGTCGGGTCCAAGGAGCCGGAAATCGACCCCGTGAGCCAGGCAGAGGGAGGCCTGGTGCATGACGTACTCATGCGGAACGTCGGAATAGGCGAAGACCACCTCGTCCACGTTCTTTTCCTCGATAATTTGCGGCAGGTCCGACTCGGGGAGGATGTCGATCCCGTCCGGGTATCCGGAACCGGCCAGTTCAGGCGGGTAGACCCTGCCCTCGATGTTCGGAATCTGCGTAGCGGTGAAGGCCACCACGCGGTATTCCGGATGGCCCCGGAAGCAGACGTTGAAGTTATGAAAATCCCGGCCGGCGGCACCCATGATCACAATCCTTTTCGGCATCTTGGTCACCTCGCAAAGTTTTCGGCGCCAGATGGAAGTATTATTCGTCCGTCCGCCAGCGACTAACCGACAAACTGGTGGGGTTTATACACAACTTGTTGATAAGGCTGGGGATAAGTGCCAAAGTTTTACAGTTCCTTTTCCCCGCAAAAGGTCTGTTACAGGAGGCTGATTTTGCTTATGCGCTTTCCGGCTGTCGGGTGCTCGGCCGTAATCCAGGAGCATGGAAGGGCACTACTGGTGAAGCGTGGCCGGCCGCCGGCCCAGGGACTCTGGGCCCTTCCCGGGGGGAAGGTCGAGTGGGGTGAGCCCGTCGCCCGCGGTCTGGAACGGGAAATCCGGGAGGAAACAGGTCTGACGGTACGCGTGGAGAAGTTGCTTGGGTACCAGGATGCCATCATGTCCGAGGGTGGAGACGTGTCGTCCCACTACGTCATTCTCTGCTTTGCCGTCGAACCGGTCGGCGGCCGGGTAAGGTGCGGGGATGATGCCGGCGAACTGCGCTGGGTCACCGCCGAGGAATTGCAGGGGTTGGAAGTGGTCCGGGGAACGGTTGAGTTCCTTTCGCGGGCGGGTTTTCCGGGTGCTTAGCACCGAAAGAGGGAAGCGCCTTCGAAAGGCGCTTCCGCCAGGAGCCATGGGTGTCCCCGGAACCAGCCGGTCCGGCCGGGCTATCGCTACAGCACCAGCGCCAGGATGGCCTTCTGGACGTGCAGCCGGTTCTCCGCCTGGTCCCACACGGCCGAATGGGGACCGTCCATCACCTCGTCAGTGACCTCTTCCCCCCGGTGGGCCGGGAGGCAGTGCAAGAAGATGGCTTCCGCCTTGGTCAGGGCCATCAGTTTGGAGTTGACCTGGTAGCTCTGAAGGGCCTTCCGTTTCTCCTCGGCCTGGCTCTCCTGACCCATGCTGGCCCACACATCGGTGTACACCACGTCGGCTCCCTTGACGGCCGCACCGGGATCCTCCACTACCTCGATCGTGGCTCCGGTCGCCCGGGCATCGGAGCGTGCGGCTTCGACGATCCCCGGGTCCGGCGGGTAGCTTCTCGGGGTGGCGACCACGACGTGCATCCCTGTCTTGGCGCCGCCGAACATCAGGGAGTGCGCCATGTTGTTGCCGTCGCCCACGTAGGCGAGCCGAAGCCCGGCCAACCGGCCGCGCTTTTCAGCGATGGTCATCAGGTCGGCCATTGCCTGGCACGGATGAAGGAGGTCGGTCAGACCGTTGATCACCGGGATTTCGGCATGCCGTGCCAGTTCGACGACCTCTTCGTGCGAGTAGGTGCGAATCATGATCCCGTCCAGGTACCGCGACAGGACCCGCGCCGTGTCGGCGATGGTCTCCCCGCGCTTGAGCTGCAGATCATTGGCCGACAGGTAGAGGGCGTATCCGCCCAACTGCCACATCGCCACCTCAAAGGAGATGCGGGTACGGGTCGAAGACTTCTGAAAGATCATCCCCAGGGTCTTGCCCCGCAGCGGCTGGTCGGTCAGTCCGGCTTTTTGCCGAAGCTTCAGCATAGCCGCGGTGTCCAGGATCTGCTCGATCGCTTCCGGAGTGAAGTCGTGAATCGATAAGAAGTCCCGCGCTTTAAGGTCATTGGCCACTGAAAGTGCCTCCTTACGGTCTAATAGACGATGGGGGCGGGAGAGCCGCAGCGCGCGCAATGGTGGTCAATCACGCCCACCATCCTGGCTCCCAGGCTGTTGCGCAAGATCAGCGGTTCGCCGCAGGTATGGCAGTACGTATTGTTCCAGGGTTTGCCCCACGCATTCCCGAGGTAGACGTAGTGCAGCTTGCGCAGCCCAATCTCGCGGACCCGCTCCAGGGTTGCGAGGGGAGTCGGCGGCAGGTCCAGTTTGTAGTCGGGAAAATAACGGGAGAAGTGCAGAGGGATGGTGGGGGACACCCCAGCCAACCAGTCCACCAGGCGTCCGATCAGGTCGTCGGAGTCGTTGAGGCTCGGCACGACCAGGTTGGTGACCTCCAGGTGTTTGCCGGCGGCGTAGACCGCCTCCGCGAACCGGAGCACCGGGTCAAGCTTCCCATGACAGATTCTCCGGTAAAAACGAGGGTCCATGGACTTGACATCAACGTTGAAGGCGTCCATGAATCCCAGGAGTTCCCGCAGCGGGTCAGGGTTAAGGTAACCGTTCGTGACCATTACGTTGCGCAGCCCGGCCTCTCGAGCCAGCTTCGCGGTATCCAGCCCAAATTCGAACCAGGCCGAGGGCTCGGAGTAGGTGTAGGCGATCCCGATGCAGGCCGGTTGCTGCCGCCTGGAGCGAAGCGCCAGGCTTACCACATCGGCCGGGGCCAGGTCGATGGTGGGCGCTTCCCGTTGCGCAATCTGCCAGTTCTGGCAGTAGGCGCATTCCAGGTTGCAGCCCAGAGCTCCCAGGGAGAAGAGGTAACTGCCAGGGTAGTAGTGGTAGAGGGGCTTCTTCTCGGTAGGGTCCAGCGCGTAGGAGGCGGCCTGTCCGTAGTTGAAGGTGTAGAGGACACCGTTAAGGTTTTGCCGGACGCGGCAGATGCCTTGGGCCCCCTCCTTCAGCAGGCAATCGTGGGGGCAGAGGCGGCATCGCACTCTCGTATCGTCGCGTTGATCGTAGTACCGAGCCTCCAGCAAGCAGTTCACCTCGGCGGAGACGGCTAGTAGTAACGGATGACGGTAAACCGCTGCAGCTTGACGCCCGGCGTCCCCGCGGGAATATCGGCCTTCCGCATCGCGATTCTCACCTGGGCCTCCACCTCTTCAATTCCCGCCAGCGCCGGCAGCAAGAGGCCGGAGCGGCCCGCGTGGGACACGATCACTCCGTAGCGCTGCGGGTCCAGTTCGTCGGGCCCGCTGACCGGCTCCGGCTGACCGAGCACGTCGACGGAGTAGCTGAGGGTGTCCAGTTCCTCTGGCTCCACCGGTGGAAAGCGCGGGTCGTCCGTCGCGGCGGCGATGGCGTTGTGAATGATCTCCAGGGCTAGGTTGGGCCGGGTCGCCCCGATGGTGCCGATGCAACCGCGCAACTGCCCACTGACCTTCAAGGAGACGAAGGCTCCAGCCGGCTGTTGCAAGACTCCGGGCAGCGGGTCGGGAGGGTCGATGACCTGGCCTTGCCGGATGTAACTCTCCAGGCTCCGCCGGGCCAGGGCCACCGGTGGGCTCTCCGCCCTGCGCCGGTCTTCCCGGAACTGCTTTATCCGTGGCAGCAACTCTTCCCTCGCCTCCGGGAGAGGCTCCAGATGCGCCACCGCGTATCCGACCCCAAACGGACCTTCATAGGAAAGCAGGTCCGCTTTGAACCGCTGGCCCTCCAGAGCCCCGAGGGCCATTATCAGGGAGCGCCACCCGCATTCTCCCGCCGCCTCCGCCGACTCGGGGTCCACTTGCAGGACCGCCCACGGGTCCCCCCGGGTAAGGGCCGCTTGTATCAGGCGGTCGAATTCAGCGCCCCGCGGGCTGAAGCCCGCCGGGGCATCAGGGGTCAGGCGGTGCGATAGATCCCCCGACGCGACCACCGCCACCCGGCGCCCCAGTACCTCCGCCGCGCGCCGAATGGCTTGCCCGAAGCGATACAGGTCCTCGACCGGCAGAAAGGCCGACGAGACCGCTGCCAGAGGAGTCATGATCCCCTGGGCGACCAGGAAGTACAGGGGAACCATCAAGCCGTGGTCCAGGCCGACCTGAACCCCGTGTCGGCGAGCCGTGGGGCGGTCCAACCAGATCGTCCGGACCCCCAGCCGGCGAGCCTCTTGGCCGGTAGCGCGCGCCAACTCGAGATCGCCTGGCACCTGGAAACTGACCCCTTTGGCGCCAAAGCTGCTGAGATCTCCGTCGAGCCTGTCCAATCCCCAGATGGCCACGGCATCCCGGAAAACCGGCCCGTGCGGGGTAATCATCACCAGTGCCTCGAGGGCCATGGCCGACAATCGGCGGCCCAGTTCCCCGAGGGCCTGCTGCGTCGCCTGCACTCGCCTGGATTCCGCCCCGCCGACCGCCTCCAGCAAAATGGGGGGGTGGGGGACCAACGCGACGGCAACCACCGCCATGGTAACACCTTCCGCCTTGGTAATTACACCAAGGGGCCTCAAATCCCTCTTTCCCCGTAAATACCGCCCTCGGAAGGCGGTGTTCAACGCTGCTGGAATGGCCCCTCGGCGAAGTACTTGGCCGTCCCCACGAAGACGGCCCAGGCCAAGCGTCGTTGGTAATCCCGGTCACGAAGGCGCCGCAGCTCGTCCGGGTTAGACATGAAACCGAGCTCCACCGTCACGATAGGAACGCGCACCTGCTCCATCAGGTATACTTCTACCTGTTCGTTGATCTCCCGCTCAGTGTACCCGGCGATCCGCACCAGTTCCTGTTGAATGCGCAAGGCCAGCCGCCGGGAGTCCGGGTGGCCCCTGGCGTTGTAGAAGACCTGCGAACCGTGCCAGTACGGGGAAGGGAACTCGTTGGCGTGGACGCTCAAGAAGACGTCCACTCCCGGACCGTTGCCGATCCCCGCCCGGCGTTTCAAGTCGGCCAGCAGTCGCTCCCGCAGGCCGGCGTCCGGCCCCAATCCGCTGAGGTCATAGTCCCCCTCGCGGGTATAGATTACCCGGGCGCCTGCCTGGGTTAGCAACCGGCCCAATTCCAGGGATACCCCGAGGACGATGTCCTTCTCGGCGGCGGAATTGTGGTAGGCCCCTCCGTCGACTCCCCCGTGTCCCGGGTCGACCACGATCACCCGCCCTCCGAGGGTGGTGCCGGCCGCCGGTTTCCCCTCCGCCAAGAGGATCGGCCCGGACGCCCCCAGCATCACGGTCACCAGGACAACCCACGGCCAGCGGCCCAGCGCCTGCCATAGTCGGTTTGCCGCCATTGTCGCTTTTCCCGCCCCCTGAACCCCAGTCACCTTCCAGTCTATGGGTCCGAGTTGCGGGATATGTCCGGGGGCGCCCTACCTCCGGCGCATGGGGCCGACCAGGACCCCGAAGGCGAATAACAGCAGCCCTCCCGCCAACCCTCCTGAAGCGACGTACGCCAGCAGGAGGGAGCGAGTCACCACGGCCCACAGGTAAACCAAGGCCGAACCGCCCAGCAGGCCTGCCGCGCCCCAATAGATCCAGCGCATGTGGGTCGACTCCTCCCGTCTTCGCTTGGCGGTGGTCCTCCCTCAGTGGGCCGGAGTGGTAACTTTTTGCCAGAGAGTGATGGTGTGACTATAATAACGGCAGGAGGGGGCTAATATGCAGGATCCGCAGAGGCTCACCGCCGTGTTGGCCGACCCGACCAGATTCAACATTTATCAGTACTTTCTGGCCGATCCAGAGTCAGGCGCGACCGTTCAGTCCGTTGCCCAGCAGTTCTCCCTGCATCCCAACGTAGCCAGGCTTCATCTGAACCGGTTGCGGGACGTGGGGCTGCTCGCGGCCACCTCCGAAAAGTCCGGCCGTGGAGGGAGGCCGGGCCTCTCCTATCGCCTTTCGGACACGTCGGTCAGCCTCAGCTTCCCGCACCGGGACTTCCAGCTTCTGGCCAAGTTGGCACTGGAGGCCCTCACTTCCTTTGGCTCGGAAGGGCTGGAGTCCCTGGCCCGAGCTGGGCGGGACTACGGTACCCGCGTTGCCCGGGAAACCCTGGAGGAAAAACCCCTGCCCCATCCCCCGCCTCCCTTGCCCGAGCTCCTGGCCGCGGCGGGAAGAGCGGCGGCAGCGCGAGGCTGGGAGGTGAAGTTCACTCCCGCCGAAGTTGGTGGCTTTCGGATAGGTGTCAGCCACTGCTCTTTCCGTGAACTGGCGAAGCTGCACCCCCGCGCCGTCTGTGCCGTCTGCCAGGGCGTGCTGGACGGCATGGTGGCGGGATATCTGGGGGCCGCGCAAGCCCCGGAAACCGACGTCGCCTGCGGGCAGCGGCATGCAAAGAGACCCGGGGAGATCCCTGGGCCTCAAGGCACGCGAGGGGACTGTTAACGTTTGGAAAACTGCGGCCGTTTCCGGGCCTTCTTCAGGCCGTACTTGCGGCGCTCCTTGGCACGTGGGTCACGGGTCAGGTAACCGGCGTTCTTGAGGGCGGGGCGCAGACTCTGGTCGACTTTGAGCAGCGCCCGGGCGACTCCGTGGCGCACGGCTCCCGCCTGGCCGGCGGACCCGCCGCCCAGGACATTGACCGAGACGTCATACTGGCCGGCCGTGTTGGTCAAAACGAGGGGCTGGCGCACAAGCGACTGCAGGATCTTCATCCCGAAGTACTCCTCCAGGGGACGCCCGTTGACCTGGAAGGCGCCGTTGCCCGGAATCAGCCGGACCCGGGCGACCGCCTCCTTGCGGCGACCGGTACCGGCGTACTGGAGCTTGGGCTGGGTCTGAGCTTTCGCGGTCATTTTCACGCGCTCCTTTCGCGCCGGGCCTAGAGTTCCAGCCGCTCAGGTTGCTGGGCGGCGTGGGGGTGATCCGGCCCCCGGTAAACCTTGAGTTTCTTAATCACTTGCCGGCCCAGGCGGGTGTGGGGAACCATTCCCCTGACCGCGGTCTCCACCGCCTTCTCCGGCTTGGTGGCGAGGAACTTGTCGTAAGAGATCGCCTTCAAACCACCGGGGTAGAGCGAGTGACGGTAGTGAAGCTTGTTTTGCAGCTTCTTCCCGGTCAGGACGACCCTGGCGGCATTGACTACGATCACGTAGTCGCCGGTGTCCATGAAGGGGGTAAAGGTGGGCTTATGCTTACCGCGCAAGATGGTGGCAACCTTGGATGCCAACCGTCCGAGGGGCTGCCCTTGGGCATCGACCACGTACCATTTGCGGACGATCTCGGAAGGCTTGGCCACGTAAGTGGCTTCCAAAGGGGTTTTCCCTCCCTGCCTGAATTGAAGCTTAGGGGGCCGACTCCGCGACCACTCCGGGGCAGGGGGTCGAGAACGGCCCAAGCACTATAATAGTTTAATGGACTGCGCCAGTAACTGTCAAGGAATAGCTGACTTCCACTAGGCAAAGCCCGTGTGGAGGAAGGGTTCTCCCCGCCTGGTTCCGGTCGCGGGATTGCAGCGCAGCCTCCACGTCCTCCGGCCGCCGCCTGCCGTGCCCGACTTCGAGCAGCGTTCCCGCCATAATTCGGACCATATGGTAAAGGAACCCATTCGCCCGCACCTCAAGCTGGACCACCTTGCCCTGGCGCTGCGCTTCAAAGCTGTAAACCTCCCGGACGGTCGTCCTGGCTGAACTCCCGGCCGCCCGAAAGGCCGCAAAGTCGTGCCGGCCGGTCAGGTAACGGGCCGCCTCGCCCATCGCCCGCTCGTCCAGGGGTTGGCGCCAGTGGTAGGCGTAGTGACGCCAGAAGGGAGAGGGAAAGGTGTCGTTGTAGATGGTGTAGCGGTAAAGCTTGCTGCTCGCGCTCTTGCGGGCGTGAAAGGCCGCGTCCACCTCGGCGGCCGACAGCACCACGAGATCCCGGGGAAGCCGGCTGTTGAGGGCAAAAGGAAAGCGTTCAACGGGCAGCCGGCTATCGGTGAAGAAGTTTACGGTTTGACCCAGGGCGTGAACCCCGGCATCCGTGCGTCCCGCCCCGGTGACGCGCACGGGCGCGCCGGTCAGGCCGGTCAGGCCGGTCAGGGCCTGCTCAAGGCAGGACTGGATGGAGGCTAGGCCGGCCCGCTGCCGCTGATAACCTGCGTAGTTTGTCCCGTCGTACTGCAGGACCAGCTTGATATTGCGCACTTACCCCACCTCCAGCGCCAGCAAGAGAAAAAAGGCGGCCATCAGCAGGGCGGCGCTATCCCTTGGCGACCAGCGCAGTTGCTTGAGGCGGGTTCTCTTGCCGCCACGGTAACACCTGGCCTCCATCGCCAGCGCGAGGTCCTCCGCCCGCCGGGCGGCCCCCACCAGCAGGGGCACCAACAGGGGCACCAGGCCCCGCGCACGTTGCCACGCGCCGCCGGATTGCCATTCGGCACCCCGCGCCGACTGCGCATCCCTGATCTTTTCGGCCTGCTCCATCAGAATGGGAATGAAACGCAAGGCGATGCTCATCATCAACGCGGCCTCGTCCACCGGCAGACCGACCCTCTCGGCGGGGCTGAGCAACCGCCGCAGTCCGTCCATCAGGTCGGTGGGGCTGGTGGTAAGGGTGAGCAGGGAGGCGAAAGTAACCAGAAGTACGAGCCGGCAGGCCGCCAGCAGGCCCAGGGTGGTTCCCGGCCCGCTGAGGTGCAGCGGCCCCAGTTGCCACGCGGGGCCGGGTCGGCCCCCGAGCGACGGCACCGCGACCGCGAGGAGCATCAGCCAGATCAGGGGCCGGAGGTTGGCCAGCACAGACCGGATGGGGACGCCGGAGAGGACCACCCCCAACCCGAGCCAAGCGGAAAGCGCTCCGATGCCCCAGGGTGCCCGGGCCGACACAACCGCCGCGGTGGCCAGCGAGGCGACCAGAATCTTAGCCCGGGGGTCCAGCCGGTGGAGGAGCGACTCCCCGGGCATGTATTGCCCCAGCATCACCTGGCGAGACAACGCAGGATCTCCTCTACGGCCTCGTCCGGGGTCAGGAGGTCGGGGCGAACCCCCCACCCCCTGCCGCGTAACAGGTTACCCAGACGGACGGCCTCCGGAACGTCGAGGCCCAGTCGGGTGAGGTAGTCCCCTTGGGCGAAGACCTCCCGCGGCGGTCCGGTCAGGGCGATGCGCCCCCCGTCCAACACGGCGATCCGGTCGGCCAGCCGGGCTACCTCATCCATGTTGTGGGAAACCAAAACCACGCCCAAGCCTCGTTCCCGGTTCAAAAGGCGAATATGGTCCAAGATCTCCCTTCGCCCCTGGGGGTCCAGCCCGGCCGTCGGCTCGTCCAGCACCAAAACGGAGGGACGGAGCGCCAACACCCCCGCCAAGGCCGCGCGGCGCATCTGGCCGCCCGATAACTGGAAGGGAGAGCGTCCGAGCAGGCCCGGTTCGAGCCCGACGAGTTCCAGGGCTTCGTGGACTCGCTCCTCGACTTCGGCCGGGGAAAGGCCGAGGTTCCGGGGCCCGAAGGCGATGTCGGCCGCGACTGTCTCGGCGAAGAGTTGGTCCTCCGGGTACTGAAAGAGCAGCCCCACCTTTTGCCGCACCCACCGCGGGGCCGACCGCCTCGCCCAGATATCCACACCGTCGACGAGAACCTGACCGAAAGCAGGGCGCAGCAGCCCGTTCAGGTGCTTGAGGAGAGTCGTCTTGCCGGAACCGGTGGGACCGACAAGGGCCAGGCATTCGCCGTCCTCGACCCGCAGGTCGACCCCTCTAAGCACCTCGCGGGAGGATGGGGTTCCGGGCAGGTAGGTATAGCCTACTGAGCGAGCCTCAACCGGCATAAAGCCTCCACCAATTCCTCCGCCGTAAGCAGTCCTCCCGGCACGGGCACTCCTCGGTTCCGGAGACGCCCTGCGATATCGACCGCCGGCGGCACGCCGAGCCCCAAGGCTTGGAGTCGGTCCGCCTCCTGGAAGACCTCCCGCGGCCTGCCGTCCAGAACCACTTCCCCGGCTTCCAGCACCACTACCCGGTCCGCCTCCACCGCCTCCCGCAGGTCCTGGGTAATGTGAATCACCGTCAGACCCTGTTCCCGGTGCAAACTCCGGACCGCCCCAAGTACTTCTTGACGCCCGGCCGGGTCGAGCATGGAGGTGGCCTCATCCAGCACCAGGCAACGCGGCTGCAGGGCCAGTACCCCGGCAATGGCCACGCGCTGCTGCTGCCCCCCGGAAAGCCGGTTGGGGTCGCGCTGCCTGAACTCTCCCAACCTGACCGCGTCCAGCGCTTGCTCCACCCGGCGCACAATCCGGTCGGGTGGCAACCCAAGGTTCTCGGGTCCAAAGGCGACGTCCTCCTGCACCGTGTTGCCCACCAGCTGGTTATCCGGGTTTTGAAAGACCATCCCCACGCTCTGCCGGATGGTCCACAGGAATTCCGGTTGATCCGTCGGGAGACCCATAACGAACACCCTGCCGGCACTGGGCAGCAGCAGGGCGTCAGCACAACGGGCCAGAGTCGACTTCCCGGAGCCGTTGCGCCCAAGTACAGCGACGTACTCACCGGGTTTGATCGCCAGCGTCAGGTCGCGGAGGGCCGGTTCGCTAAAGTAGTGGTGCCAGACCGCCTCGGCCCGAAACATGACCTGATCGGCCACTATACCAACTCAATGAGCGCCATCGGGGCCGCGTCGCCACGGCGGGGCCCCAGCTTCATCACCCGGGTGAAACCGCCCGGGCGTTCGGCGTAGCGGGGCGCGATGGTGTCAAAGAGCTTCTTGGTCACGCTCTCGTCGGTGAGGTAAGCGAGCGCCTGGCGGCGGGCGTGCAGGGTGTTGTGCTTGGCCAGCGTGATCAGCGTCTCGGCCACGCTGCGCAACTCCTGCGCCTTGGCTTCGGTGGTTTCAATCTTTTCCTGTGCCAGGAGGGCGGTCGCCAACTGTCGCAGCAGCGCCCGTCGCTGGTTGGATGTCCTCCCCAACTTGGAGTATGGCATGCCTTTTCAGCCTCCTACAGCGTCGCTACTCCTCCGCCTGCTTCAGCGAGAGGCCGATCGCGCCTAACTTCTGCTTGACCTCTTCCAGCGACTTCTTGCCCAGGTTGCGGACCTTGATCATCTCTTCGTCCGTCTTGTCCACCAGTTCGGCTACCGTGTTGATCCCCGCCCGTTTCAAGCAGTTGTACGAGCGAACGGAGAGATCCAGTTCCTCGATGGGCATCTCCTTCAGCCGGTCGTGTTCCCCGTCACCTTTTTCGACCATGATCTCAACGCGGTCGCCGCTTTGGGTCAGCCCCGTGAAGAGGGAGAGGTGTTCCATCAGGATCCGGGCCGCCAGAGAGAGAGCCTCGTCAGGATGGATCGTGGCGTCGGTCCAGACTTCGATCACCAACCGGTCGAAGTTGGTGGTCTGACCAACGCGGGTATCCTCCACCGTATAGTTCACCCGGCGCACCGGCGTGAAGATGGAGTCCACCGGGATCACGCCGATGGGTTGATCCGGCTTCTTGTTGCGCTCGGCCGAGACGTAGCCGCGGCCGCGTTCCACGATCAGTTCCATCACCAGCCGCCCGTTGCGATCCAGATGAGCGATTTCCATTTCCGGGTTCATGATCTCGACGTCGGCGTCACTGATGATGTCGCCGGCGGTCACCACGCCCTCACCTTCGGCCTCGACCCTGAGCGTCTTGGCGATGTCGCCGTGGAGCTTGAGACGAAGCTCCTTGAGGTTGAGGATGATGTCCGTGGTATCCTCAACAACGCCCGGGATCGTCGAGAATTCGTGCAAAACCCCGTCGATCCGAACCGAGGTCACCGCCGCACCCGGCAGGGAAGAGAGCAGCACCCGGCGCAACGAGTTGCCCAAGGTGATCCCGAAACCCCGCTCCAGCGGCTCCACCGCGAAACGACCGTAACGACCCTCGGGGTCCATCTCCAGCAACTCGATTCTGGGTTTCTCCATTTCGATCACGCTATTTGCCTCCCCTTCCTCCCTGGGATGCAACTCCTTAACGGGAATAGAGTTCGACGATCAGGTGCTCCTGAATGTGGGCGTCGATCTCTTCGCGCAACGGCTTGCGCAGCACCTGGGCCTTCAGGGCTTCAGGGTCAAAGGACAGCCACCCGGGAATCGCCCGCCCGGCGGCGAAGGTCGCCAGGCTTTTCAAGAGGGGGGATTTGCGGGAACCCTCCCTGACTTCGATGACGTCCCCCTCCCGGACGGTATAGGAAGGAACGTTCACCTTGTGTCCGTTAACGGCGAAATGCCCGTGTCGGACCAACTGCCGCGCCTGGGTACGCGAGGTCCCCAGGCCCATGCGGTACACGACGTTATCCAGGCGCCGCTCGAGGAGCTGCAGGAGGTTCTCCCCCGTCACACCCTTCATCCGCTCGGCGCGCTCGAAGGTACGGCGGAATTGTCCTTCCAATACCCCGTAGATGCGCCGCGCCTTTTGCTTCTCCCGGAGTTGAATCCCGTACTCCGAAGGCTTACGGCGGGTTTGGGGGTGCACCCCTGGGGCGGTGGGCCGCCGGTCCACCGGGCACTTCGGGGTATAGCACTTCTCGCCCTTCAAAAAGAGCTTCATGCCCTCCCGCCGGCATTGCCGGCAGTCAGGGCCTGAGTATCTCGCCAAGACTGCTACCTCCTCGTGGTAACCTCATACCCGGCGCCGCTTCGGCGGGCGGCAGCCATTATGGGGAATCGGAGTTACGTCCTTGATCAGGTTGACCTCCAACCCGGCCGCCTGCAGGGAACGAATCGCGGCCTCGCGACCGGCGCCGGGACCTTTGACGTAAACTTCGACCTCTTTCAGGCCATGCTCCATCGCGTCCCTGGCGGCCTTGTCGGCAGCCGTCTGGGCGGCGAAAGGAGTGCTCTTGCGCGACCCCTTGAAGCCGGATTTGCCCGCGGTCGCCCACGACAGGGTATTGCCGGTGGCATCGGTGATGGTCACGATCGTGTTATTGAAGGTCGACCGAATATGTGCCACACCGCGGTCCACCAGTTTCCGTTCCTTGCGCTTGGGTCGTGCGCCGGTTCTCTTAGCCACTGTCGGTCCTCCCTACTTCTTGCGCCTGACGCCCACGGTACGCCGGGGACCCTTGCGGGTGCGGGCGTTGGTCTGGGTACGCTGCCCGCGGGTCGGCAGCCCGCGACGGTGCCGCAGGCCCCGGTAACTGCCGACTTCGATCAGGCGCTTGATGTTCATCTGAACCTCGCGCTGCAGGTCGCCCTCGACTTTGTACCCCTTGTCGATGCTCTCCCTCAACCGCGAGATCTCTTCCTCGGTCAGGTCGCGCACGCGAGTGTTGGGATTAATCCCGGTCTTCGCCAGGATTTCCCTTGAAAGCGACCAACCGATGCCATAAATGTAAGGCAGAGCCGCTTCGACACGCTTGTCCCTGGGCAGGTCCACCCCGGCAATTCTTGCCACTACTTAACGCACCCCCTGCAGTTTCCGAACTGACCTCCTGTATTCGCAAGCCCAAACCCCGGCGGCAGGGTCGGTCACCACGACCGACGCAGCCGCGTCCACCGGCGGGGCGTCGAGCGTTACTAGCCCTGCTTCTGCTTGTGCTTCGGATTCTGACAAATCACCATCACGGCGCCGTGGCGCTTGATGACCTTGCATTTCTCGCAAATCGGCCGAACTGATGGCCTGACTTTCATGCTTTTCCCTCCTAGGCTACCACTGCCGCTCCATCGGATACCTTTGCGATAGTAGCCAAAAAAGATTCCTCTGTCAATCGCGCGCCTATTTGAATCGGTAGGTGATCCTGCCGCGGGAAAGGTCGTACGGGGACAGTTCCACCGTGACTCGATCTCCCGGGAGAATCCGGATGAAATTCATGCGAATCTTCCCGGAGACATGGGCCAGCACCCGGTGCCCATTGGCCAGCTCGACGCGAAACATCGCGTTGGGAAGCGGTTCGATTACTTTGCCCTCAACCTCGATCACGTCCTCTTTTGGCATTAGGCTTTCATCTCCTCCTTCCTGGGCCGCAATCGGGCGAGGCCTTGCACGACGTCCTGGTCTTTGACCGGTTCTTTGCGAATCAACCTCGCCTCAAGCTCTAAGTCGACGCCGGGGTGGCCGCGCAGGTGTCGGGCGTTCTTAAGCTTGGGCCGGCCGAGGGTCCGCTTCTGGCCATCCGCCACCTGCCAGTAGCCCCCGCTCGACTGTCCGACTACCAGGTAGTGAGTTCCCCGGTCGCGACCGGTCAATGACTCCACCAACTGTCCGAGCCGAAAGGAACTTTCCATTTATGTCCCCTCGAGTACCAAGTTATCCCGTCCTACAGTGCCGTCAAGACAACCGGCCCCTGATCGGTAACGGCCACCGTATCCTCGAAGTGGGCGGAGAGACTGCCGTCGGCGGTAACCACGGTCCACATGTCCTTCCCCGTCTTTACCTGAAAGGTCCCGACGTTCACCATTGGCTCGATGGCGAAGACCATCCCCGCCTGCAGGATGGGGCC
>JAJYMS010000033.1 GCA_021786825.1 Bacillota bacterium | reverse complement strand
GAACGTCTATTACGGGGTCAGCATTATGCCCGCCAAGGGGGGCTGCGCCAAGTGCACGGACCGGGAACTCAGTTCCGCCATCCGTTACATGATTCGCCCATCGGCGTCCCCGCCCCGGCCCGGCGCCTCCCGCCCCGATACCACGTAGCCGAGGGCGTTGTCGTTGTGGAGGAGCAGCATCTGCCGCCGCGCCGCTTCTTGCGCAGCACTACGCAGCGGAAACGGCTACGGTCCAGTGCGTCCACCAGCAGCGCGCCGGTCTCGCCGTAGAAAACGGTTCCCCCGGGCCCGATGTTCATCGTCTCGTCTCCGCCGGGTGGGTTGGTAGCGGCAGTGTGGTACAGCGGCAGTCGGCCCTGAACCCGCGCCGGGGGCCGTGCCCGCCTTACCCGAAAACCGCCAGGTCGATCTCGGGGTACGAGCCCACCACCAGGTCCGCCGCCTCGAGCTTCTCCCTCCGATAGGTGGTGGTCAGGGCGATGCACCTCATGCCGGCCCGGCGCGCGGCCTCGATGCCGTGGGGGGCGTCCTCGATCACCACGCAGTCCGCGGGCCGGCAATTCAGTTGGCTGGCGGCATAGAGGAAGATGTCCGGGTTCGGTTTCGAGCGGTACCCCACGTCGGCGAGGCTGAATATGTGGCCGTCGAACAACCGCGACAGGCCCAGGCGCCGGTCGACGACGGCCAGCAGGTCTTCGGCCATGGCGGTGGCGATGCAGGTCTTGTACTGGTCGCGGACGCGCCGGTAGAACGCCTCGAAGCCGTCGATGAACTTGACTTCGCGCTCGAACAGGCCCTTGACGATTTCTATGCGCTCCCTGGCCAGGGGTTCCGGGTCGCCGGAAAACCCGTATTCCCGCTGCATGATGCGCACCCCTTCCACCACGGAGCGGCCGGTGATCAGGGGCTTGATCCTGTCGCGGTCGTAGACCAGTCCCCTGCGCCGCAGAAACTCCTGCTGCCCCCGGTCCCAGATGGTTTCCGTGTCTACCACGATGCCTTCGCCGTCGAAGATGATCGCATCAAGCATGTCGTTCGCCCGCCTCTGCCTTGACGGAAGGCAGTTTATCACGGCGCGGCCCACGGACCACTCGCACCCGCCCGGCTACTGCTCTTTTTGCGGCCGCAGGCGCAGGGCCGCGTGCACCAGGTCGCTGAAAGTCTTGGAACTGATCCAGCCGTAGACCAGCAGCAGGACGATCACCAAAAACCCGAAGAAGAGGGCGTGCAAGGTGTGAAAGCCGCCGACACTGGTGAGGTAGATGACGCTGCCGGTCAGCATCAGCGCAAATATGAATATCAGAACCCGCCCCAGGGTGAACTGGGGCGATTCCGGGCGAAGCACGGGAAATTCCGAATAGCCGGCGTCGCTCAGGGCGGAAAGCACCTTCGCCGTCGACCAGGAAAAGACCCTGCTGCCGTAGAAGCCGCCGCTGCCTTGGTCCCACCGTTCCTTCAAGTTGAGCAGGACCTGCCGGGCGAGTTCGCTGCCGCGGTAGCGCCGGTCGGCGGAATCCCCCAGGACCCTGATCAGCAGCGAGTCCGTCATGAACAGGAAGCCGTAACTGGTCCCTTTCGTGCCCGGTGCGATGTCCAGCGTTTCCTCCACCAGCCTGGTCGCTTTGTCGGGGTTGCGCAACAGCCACCTGAGGGCCTCGTTTTCCGTCTTGAGATAGGCGGAGGGACCCAATCCGCAACGCCGCGCCGCCTGCAGCGCCAGCAGGGCATAGATGGTGTGGGCGGCCAGCAGGGGCTCCTGCGCCCCGAAGGAGCCGTCCTCATTGCGGTACTTGGCCACCAGGAACCCCAGCCCGGCCTCGATCGCGTCCTTGCAGCTCACGCCGCCGGGGCAGCGGTCGATGTCCGGGCCGTAGGCCTGCACCAGGGCCAACAGGGCGAGACAGGTGGGGAACACGGCGCCCGGGCTTCCCCTGCTGTAGCCCCAGCCCCTGTCACCGGCCTGCTGGTTCTGAACCCCCAGCAGCCATTCCAGGGCGTCCTTTACCGGCGCGCTGCCCCGGTCCCGGCCGCCCTTGATCAGCGCCATCACCGCGAAGGCGGTGCGGACGATGTCCGGGATCAACCGCCCATTGCCCACCTCCTTATGCCAGGCGCCCCGGTCCGCGCCGGCGGAGGGGCCGCGGTGGTCCTTCAGGAAATCCAGTGCCGTTTGAATGCGCGGGTCGCCGGCATCGACCGCCCGCGCATCGAGCAGCGAAATGACCGCCTCTGCCGTATTGAGCGCGCTCAGCTTTTCCCCCGGCCGCTCCGCCCAGCCGCCGCTCTCGTCCTGGGCCTTCAGCAGCCACTGGCTGGAGCGCTCCATCACCTCCTGCACCGTCAGCACGTCTTCCATGCCCGGCCCTCCCGTTCGCGTCGCAATCCCTTGCTGGTTAGTTCACCATTAGCATACGGCACCCGCGTCCACGAGGCCGGGAGCGGCGACTCCAAGCTGGTCACGATGAAACGGGCCTCGAATTCGTTGACGTCGACGACGCCGGGGCTGCATATGTTCCGCGCCGCCACCGCCGGCTTGGCGGCGGACAAGCGTAGCGCCAGGGCGAAGCTGACGGCCACGGCAGCCACCACCGCCAGCCCGAACAGCAACCCCCGCCCCTCGGTGTAGGCGGCAAAGGACGGCA
>JAJYMS010000048.1 GCA_021786825.1 Bacillota bacterium | reverse complement strand
CGTCCCCCAGCGCGGCAGCCAGCGGTTCCTCGATCAGGGAGGCGGTGCGGGCGCCCGCCCGGAGGGAAGCCTCCAGGACGGCACGCTTCTCAACGGTGGTCACGCCCGAGGGGATGCAAACCATGATCCGGGGTTTGAAAAACACGTTCCGCCCGGAAACGCGATAAATGAAGTACTTGAGCATCGCCTCGGTGACCTCGTAGTCGGCGATGACTCCCTCGCGCAGGGGGCGGGTGGCGACGATGTTGCCAGGGGTTCTCCCCAACATCCGTTTGGCCTCGTGTCCGATAGCCAGCACCCGTCCTGACTCCTTCTCCATCGCCACCACCGAAGGTTCGGAGAGAACGATGCCCTTCCCCTTTACGTACACCAGAACGTTAGCGGTGCCTAAGTCTACCCCGATGTCGCGTGGTACTATCAAGGGCGTACTCTCCCATCGGACAGGCCTGGGCCAAAAAAACAGGCCTCAGCTTCTATTGCCGGCCTTTTGCACTTATGGATATTTTTTCTCCGCGGGGAGAGAATTTCCTGCCTCGGTCCCCTGGTTTCGACGCTATTTTCCGAGGTATTTCTGCCTGGTGGCCTGGCCCCCCCGGATGTGCCGTTCCGCTTTATTGAAGTCCAGGACTCGCTTTACTCGCAGGGAGAGTTCGGGATTAATTCTGGGAAGGCGTTCAGTCACGTCTTTATGAACGGTGCTCTTGGAGACGCCGAAGACCCTGGCGGTTTCGCGGACCGTGTCCCTTGTGCGGAAGATGTGGTTGCTCACATCTAGAACCCGCTTCCAGATGTAGTCCCTCACCCGCCCCGCCCCTTTCGCTCATGGACTTAGTAGATGTATATGAGCGAAAGGGGCAAAAATGAGACTAGACTCCGGCTACCGCAGGGGCGGCTCCACCGACTCACCGCCATCCAGTAACTCGAAATGAAGGTGAGGCGGTTGGGCGCTCTCGAGGTCGAAACTGGTGCCCACGGTGCCAACCGGTTGTCCGCGGGTAACCATCTCTCCCTGGCGCACCAGGGTGGAGGCCAGGTTCCCGTAGAGGGTCCGCTTCTTGTCCGCGTGTTCCAGGGTCACGGCGAGCCCCGCCTCGGCGGTCACTTCGACCTTGACCACGGTGCCCGCCCACGCGGCCAGCACCTGGGTCCCCTCCGGGGCGTCGATATCGGCACCGCTATGGAACCGGTATTCCCCGCGGGGTGTCGCCGTCCAACCGTAACCGCGGCTGACCGGCCCGGGCATCGGCCGGCGCATGGCGGCTTTGGTACCGGTGGCCTCGGCGGCCGGAGGGGGCGCCGCGGCCGCTGGCGGTTTGAGCTGCCCCGCTGAAGGCACAGAGTTCGTGGGCGGGGCGGGCGAGTCGGTCGGGGCGGTCGGGGCGCTCGCCGTCACCGTCGGTTCTCCCTCTGTCCCCTCCCCGGGGCCGCTGGGCGCCGGGGCTTCCACCCCCTGGTTGTCTGACAACTCCCAGTCGGCGGGGAGCTTTCCCCAATCGATCGAGGGCGTCTCCCAACCGATCGGGCGCGGTCCCGGGGGCATGGTCAACCGTTCCACGAAGGCCAGGGAGACCAGGCCGACAATCAGCCCTGCCAGCACGACGAGCTTCCGGCGGTGGGAGAGCGTCCTCCACCGCGAAGCCAGCCACCGCCCCAGGCGTCTCGGACCGCTTGGCCCCCTGCCGGGGCCGGTCCAGTTCACGGGCGAGCGGTTCCTGTCCATCAAGATCACCTCTCGCCCTATTTTCCCCCAGGATTGGCTGGTTCATACCAGCCCCCGCGCCGGGCTCCGCTACTCTCCGAAGATGCGGTCGAGGCTGACCCCCTGGTAGTAGTAGGCGAGGATCTCCCGGTAGTCCTTGCCCTTGCGGGCCAGGTCGTTGGCGCCGTACTGGCTGAGGCCGACGCCGTGCCCCCAGCCAAGGGTCTCGATTTCCACCTTGTCCCCCGCGAGCCGCCAGGTGAAATTGGTGGACCGGAGGTTCAGGAGGCGGCGCAGGTCCGTGGCCTTGAAGGTCTTGTCGCCCACCCGGAGGGTTCGCACCCGCCCGCCGGCCGTCCGATCGATCACCTGCACGAAGGGCCGGCCAGAGCCCGCCAGGGTGGCCAGGGCCGGTTCTCCCAGCTTTTGGGCCAGGTCCTTCAAGTTGAACCCGACCTTGTCCTGGTAGCGGGGTGAACTTCTGTCGTCGCTGGGAACGGGCTTTAGATAAGGATAGGACTTTCCCCACACCTCCTGGGCGTCCTCGGTGCTCCCGGCCGAGGTCGAGTGGTAGACGGCCTGGATCGGGGCCCCCTCGTAGGTCAACATCAGCCCCCGCGTGTCCTCCACCGCGCGCTCGATCCGCCGCCAGTAGCCGGCCGAGGCGAGCCAGCCGATCCGCGCCCGCAGTTCTTCCCGGCTCACGTAGGCCTGGCTGTGCTCGGGGTCGGCGCAGACGTCTGCCTCCGGATGCAGGTCGCATCCGGGTCCACCGAAGACCCGCATCCGGTTCAGCGCGTATGTCCGCGCCAGGACCGCCTGGGCTTTCAAGGTCTCCGCCTCGAAGCTGGACGGCATCTCGGCGGCGACCACGCCCTTGGTGTACTCCTCCAGGTCGACGTCCACCAGTTTCTGCTCGGCGGGCAGGTAGAGTTTGAGCCTGATGTCGCCGGAGGCGGACGGCCGGACCTGGCGGCCGGGCGGCCAACCCGAGTTGCAGC
>JAJYMS010000043.1 GCA_021786825.1 Bacillota bacterium | reverse complement strand
GCTGAACCAGTAGATGAAGGCGGGGGGCGAGACCTGCGCCAGGTTCTCCCGGGCCAGCCTGACCTGGACCTGGGCGTAGGACGGACCGGGTCCCAGCAGGCGAATGACCTCCCGGTCGGCCTGGCGTTCAAAGGAACGGGACAGGCCGTTTTGCGCGGGAGACGAGACGAAACTCAGGAGGGCCAAGCCCAAAAAGAGGAGCGGCAGCAGGGCGGGCCGCGGCCCCCGGGGCAGTTGTGCGCTCACCGGGGTGAGCCCGGCACCTCCGAGGGCCTGGGGGACCCGCAACAGCCAGTTCAAGAGGAACAGCCCCAGGGCGATGCCCAGGGCCCCGAAGAGAAATCCCTTGAAGACATGGGCATGCCGCCAGTGACCCAGTTCGTGGGCGACAATCGCGGCCACCTGCTCCCGGTCGTAGCCCTTCAAGAGGTTGTCATACAGGACGATTCGGCGCGTCCCGCCCAGGCCGGTGAAGTAGGCGTTGACCTTGGAGGTTCGCACGCTGGCGTTCATCACCAGGATTTCTTCGACCTGAATCCCGGCGCGGTCGGCCATCGCCAGCAACTCGGAGCGGACTTCGCCTGCGGGCAACGGTTTGAACTGGTAGAACAGGGGGTCGATGACCACCGGCGAAAGGTATACCAGGGCGGCGGTCACGGCGATGCCCAGGGCGGCGGCCGGTGCCCACCAGCCACCTGGCCGGCGGGCGATGAGGGCCAAAACGGCCAAGGAGGCGGGGACGGTCAGGGCCAGGTTAAGGGCGAAACTCAGGGCGACGTCAGCGACCCAGGCGGGCAGCGTCTGGTGTGAGAAGCCGTAACGATGCTCCAGGTAGTAGCCGGAGTACCAGGCGGCGGGCAAGCTGACCAGCCGTTGCAGCAACACCAGGATGAAGACATAGAGGGCCACCGCCAGCCAAATCCGGAGCCCGGCGCCGGGGGTCGCGCCGAGGACCCGCCTCGTCCAGCTGTCGAGGGCGGCCCCGGCGCGGGTACCGGCCAGCCCGGCCAGGAGGGCGAAACCAAGGAGGGTATCGACGGCGAAGGCCAGCCGGCGGGCGCGGTGGTAGGTCTCGGCGCGGTGGAGGAAATCGGGTGAGAAGTACCGGTAGGCCTCGTTCGGTAGCCGGTGGGGCCAGAGGGACGAGAACAGATAGGCCACCCAGAACAGGGCCGCCAACCAGAGCATCAACCGCCAGGTGAGGAAGGGAAGCCTTGGGGTCGCCGGATTGAACACGAGCGTGCCTCCTTATGGGCCCCGGGCCCTTACGGAGTCAAGTCCCGGGCGTACAAGGCCGCGCCGTAGGCGGCGGTGACGGTCGGGTCGTCGGGAACCAGGACGGGGGCGCCCAACTTGGCCGCCAAGGCCCTGACCACCCCGAGATTCCTGGCGACTCCCCCGGTCATGACCACGTCTCGCTCAAGTCCGACCCGGCTTACCAGGGCCGCCACTCGGGACGCCACCGAGGTGCAAAGCCCGGCCACGATGTCGGCCCGTTCCGCCCCCTGGGCGATGTGGGAGACCACCTCGGACTCGGCGAAGACGGTGCAGGTGGATGAAATGGGAGTCTCGTTGCGGGCTTGCCCGGCCAATTCCCCCAGGTCATCCAGCGACACCTCCAGGGCTTGCGCCATGACCTCGAGGAAGCGCCCCGTGCCGGCGGCGCACTTGTCGTTCATGACGAAGTCCATTACCCGGCCGTTGGGCAGGAGCTTGACGACCTTGCTGTCCTGCCCGCCGACGTCGACCACCGTCCGGGCGCCGGGACAAAGGCGGGCGACGCCCCGCGCCTGGCAGGTGATCTCCGTCATCTCGCGGTCGGCGGGAAAGGTGATGCGGCCGTAGCCGGTGGCCACCGTGGCGCGGATCGCCCCGCGGGACGTCCCGGTCTCGCCCAACAGGCCGGCGATCAGCTTCTCTGCCACCTCCCTCCCCCGGTAGCCGGAGCGCTGCACCGCCCGGGCCACGAGGCGCCCCCCGGGTTCGAGCAGCACCACCTTGGTCGTGAGGGAACCGATGTCCACCCCCAGGTAATAAACGTCCACGTCAGCCCCCCCGTTTCACGGCCCTCCGTTACGCCCGCATCTCCAGGCTCTCCAGGAAGGCCTCCACCCGGTTGCGGACCGGCTCCTCACCGTAGGCCCGCGAATCGACCATGTCCGCCTCGATGATCAGCCCCGGCACGCCGGTCTCGGCCGTCACCCGCCGGCGCATTTCTTCCTGGATCAGCGAGTAAGGCTTGCAGGAGCGGTTGGAGTGCATCACGAACCCGTCGACCTCGTATTCCCGGATGAGCCGGACCATCTCGCGCACCCGGAATTCAAAGGACTGGTTCAGGAACACCTGGGTATAGGTCCTGGCCAGGCTCTCCAGGGGGTTCCCCGCCGCGACCGCTCCGGCCCAGCCGGCGGTATAGGTGTCCACTACGAAGGCGGCGCCCCGCCGGGAGAAGAGGTTGAAGAAGCGGTACAGGCTGTACCAGATGGCGATGTTGTCCCATAGGAGCCGGTAACGCTCACCCTCCACCGCCCCGATGCCCTGGCGGACCCGCCCGTCGGCCTCGTCGAGCAGGCGCCGGTAGTAGGCGGCGGCCTGGGGCGTGGGGCGCATGACCACGATGGGGGCCATTTGAACGAACAGGTCGGGCACGTTCAAGGGAGCCGGCCGGTGCTTTCCCAGCTCCCGGATCGCCTGCCACAGGTGGACGGTGTCGTTGCTCCAC
>JAJYMS010000215.1 GCA_021786825.1 Bacillota bacterium | reverse complement strand
GGCCGCCGCGTGGCGGTCGTTCTTCGCCCTTCGCCGTGCCTTTGGCCAGGGGAAACTGGAGCGCAAGCCTCACCCGCCCCGCTACTGGAAGGACCGGAAAACCGGCCAGCGTCTTTCCCGTGGCGTCTTCGTCAAGTCGCCGCGGAGCTACTCCGTCAGCCGCAAGGCTTTGACGCTGGCGCTTCCGTCCGACCTGCGAAAGGGACCGGGCGACCGGCTGGTGATCCAGACCCGGGGCCTCTTGCGGTATGACGGGGAACTGAAAACGTGTGAGCTTCAGCGTGACAGTGTGACCAGGCGCTGGTATGCCCACATCACGGTGGAGACGCCCGAACCCGTCCGCGCCGTTCGACCGGAGAAATGGGCCGGGATCGATCTCAACGCCCGAATCCTGGCCGCCGTGGCGGTCCAAGACTACCCGTTGGTCCGGCTGTACAGGGGCCGAGAGATCTGGAGGGAGTTCTTGTACTGGACCCGGCGGATCGCCAGGGAGCAAGCCCGCCTGGCCCAGCAGGGGCTCCGCACCTCCGGGGCGGTGCGACGGTTGTACCGTAGGCGCCGGCTGCGCCTGCTGCACGCCCTGCAGACCCTGGCCCGGCAGGTCGCCGTCGGGCTCCGTCGAACCGGCGTGACCCACGTGGCCCTGGAAGACCTGACCGGCATCCGCGAGCACATGGACTTCGGCCCAGGGAACCTCCTGGTCCACAACTTCTGGGCGTTTTCCCTGTGGCGCCGGACGCTAGAGGCGGCCCTTGGCCGGGTGGGGATCCGTGCCGTCGCCGTCCAGGCACGGGGCACCTCCTCCCGCTGCGCCGTCTGCGGGCAGCCGGTCGCCCGCCCGGTCCGCCACAAGGTCGTCTGCCACCATTGCGGAACTGTCTCTCATGCCTACGCCAACGCCGCGAGAAACATCCTGAACAAGGCGGCTGGTTTTCAGGCTCCCTCGAAGGGAGACGGGGCGGAGGCCAAAGCCCCGGCGCCGCTGGCCCTGCGGTGGGACCGCCACCGCTGGGTACCGACCGGCGCCAAATCCGCGGCTGCTCATGCAAGCCGCGACTCCAGGGCGGCGTAGGCCGCCCCGGGGAATCCCCGGATTTCAATCCGGGGAGGAGGTCAACCCCCGATGCGGGACATGCGTCGCCGGCGGCTGTCCTCGGCCGCCGCGCCGGTCCCCATGGCGTGCTCCAAAGGCTTCTCGGACACGGCCAGGCACAGGAGCCTGGCCAGTTCGTCATCGTCAGCCCCGGCCCGCAGGGCCCCGCGGAGGTCGACCTCGAGCGGGGAGGCCAGGCACGGGTTGATTTTCCCGTCGGCGGTCAAGCGCAGGCGGTTGCAGCGCTCGCAGAAATGCTCCGTGACCGCGCTGATGAGGCCGATGGTGGCCGGACGCACGCCCGCGGCGGCCACCTCCAGAACCCCCGACGTACCCGGTGCCCCCGATGCAATCGGCCCCTTCTCCGCCGCGGTCTCCCGCGGCGTCCACAGATAGCTTTCCGCCGGGCCTCTGCCCAGCGGGGCGCCCCCACCCACCGGCGTCAGCTCTCCGGCCCGGCTGAGGACCTCGCGGACCTCCTCCCCGGTGACCCGCAGGTCGGCGTCCTTGCCAACGCTTTCCCCGAGGGGCATCAGCTCGATGAAGCGGACATGGACCGGGCCCAGGCCCGGGGCTAACGGCCGCCGGGTGAGCCGGGCGAAGTCGACCATTTCATCGTCGTTGACCCCGCGCATGAGGACCACGTTGAGCTTCACGGGTTCGAGGCCGGCGGCCAGGGCCGCGCGGATCCCGGCGATGGTCTCGGCGTGCAGCGGGCGGCGGGCGATGGCCGCGAAGCGCTCCGGCCGCAACGTATCGAGGCTGATGTTGACCCGCCGCAGCCCGGCCGCCCTGAGGTCGGCGGCCAGCGGGGCGAGGAGCGTCCCGTTGGTGGTCAGGGAGATGTCCTCCAGGCCGTCGATGGCGGCCAGGTCGCGGACCAGCCCGATGAGGTCCTTGCGGGCCAACGGCTCGCCGCCGGTCAGGCGGACCCCCTTGACCCCAAGGGAGACGGCCACCCGGACCACTCGGACGATCTCCTCAAAGGTGAGGATGTCCTGATGGCCCTTGAGGGTCACACCCTCCTCGGGCAGGCAGTAGAGGCAGCGCAGGTTGCAGCGATCAGTCAGGGAGACCCGCAGGTAGTCGATGCGGCGTTGGTGGCGGTCCTGCAGTCGACGGTCGGTCATGGTTCGAGCACCTCTTCCTCGCCGCTGCGCGATGGGTCGTAACCGCCCAGGGCGGCGACGGCGGAACGGAATTCGGGTGAGGCCACGACGGCCAGGAGCTTGCCGACCGCGTCGAGGGCGCGGTGTTCGGCCGGGATGGTCAGGTCGTAGTCCTCACGGGTGACCGGAATGAAGTCGAGGCCGAGGGCGCGGGCGGCGGCCAGGATGCCGAGGCCGGTGTCGACGGCCCCGCTGGCGACGGCCGCGGCCACGGTCAGGTGGGTGAACTCCTCCCGCTCGTAGCCGTTGATGCCCCGGGGGTCGATGCCCTCGAGCTTCAGGTGGTAGTCGAGGAGGACGCGCGTCCCCGCCCCGCGCTGCCGGTTGACGAACCGCACGTCGGGCCGGGCGAGGTCGCGAAAGCCCTTGATGCCCTTGGGATTGCCCGGGGCGACCAGGAAGCCCTGGTCCCGGCGGACCAGGTGGACCAGGTGGACCCGGCGGCCGGGGAGGTACTTCCGAATAGCTTCGACGTTGTAGAGATCGGAA
>JAJYMS010000082.1 GCA_021786825.1 Bacillota bacterium | reverse complement strand
CCCCTCTTTGCGTCGTTGGTGTTTTTGGCAGCTTTTCTAGCAACAAACCCCGGTTTGAAAGTTGGGAGCGGTAGGATTAGTCTAGGCATGATTGTTGAACCGACGGCCGAGTCTTGCGGTGCAAGAGCGGGGGAACCATCCCTCGGGGTGAATCCGGCAGTTTGTGGGCCGGTAGGGCTCTGGGCGCCCGAACCCGTCAGCTAACCCCGTAGGCCGGGTCCAGGAGGTAGCCATCGGCAGAGTGCCATGACGCCCCCTGTAGGGGGCGTCTGTTATTGGGGTTCAAGGGGGATTCAGTTGTCCGAGCAAAAACTCGAGTTGCGCCGGGACGTCACCGTTTGGGGCTCTTACATGTGGGGTTACGCCGACGTTGGAGCCGACATTTACGCCGCCCTGGGCCTGGTGATGGCCGCCGCCCAGGGGGCCACCAGCCTGGCCTTCTTGCTGGCGGGTCTCGTCTACATCATGATCGGCCTCGCCTATACCGAACTGGCCTCGGCCTACCCGGTGGCCGGGGGAGGGCAGTACTTCACCCTGCGCGGCCTGGGTGACTTCTGGGGGTTCATCGCCGGTTCCGCCCTCCTCCTGGACTACACCATCGACATCGCGTTGTTCGCCACCGCTTCGGCCGGCTACGTCAACTTCTTCTTGCCTTACGTCATCGGGGTCAGGGCGGACAGCTTCATCTTGACCCTGGGACCGCTGCACGTGAACTACCTTTGGCTCTCCGAGTCGTTGGTCCTGATTGCCTTTCTGATCTGGTTGAACATCCGGGGGATGCGGGAATCATCCCTGTTCAACGAGGTTCTGGGGGCCATCGATATCGTCACCGAGTCCAGCATCATCATCTTCGGCTTTCTGTTCGCCTGGAAGCCGGAACTGTTCGTGCTGCAGTGGCGGACCGAGTTCCCCACCTTCACCCACTTCCTCTACGGTTCGTCGCTGGCAATCATCTCCTTCGTGGGGCTCGAGTCGATTTCCCAGGCGGCGCAGGAGACCAGGCGCCCGGCGACCATCGTGCCGCGGACTTCGGTGACCCTGATCTTCACCGTCTTCATCTTTGCCACGGCCTTCTCCACCATGAGCCTGGGGGTCCTCCCCTGGCGGGAGATCGCGGCCAACATCGGCGATCCGGTGGCCACCCTGGCCCATAACATTCCCTTCATCGGGGTCATCGCCGGACCCTTTGCGGCGATGCTGGGAGCCACGATCCTGCTGATCTCGGCGAACTCGGGAGTGATGAGCGCTTCGCGGTTAACCTACGCGATGAGCCAGTTCCAGTTCATCGATTCCTGGTTCGAGGCGGTGCATCCCCGCCACCGGACGCCCTACCGGACGATCATCGTATTCTCCATGATCGGCGTCGTGCAGACGATCCTGTCTTTCATGACCCCCAGCGCCATGGACACGTTGGGCAACATGTACGCCTTCGGTGCGACCACGGGGTACATCCTGGTCTTCATCGCCCTGATCAAGCTGCGCTTCACTGACCCGTACTCCCCCCGGCCCTACAAGATGCCCCTCAACCTGAAGATCCGGTACCGGGGCAGGGCCATCGACTTTCCGGTGCTGGGGATCATCGGCGTCCTGGGGGTCGGCTCGATCCTGTTCGAGGTCATCCTTACCCACAAGATCGGCCGGATCGCCGGCCCGGCATGGATCATAGTCTGTTTCATGTACTACGCCTGGTACCGCCGGCGGCACGGTCTGCCCGTCGTGGGCAGCGTGGACCGGAACTGGGAGGCGGAGCAACTCCGGGTCCTGGAATCGGCCGAGGAGTACGATTTACTGGAGGAGTACAAGCTGGCGCTGGAAGAGAAACGGCGCACGACAAAGGTGGGGGAAAATGGTACGACCCGCGGGACAACCTGACCGCCCGGGGGCGCGCGACTACCTTCAGTTCGCGGTCAGCCTGTTGATGCTGGGGCTGGGGGTCAGGATCCTTTGGAACCTGCGGACCTCGCTCCGGGGGCTGATCCTGGTGGTCGGGCTGAGCTTCATCGGCTTCTCCCTCTACCGGCTGTACTGGGTGGCCGTCTACCTTCGCAACCGGAGGGCGGTTGCAGTCAAGCGAGGTGCCGGCGGATGAACGCGCAGATGACCTTCCCGGGAACCCTCCTGGCGCTTGCCTTCGCCACGTCCATGGGCAGCCTGCTCTGGTGGATGATGCACGTTCCTCCGCCCATTCCGGCGGTGGTCGCCAGGGTCAGGCGGACCGTGGGGGCGGTGAGGCGGATCCTGGTGCCCATCGAAGACAGCGAATACGCCCGGCGCGCCATCGAGGTCGCCTGCCGGTTGGGGGAGCAGCAGAAGGCTGAAGTCATCCTGGTGCACGTGATCGAGGTGCCCATGACTCTTCCCCTGGACGCCCCGCTGCCGGATTCCGAAGCCAGGGCCCGGAAGGTGCTGGAGGAGGCCAAGCAGATCGTGAGTTTCCACGGCTTGCCGGGCCACGCGCGGGTTGAGCGCGCGCGGCAGGCGGGGCCGGGAATCGTCCAGGCGGTGGAACACGAGGGGGCCAGCATGATCGTGGTGGGCCTCAAGAGCGGGACCGCGCCGGGAGACCTGATGGGCCGGACGAGCCGATGGCTCCTGTCCCGGGCGCCCTGCGAGGTTCTCCTGGACAAGGTCTCCTGATTGGAGGAACGCGGATGCGAGTTGTAATCGTCGGCTGCAGCCGGGTCGGGGTCATGCTGGCCAGGGATTTGGCGGCCAAGGGGGCCTCGGTCACGGTGGTCGATCCAAGGCCGGAGTCGCAACACTTGCTGGGTCGGGACGTCCCGGTCCAGACGGTGGTGGGAACCGGCATCGACCTGGATGTGCTAGAGAAGGCGGGCGCGGGCGAGGTGGAGGTGTTCGTGGCCCTGACCGACCGGGATAACCTGAACCTGGTGAGCGCCCAGATCGCCAAGCAGAAGTTCCAGGTGCCCAAGGTGATCGTGCGCATCTACAACCCCGAACTCCGGCCCTTTTCGGAGCAGTTGGGCCTGGAGACCTACTGCCCGACCGTCTGCACGACGGACTTCATCAGCCAGCAGATTTCCGGGCCGGGGGGTGCTCCGTCTTGTACGTGATCGTCGTCGGTGGCGGCAAGATCGGCTACCACCTGACCAAGGCGCTGGCCGAAAGCGGCCACGAGGTTCTGCTCCTCGAGAAGGACCCGGTCCGCCACCGTTGGCTGGAGGAGAACCTCGGCGCGGAGGCCGTGATGCAGGCGGACGGCTCGGACCCCAGCGTCCTGGAGAAGGTGGGGATCCGCCGGGCCAGCGTGCTGGCGGCGGTGACCGGATCGGACGAGGACAACATCATCGCCTGCCAGTTGGGCAAGCAGTTCTTCGGCACCCCACGGGTGGTGGGCAGGGTCAACAACCCCAAGAACGAGCCCACCTTCAGGCTGCTGGGCATCCGCTCGATCATCAACAGCACCGCCCTGGTCTACCACCTGGTCGAGCAGGGGGTGGGCGTCGCCAGCGTCATTCCCCTGCTGGCCCTGCGGGAGGGAGCGGTGGAGTTCGTGGAACTGATCATCCCAGCCGGTTCGCCGGCGGTGGGCAAACAGTTGAAGGACCTCGCCCTGCCCACCGAGACCCTGATCGTGGCCATCATCAGGGGGGACCGGATGATCGTCCCCGGCGGCCAGGACGCCCTGCGGGAGGACGACAGCGTTATCGCCATGACCTCGCCCCAAAACGTCCAGAAACTCAACGAGTCGCTGCTGGGGGCCTAGCGGGAGCGTTTTTTTCCCTTAGACAGGCCGGGCCGTGGGCCCGGCCTTCATATATTCCCAGGGGAGGTGGTCCGGGTGCGGCGCAGGATGGGTCCAAAGCGCGTGGTGGCGGGCATCCAGTTGAATTTCGTGACCGCTGGGGATGCGCCGGCCACTGTTCGGCTGCACAGCGCACTCGACCACCTCCTCCGGCGCCTGGAAGGGGAACCGGCCGGCCAGGCTCCACCTGCAGGTCCCGGGGGTGAGCGGGGGGATGCGAGCGGCGGTTTACGCCCGGGTCTCGACGGAGGCCCAGGCGGAGCGAGGCGCCTCCCTTGAGGAGCAGATCGAGCGCTGCTCCGAACTGGCCCGGCGCATGGGGGCCACCGGCGTCGACACGGAGAGCTACCTCGACCGGGGCTGGTCCGGGGCGGACGCCCACCGGCCCGGGATGCGCCGGCTCCTGCGGGACTGCCGGGAGGGCCTCCTGCAGATCGTGGTCTGCTACTCCCTGGACCGCTGGGCCCGCGACCTGGCGGACCAGCTCTACCTGGCGCGGGAAGTGGACAGCTTCGCCAGGTTGGAGTTTTACCGCGAACCCCGGGGCGGCACCCCGGAGGAAGTCATGTTCTTTCAGATGCGGGGGGCCTTTTCGGAGTTCGAGCGAGCCCTGATTCGCCGCCGCACCCTCACCGGACGGCGGAGGAAGGCGGAGAAGGGGGAACTGGTACACCCCCCGCTCCGGCAGTACGGTTACCGGTACGACAAGGAGAACCGCCGGTTGCTGCCGTTCGAGCCGGAGGCCCGGGTGGTCCGCCGGATGGCCGCGTGGACGGAAGAGGAGGGCCTGGGCGCGGAGGCTATCGCCAGGCGGCTGAACCGCGACGGCGTGCCGGCACCGAGGGGCGGCGTGTGGCGCCAGGGGACGGTCCGGCGCATCCTGCGCAGCGAGGTCTACGCCGGGGTGCACTACCAGTTTCGCTGGTCCGCCCCGCGGGGCGAAGGGCACGTGCTGCGGCCGCGGGAGGAGTGGCTCCGGGCGGAGGTGCCGGCCATTCTGCCGCGCGAGCAGTGGCAGCGGATCCAGGGCCGGATCGACCGCAACGGACAGGCCGCCCGGCGGCGGAGGTACCACTACCTGTTGGCGGGATTCATCCGCTGCGGGGTTTGCGGCGCCAGGTACTACACCTACACCACCCGCCTGGGGCCTTACTACCGTTGTGCCACCGCGCTGGGCAAGGCGGCGGGCGGCCGATCGTGCCCGGCTCCCAGCGTTCCGGGGTGGACCAACCGCGCCACCCGGGGCCTGGACGAGTTGGTGTGGGAGGCGCTGGTGGGCGGGCTCGCCGACCCGCGGTTGCTGGCGGAAGCCTTCCGGCGCCGGCGGGAAGCCGGCGGCCTGGCGCGGCGCCGGGAGGAACTGGCCGGCGAGGCGGCACGGGCGGAACGCCAGGCGGAGGAGCTTGACCGGCACCGGGACGAACTCCTGGACCTGCGGCTGGAGGGTCTCCTGAGCCCCGGGGACCTCCGGGACCGGATGACGAAACTGCGGGTCCGGCGGGCTGCCCTTGGCAGGGAGCGGCAGATTCTGGAGGAGACCCTGGCCACCCTGGCCGCGGAGGAAGGCGGGCACCCGGACCCGGCGGCTCTCGGCCGGCAAGTGGCAGCGTGCCTCGGCGCCCTGACGAAGGTCGAGCGCCGGGAGTTGCTGCGGGCCCTCGATGTGAAGGTCACCGTCTTCCCCGGCCGGCGGGTGGTGGTCGAATGGCCCTTGCCGGCTCCGGGGCCAGGGTAACAGGAAAACGAGTCGTTTTGTTGAACCTACTGAATTAAAGGAACCAGGAGTCGTCGATCGGGTCGGAAACCAAGACCTGGGAATGGAGGCGAAGACTGCGGAAGACAGCGTCGCGCTCAGCGCTTCGTACGAGATTTCCTTGGCCCTGTGGCAGAGTGCCGACCGGGAAGAGCTGCTGGAGAGGGTGCTGGGGATACTTCTTCGCGCCACGGGGGCATCCGGCGGCATGGCCTGGCTGAGGGCGGAGGATGGGCCGCAGCTGGCCGCCACCGCCGGTGTCGGCCCCTCGGTGCTGGTCCCGGGGACGTTGCCCTGGAAGCTGCCCAGGGTGATCGACGAGGCGATGTCTCTCGGGCAGACGCAGGTGAGGTCGGCGGGGGAGCCCCACTTTGACATCCTGTGTGGGCGGCGTTCGGGCCAAGAGAGGCAGGTCTTGCTCTACCCGGTGGGTGACGCGTTGCTCGTGCAGCTCATCTCCTGCCAGGCGGGAGACGCGGAGGGCTTGACCGCTCTCCTGGAGGCCATCCCGCCCGAACTGTGGAGCGCGGTGGCGGCCCATGTGAAACGGCGGGACGAGCTTTCCCTCCGCCGCCGGGAGCAGCGGCGGCTGGAGGACGCCCTGGCCCGCACCCAGGCCCACCACCGGGACCTGGTGGAAAGCCTGCCGGTGGGGGTCTACCGCAGCACTCTGGCGGGGGAGTTCATCGAGGTGAACCCCGCTTTTCTCAGGATGTTTGGCTTTGCCCGGCCGGAGGATCTGAAGGCGGTGCGCTGGTCGTCACTGTACGCCGATCCTGCCGACCGACGGCCCTTCTTGGACCGCATCCTGGCCATCGGGTCGGTGCTGGAACAGGAGGTTCTGTTCCGGCGGAGGGACGGCCAAACCTTCTGGGGGCAGGTCTCCGCCACCCTCAACTCCGACGAAGAAGAAGAGCGCCCGGTGATGGGGATCGTCGTCGACATCTCCGACCGCAAGCGCCTCGAGAGGGAACTGCAGGAGTCCGAGTCGCGCTACCGCCTCCTGGCGGAGCACGCTCTGGTGGGGGTTTACCTCATCCAGGACGGGCTCCTCTGCTACGCCAACCCTGCCCTGGCGGCCATCTTCGGCTACGAGCGGCACGAGATGGTGGACCGGCTGGGCCCCCTGGACCTGACCGTTCCCGAGGACCGGGAGGTGGTGTCCGCGTACCTGCAGCGCCGGCTGGCCGGGGATGAGGACCAGCTTCACTATACCTTCAGGGGGCGGCGCAAGGACGGCAGCTCGATCACCTGCGAGGTGCTGGGACGGCGGACGGAGTACAGCGGGCGGCCGGCCCTGCTGGGCTCACTCCTTGACATTACCGAGCGCCGGCGGGCGGAGGCCAGGATGGAGTTCATCAGCACCCACGACGTGCTGACAGGGCTCTACAACCGGGCCTACTTCGAGCAGGCCGTGGAGCAGTGGCAGGACGACTCCTGCCAGTATCCGATGGTGGCTGTCATGGTCGACGTAAACGGCCTCAAGGCGGTCAATGACACCCGGGGCCACGACCGGGGGGATCAACTGCTGAAGGCCGCCGCCCAGGTGGTGCGCGGCTGCTTCCGGGCGGACGACCTGGTGGCCCGGATCGGCGGCGACGAGTTCACGGCGATCCTGCCCCGGACCTCCGAAGCCAAGGGCCAGCTCGCGGCCCGGCGGATCGTGGACGCGGCCGCCGCCTACAGCCGCCAGAACCAGGAACTGCCCCTCTCCCTGGCGGTCGGGGTGGCGACCGCCGTGTGGCCGGGCAGGTTGTTGGGGGAGGCCCTGAAGACTGCGGACCGGGTGATGTACACCAACAAGGCGGCCATGGAGTCGGGGGTCGCCGGAAGGCTGGTCCGCACCATCCTGTCCGTCCTGGCGGAGCGCGACCTGGAGAGCGAGGAGCATACCCGGCGCCTGAAGGCGGTCGCCGTCCGGCTGGGCGAGGTCTGCGGGCTCAACGAGGCCGAGAAGTCCGCCCTGGCGACCCTGGCCCTGGTGCACGACGTGGGGAAGATCGGTGTCCCCGACAGCGTCCTGCTCAAGCCCGGGCCGCTTTCGCCGGAGGAGAAGAAGCTGATGGCCGAGCACGTCGACATCGGCTACCGGATCGCCGAGGCTTCCCCGGAGTTGGCCTTCGTCGCCCGCTACATCCGCCACCACCACGAGCGGTGGGACGGCCAAGGGTATCCATCGGGGTTGAAGGAGACCGAGACCCCGCTGCTGTGCCGCATCCTGGCGGTGGCGGACGCCTACGACGCCATGACCAACCCGCGCCCGTACCGGACCCTCGCCATGTCCCAGGAGGACGCCATCGCGGAACTGCGGCGGTGGGCGGGGCGACAGTTCGATCCCGAACTGGTGGAGAAGTTCATTACCCAGATCCTTCTGAAACTCGATGGACACGGTCGCGCGCGTCGCGGGGGTTGAGGCGGACGGCGGCCCCGGGAAGGGGGCCGTCGTACGGCTGCAGGGCTGCAACTTCCACTGCCTGTACTGCCATCGCGCCGAGCTGATCAGATCGTGCACGGCGTGCGGCACCTGCGTCACCGGCTGCCCCGCCGGGGCCCTGGAGCGGGTCGACGGCCTCCGGGTCGTCTGGGACCCCTCCCGCTGCCAGGGGTGCGGCCACTGCCGGCGGGTCTGCCCCAACTCCAGCCAGCCGAAGACCCTCGCGATGACCCCGCCGGCGGTCCTTCGGGCCCTGGCAGGCGCGGTCCCGGCAGGCGCGGTGCCCAGGCGGCTGGCCCCGGCCTCGCCGGTCGTGGTCAGCGGGGGCGAACCGACCCTGCAGCCGGAGTTCCTGCGGGCGCTCCTGCCGCTGCTCCGGGGGCGGGGCGCGAGGGTGATCCTGGAGACCAACGGCTCCTGCGCCCGGGAAGTCCTCACCGACCTGCTGCCCTGGCTCGACGGCGTGGTGGTCGGCCTGAAGGCCCTCGACGCGGCGCTTCACCGGCGCCTGACCGGCTCCGGGAACGCGCGCGTGCTGGACAACCTCCGCTACCTGGCCAACTCGGGGAGGCTGGCCGAGGTCCGGACGGTGGTGGTTCCCGGCTTCACCGATTCACCCGGCGCTATCGGTGCGGTGGCCGGCTTTTTGGCCGCCCTTGACCCCGGGATCGCGTTGCGCCTGATCGCCTTTCACCCGGCGGGGGTGAGGGGGGTGGCCGCGGGCTGGCCGCCGCCCGCGGACGGGGTGATGGAGAGGCTTGCGGGGGTGGCCCGCGAGGCCGGCCTCCGGCGGGTGGCGCCGGCATAAGGAGGTTGTTGCGGGATGGCTAGACCGTCGCCGAACCTGGTCGAAAGACTGCAGCAAGAACTCGCCCTCACCCGGCGGGAGGTCGCCCGCCTGCGCGAACTCAACCGCGAACTGGAGGCCATGTTCGAGGCGTCCCACGACGAGATTTTTCTGGCGGACCGGGACGGCGTGATCTTGCGGGTCAACCAGGCCTGCCAGCGCCTGCATAACGTGTCCGTGGCGGAGCTGGTGGGGAAGTCGGTGCTGGAGTTCGAACGCCAAGGGCTCCTCTTTCCCTCCGCCGTTCCCGGCGTACTGCGGGACCGCAAACCGATGACCATCATCCAGCGCACCCGGGCCGGCCGCCATCTGATTGTGACGGCCAGCCCGGTTCTCGGTGAGGACGGCGGCCTGATCGGGGTGGTGGGCAGTTCCAAGGACGTCACCGAGATCTTCCAGATGAAGCAACAGCTTGAAGAAGCCTGGGAGCAGGTCAGCCGCTACCGGTCCGAACTCAAGGAGTTGCGGGTCGAGTTGATGCGGGACCCCGACATTGTGGCGGTGAGCCCCAGAACCCAGAAGGTCTTCGACCTGGCACGCAAGGTGGCCCTGGTGGACACCACGGTGCTGATCCTGGGACGGCACCTGGCTGATCGGGCGGGAGTGGTACGTCGATCCCCTGGGCGATGACACCCTGGTCTACCAGCCGACCCCGGCGGAGGGCCCGGCGCTGCCGGCGGGGGTCGACCCGGGCCCGCCTCCCCCGCCCGCGCCGCGGGAAGGCTACCGCGACTACAACGACATCGGCGGCGACTGTACGGTGTTTTGGCTTATCAGATCGTCGATTGATCAGGGGCAGACGCGAGTCGGCCCCTTTCGTGCGCACGAAGGCGGCAGGATTGGGTGTCGGTCCGGCGAATCCCTGGGGTGAGGCCGGTACCGGCGACCACGGCGGACCGCCGGCCCGCCACCGTCCGCTACGGCGGGCCGTCGCACCTGGAGGTGATGCGGTTTGGGCAAGTATTTCGAAGATCTGAACCCGGGGGATGCCTTCACAACCCCCGCCCGCACCGTGACCGAGGCCGATGTGGTGCAGTTCGCCGGCCTTTCGGGAGACTACAACCCGATTCACACCGACTGCGAGTTCTGCCGGGAGACCCCCTTCGGCCGCCCAATCGCCCATGGGCTGCTGACCCTAAGCATCCTCACCGGCCTGCTGGAGAGGACGGGCATCCAGGAGGGGACGATTGTCGCCCTGCGCCGGGTACTCGACCTGGAGTTTCGCCAGGCGGTCTTTCCCGGGGACACCGTCCACGGGGAACTGGAGGTGCTGGAGAAGGAGCTGCGGGAGAAGGAGCCGCGGGAGGGCTCCGGCCGGCTGGGCTCCGGCCGGGTGCGGTTCCGCATGCGCGGCGTAAACCAGCGTGGGGAGACGGTGGTGGACTTGAGGTACGACGTTCTGTTGAAAAGGAGGGCGGGGGCGTGATCCGGAAGAACCTGAGCGACTACGTGGCCTACTGGGCGGAAGTCAGCCCCGAACGGGAGGCGCTCGTCTACGGGGAGCGGCGCATCTCCTATCGCGAGTTTGACCAACTGGCCACGCGGCTGGCCGGCGGCCTGGCGGCCCTCGGCATCGCCCGGGGCGACCGGGTGGCCGTCCAGCTCCCCACCCTGCCCGAGTACATCTTGCTGTACATGGGCATCGCCCGCCGGGGGGCGGTCATGGTGGGGATCAACCCCCTCTACACGGCGGATGAGGTGGTTTACCTGCTGGAAGTGACCCACCCCCGGTTGTTGGTGTCGGCTCCGCCCTTCGTAGAGCGGCTGGAGCAGGCGATGGGCCGGGTACCGGTGGAGCGGCGGGTCCTGCTGGGAGGCGCGCTCGCGGCGTCGGGCGGCCCCGCGGCGTCGGGCGGCCAAGCCCCCGGCTGGATGCCCTGGGAAGAGCTGGTCAACCTCGAAGCGGGCGGCGGTGGTGCCGGCGCGGCCCGCGGCCCCGGCGCGGTCCGCCGGGAGTGGCCCACCGATCCCGACGATCCGGTGCTGATCGTCTTCACCTCGGGCACCACCGGCAAGCCCAAGGGAGCGGTCCTGTCCCACCGCAACATCATCAGCAACATCGCCGTGGAGGTGCGGCACTTCCACCTGAGCAGCTCCGACCGGATGGTCATCCACCTGCCCATGAACCACGTCGGAGGGGCTACCGAGATGACCATCGGGGCCATCATCGCCGGCGCGACCATGCTGGTGCTGGACCGCTTTCATCCCCAGAAGACCCTGGAGCTGGTGGCAAGGGAGCGGGCCACCTTCCTGGGCCAGGTGCCGACGATGTTTATCATGGAGTTAAACCTGCCCGACTTCGAGCGGTACGACCTGTCCAGCCTGGAGCGCCTGGCGGTGGCGGGAGCGCCGACCCCCACTGAGGTGATGAAGCGGATGCTGCGGATCGCCCCCGTCATCACCGGCTACGGGATGACCGAGGTGGCCGGTTTCGTCACCTACACCGAGCTGGAGGACGACCCTGAGACGGTGTGCCGGACGGTGGGGCGCGCGGCCCCCGAATTCGAACTGAAGGTCGTCGGCGCGGCGGGCCAGGAGCTTCCCACCGGGGAGACCGGCGAGGTGGTCGTCCGCGGGCCGTGCGTGACGCGGGGCTACTACGGCGACGAAGCGGCCACGCGGGAGGCGATCGACGCCGAGAACTGGTACCACACCGGCGACATGGGGTACCTGGACAAGCGGGGCTACCTCACCCTGGCCGGCCGCAAGAAGGAGATGTACATCACCGGCGGCTACAACGTCTACCCCCCCGAGGTGGAGGAGGCCCTTTCGCAGCACCCCGACGTGCTCCTGGCCGCCTGCGTCGGCGTACCCGACCCGGTCCTGGGCGAGGTGGGGCGGGCGTTCGTGGTCTTCCGCCCGGGCCGGGCGGTTGAGGCGGAAGCGCTTCGCGCGCACCTGGCCGGCCGCCTGGCCGAGTACAAGATCCCGCGGTACTTCGAGTTCAAGGAGAGCCTGCCGATGACCCCCCTGGGCAAGGTGGACAAGAAGCTGCTGAGGTAAGTTCCCCCGGGAACGAGCCGACTTCTGGCAGGATTTGGCCGGCCCGAGACGTAAGATTACCTCCGTCCGATCACCTGACCGATACTTGCGGTGGGGGAGGTAGTCCTCATGGCGGGCGGTGACGAGTTCCATGTCTGGAGCCAGGATTACCGCCGGCAGGAGCGGGCCATCGCGCTTGCCCGGGAGGCCTACCTCGCCACCGGCGGGTTTGCCAAGGCTGGCCCGCGGACGCTGGTCGCCGACTCCTGGGTGCGCTCCCGCCTGCAAGGCGTGGATCCCGCCAGGCGCCAGATTCCCATGGCGCTTTCCCCGGACGAGGTCGCCCAGGCCAACGAAACCCTCGAGGTCGCCCTGGTCGCCCGGCCCATCCTGCTAAAATTCTCGGAGCTGATGCAGCAGAGCGGGCACGCGCTGCTGCTGTGCGACGCGGCCGGGCGCGTGTTGCAGGCGGCGGGGGACGTTTCCCTGCACCGGGCGGCGGAAGCGGCTCGTTCCGTTCCCGGGGGACAGTGGAGCGAGGCGGCCGCCGGTACAAACGCGGTGGGAATCGCCTTGCAGATCGGCCACCCGGCGCAGATCTCCTTGTCGGAGCATTACTGCGAGGGGTGGCTCCAATGGACTTGCGCGGCCGCCCCGGTCCGCGATGCCGCGGGGGAGCTGGTGGGAGTAGTCGACATCTCGGGTTACCGGGAGCCGCCTCACCCCCATACCCTGGCCCTCGCCGAAAGTTTGGCCGCGGATGTCGGGCGGGCGCTGCGGCGCAGGGCGGAGCAACGGTTCCGGGTGCTCCAGCGGGAGGTGGCCAGCCGTTCGCTGGAGTTTCCGAGCGACGCGGTCGTGGCCGTCGATCGGCAGGGACGAATCCGGGCCGCCAACGCGCTGGCCAACTGGGTCTTCAACCTGGAGCGCGCGGTCGGAGAGCAGCTTCCCCTGGCGGCCGTCCCCGGTCTGGCCCGGGTCCTGGGCACCGGCCCCGAGCTGTCCGAGCGGGAGGGACTGGCGGAGGATTCCCGCCACGACCGCCTCTACCGGGTGACCATGCTGCCTGTACCGCACGAGGGAACGGTCATCGGGACGATCCTGCTGATCCGCCCGCTGGCAGGCCGGCTCCGGACGCCGGCGCCGGTGGCCGATTCCGCCGCCCCAGCTTCGGCCGCCTCCGCTTTCGCCGCCGAAGCCGCAGAAGCGCCCTTCCGCCTGGTCGCCAGGGTGGGTGAGCGCCGGGTATTGGTGCCACCGGAAAAGGTCTACTGCGCTCAAATCAGGGGCGAGGCGATCTGGTTGCGCACCGCCGACGGCGAGCTGGAAGCAGTCACGGGAGGCATGAAGGAACTGGAGGGGCGCCTGGTCCCGGCAGGTTTCTTTCGCGCCAACCGGACGTCCCTGGTCAACCTCCGGCGGGTGAAAGAGATTCACCCCCTGTCTCGCCGCACCGTCGATCTGGTGCTGGGGGACGCGGCCTCCTCCCGGGTGACCGTGTCCCGGCGGCGGACCACGCATCTGCGCCGTTTGCTCCATTTCTAGTCCAGCGGCCCCGGCCGATGATTGGATCCATCGGAACCGTTGAAGGCCCAATAAGACCGTTCGTGGCGCCGGGGGACCGCTCCCGGCCTTTTCCTTGCCCCGCGGCGGGGGGGCCGTCCAAAATGCGAAGAGGAGGAGAGTTTTCCAGAAGGGAGTGAAGGCAGTGGAGCCGTCGACCGCTGAACTGCTGGACATGTACGAAACGATGGCGATGATTCGCAACTTCGAGGAGACGATGGCCCGGGTTTACATGGAAGGCAAGACACCGGTGTTCGACATCGCGGCGGGACCCGTGCCGGGGGAGATGCACCTGGCGGCCGGCCAGGAGGCGGTGGCGGCAGGGGTGTGCGCCCACCTCCGCCCCGAAGACACCGTGGCCGGGACCCACCGGGCGCATCACTTCGCCATCGCCAAGGGCGTCGACCTGAAGGCCATGGCGGCGGAAATCTTCGGCAAGGATACGGGGCTGAGTCACGGCAAGGGCGGGCACATGCACCTGTTCGACCCCCGGGCCAAGTTCAGTTGCGGGGGGATCATCGCGGCCGGCCTGCCGGTGGCGGTGGGGGCTGCGCTGGCGGCCAAGAAACAAGGGAAAGACTGGGTGGCGGTGGCGTTTTTCGGCGACGGGGCGGCCAACCAGGGCGCCTTCCACGAAGCCCTCAACCTGGCGGCGGTCTGGCGGCTGCCCGTCGTCTTCGTGTGTGAGGACAACGCCTGGGCCATCTCCGTCCCCAAGCGCGACTCCACCTCCGTGCCCACCAACGCCGACCGGGCGGCGGCCTACGGCATCCCGGGCACTTACGTCGGGGAGAACGACGTCCTGGCCGTCTTCGCGGCGGCCGGGGAAGCCGTGGCCCGGGCCCGCCGGGGGGATGGTCCATCGCTGCTGGAATGCCGCACCGACAGGTACTTCGGCCACTTCCAGGGCGATCCCGAACTCTACCGGCCCAAGGACGAGGTGGTCCGCCTGAAGGAGCATGACCCGCTGCGCAGGCTGTCCCAGCACCTGCTGGAGACGGGGAGGGCCACCGCGGAGGAGATTGAAGAGCTGGGGCGCCGCGCGGGCGCCCGGGTGGAAGAAGCGATCGCCTTCGCCCGCTCCAGTCCCTATCCGGCGCCCGAGGACGCCCTGCGCCACGTTTTTTTCGAGGGAGGGAACTGAGATGGCCACCAGGACCACTCGCCGCCTGACCACCGCCCGGGCGATCTCCGAAGCCATTGCCCAGGAGATGGAGCGGGATCCCAAGGTCTTCGTGATGGGTGAGGACGTGGGGGTTTACGGCGGCATCTTTGGCGCCACCGGCGGCCTCGGCGAGAAGTTCGGCCGTGAGCGGGTGATGGATACCCCCATCTCCGAGACGGCGTTCATCGGGGCCGCCATCGGCGCCGCCCTGGAGGGAATGCGGCCGGTCGTGGAGTTGATGTTCGTCGACTTCTTCGGCGTGGCCATGGACCAGATCTACAACCAACTGGCCAAGATCACCTACATGTCGGGCGGTCGCCTGAAGGTTCCGGTGGTCCTCACCACCGCCATGGGTGGAGGCTACAGTGACGCGGCCCAGCACTCCCAGACCCTCTGCGGGCTCTTCGCCCACCTGCCGGGGCTCAAGATCGTCATCCCGTCCACCCCCTACGACGCCAAGGGTCTGATGATCTCCGCCATCCGCGACGACAACCCGGTGATGTACTTCATGCACAAGGGCGTCATGGGGCTGGGCTGGATGACGCCGCTGGCCGGCGCCACCGGGCCGGTGCCCGAGGAGCCTTACACCATTCCTTTCGGGCAAGCCGACGTGAAGCGCCTTGGCAGGGACGTCACGATCGCCACCGTGGGGCTGATGGTCCATCGCGCCCTGGCCGCCGCGACGGCCCTGGCCGGCGAGGGCATCGAGGCGGAGGTCGTCGACCTGCGGACCCTGGTGCCCCTTGACCGGCAGACGCTGGTGGACTCGGTGCGGAAGACTCGCCGCCTGCTGGTGGTGGACGAGGACTACCGGAGCTACGGGATGAGCGGGGAGATAGCCGCCGTGGTCACGGAGGAGACCTTCCGCGACCTGGCCGGGCCCGTGCGGCGGCTGGCCACCCCCGACGTGCCGATACCTTACAGCCGGCCGCTGGAGCAGTTCGTCTTGCCCGATGCCGACAAGATCGCGGCCGCCGTCCGGCTGATGCTTAATTGATCGAGGTGGAATGATGTCGCAGGCCTTTCACTTGCCGGAGATTGGCGCCGCCGTGGCAGAAGGCTACCTGGTCACCTGGTTCAAGGGGGAGGGCGACCCCATCCGCGAAGGAGAACCGCTCCTGGACGTGCAGTTTGAAAAGGTCACCACCGAAATCACCGCTCCCTTGGCGGGATGGCTGGAGCGGATCCTGATTCCCCAGGGTCAGACGGTCAGGGTGGGGGAGGTTCTGGCGCTGCTGCGGACGGAGGCGGAG
>JAJYMS010000077.1 GCA_021786825.1 Bacillota bacterium | reverse complement strand
CGTACTGCGCGGACGCCCCCGCCAGGAACTCGCGCTCAGCCTGAGGGATGCCCAGCTTCTCGAAGGTGTTCTTAATGGTATCGGGAACCTCGTCCCAACTCTGCTCGGCCTTTTCGACCGGTCGCACGTAGTAGTGGATGGTCTGAAAGTCAAGCTCCGACAGGTCGCCACCCCAGCTAATCATCGGTTTCTGCTCAAAGATTTCAAGACTCTTCAACCGAAACTCGCGCATCCACTCCGGTTCGCGCTTGTAACGGGAGATATCCTCCACGACCTGGCGGCTGAGGCCCTTGTCGGCTTTATAAACGTAGTTCTCCGGGTCGGAGAACCCGTACTTGTAATCGTCGCCGATAGACTGCAGCGCCTTGTTACCGGTCACGGCTTCGGTCCTCCCTTCTCTCGCCCGGGCACCCTCGCTGCCTGGGCTCTGATCGCCTGCTCGAGCACGTTCCACGCCAGGGCGGCGCACTTCACCCGCGCGTGCAGCTTGGAGACCCCCTCCAGGGACTGGAGTTGTCCCAGCGACCGGTAGTCCCCCGGCTCCCCGCGCAGCATCGCCTTGACCTGCTGGATCACCGCCTCGGCCTCGGCCAGGGTCTTGCCCTTGACCGCTTCGGTCATCATGGACGCCGACGCCTGGCTGATGCTGCAGCCCCGGCCGATGAACTTGATGTCCGTCACCCGTCCGTTTCCGTCGGTCACGGCCGAGACCTCGATGACGTCCCCGCAGGTCGGGTTGTGCAACTCCAGACAAAGGTCGCAGAGCGGCAGCTTGCCCTGGTTGCGGGGGCGCCGGTAGTGGTCCAGGATCACCTGCTGGTACAGGTCAGATAGCCGCATCGCGGAAGAACTCCTTGGTCTCGATCAGGGCCCGGGCCAGTCGGTCCACTTCGTCGAGGGTGTTATAAAGGTAGAAGCTGGCCCGGCTGGTGGCCGGACACCCCAGCCATTCCATCAGCGGCTGGGCGCAGTGGTGTCCCGCCCGGACGGCAATGCCCTGGCTGTCCAGGGCCGTAGCCACGTCGTGGGGATGGAGGTCGTCCAGGCCAAAGCTGATCAGGCTGGCGCGGGGCCGGCGGGGCCCGTGCAGCGACAGTCCCGGAATCTCACCCAGGCGCCGCCAGGCATAGTCCACGAGTTCCTCTTCGTGGGACCGAATGGCCTCCATCCCCACCGACTCCAGGTAGTCGACGGCCGCCGCCAGCCCGACCGCCCCGGCGATGTTGGGCGTGCCGGCCTCGAACCGCGCCGGGATCTCGGCCCAGGTGGAGTCGTGGAGCCCCACCCTGCCGATCATGCTGCCGCCGAACTGGAAGGGGTCCATTCCCTCCAGCAATTCCGGTTTTCCCCACAAGGCGCCGATGCCGGTGGGACCGAGCAGCTTGTGCCCCGAAAAGGCGAGGAAGTCGATGTCCCACTCCCCGACATCGAGCTTGAGGTGCGGCACCCCCTGGGCCCCGTCCACGACCACGATGGCGCCCTGGGCGTGGGCCTGCCGGGCGATTTCGGCGACCGGGTTGATGGTGCCCAGGACGTTGGAGGCCAGGGTAAGAGTTACGACCCGGGCGCCTTGCAGCAGGCGGTCGAGGTCGGAGAGGTCCAGGGTCCCGTCGGGCCGCAGGGGAATGAACCGCAACCGGGCGCCGGTCAGCCTGGCGATCTGTTGCCACGGAACCAGGTTGGAGTGATGCTCCATGATCGTCGTCACGACGGCGTCCCCCGGCTTGAGCCGGCGCAGGCCGTAGGCGTAGGCCACCAGGTTGAGGGCCTCGGTGGTCCCCCGCGTAAAGATCAGCCCGCGGGCGTCGCCGGCCCCGATGAAACCGGCCACTCGCGCTCGGGCCCCTTCGTAAGCCTCGGTGGCCCGCTCTCCCAGGGTGTGCACCCCGCGGTGGACATTGGCGTGGCTGGTTTCGTAGTAACGGCGGACCGCCTCGAGCACCTGCCGGGGGCTTTGGGCCGAGGCTCCGCTGTCCAGGTAGGCCACGGGGTGGCCGTTGACCTCTTGCTGCAGGATGGGGAAGTCCCGGCGAATCCGGGCGACGTCTAACATGCGTTCAACTTCCTCTGCACGACGTTCCTGAGTTCCTGCCGCATCGCTTCCGCGGGCACCGCCTCGATCACCGGGTCGAGAAACCCCTCGACGATCATTCGCTTGGCCGTCCGCTCGTCGATGCCCCGGCTCTGCAGGTAGAACAACTGGTCAGCGTCGATCCGGCCGGCGGTGGCGGCGTGACCGGCGGCCACCTCCATGTTGTCGATGAACAGGCCGGGACTGGAGTCGTTGCGTGCCGTATCCGAGAGCAACAGAGCGTTGTGGCGCTGGTAGACCCGCCCCTCCCGGGCGATCTTCTCGATGTGGGCCGATCCCCGGTAAGCCCCCCGGGCGTCCCCGCTCAGGACGCTGCGCGCCTGCGTGTCACTGGACGTACGGGGAGCCACCAGGATGGCGTTGATGCCCACGTCCAGGCGCTGCCGGCCGTCGCCGAAGAGCAACAGCATGCTGTCGGAACGGCTTCCCCGGCCGGTGAGATGGCCGGTGGTCTCGGAACGGGTCAGGCCGGCGCCGGTTTCGGCGAACAGCCAGTCCACCCGGGCGTCGTCCGCGACGAAGGCCTCCCGGACGGCGAAGGACTTGACGCCGGGGTCGAAGTTCTGCAGGCAGACGCACCGCACCTGGGCCCCGGGCCCGGCGTGGACGGCGGTCACGTGAGTGTGCAAGCCGACTGTGCCACCCCACCGCTCCAACAGGGTGACCCGGGCACCGGGCGCCGCCACCACCAGGGTGCGGGTCGACAGCGACAGGCCCGGATGGTCGCCTTCCAACAGGCTGTAAAGGGGAAGTTCCAGCTCCACGCCGCGGGGAACGTAAAGGAAGGTGCCCCCCGCCCAGGTGGCCGTGTTGAAGGCGGTGAAGACGTCCTCGGGGATGTCCCTGGCCAGCACCCCTTGCACGAGTTCGCCGCGCTCCCTGGCGGCGGACTGCAGGTCCGTGAAGACGACTCCGCGGGCCTCCAGGTCGGCCGAGACCTGGCGATGCGCGGGGGTGGAGTTGCGCTGCACCAGGACGTCGCCTTCGAGCCCGGGAAGGCCCGCGGCCCCGGGCCCCCCGGCGCCCCGGGCGAAGGGGACCAGGCCGTCGAACTTGACACCGCTGACGTCGGTTCGCCGCCACCCCTCCGTCTGGCGGGAAGGTAGGGGTAGCCGCTCAAAGCGCCGCCAGGCCTCCCGGCGCAGGTCGGTCAGCCACCGCGGCTCACCACCGTCGCGCCGCAGGTCCTCGATCGCCGGCGCGGTCGCCACTCAGGCCACCCCCCCGGCCAACTCCGCCTTGATGAAGTCGTAACCTTTGGCCTCCAACTCCAGGGCCAGTTCCTTCCCGCCGCTGTGGACGATCCGGCCGTTCATCATCACGTGCACGTGGTCTGGCACGATGTATTGCAGCAGGCGGTGGTAGTGGGTGATCAGCAGCAAACCCAGGTCCGGACCACGCAGGGTGTTCACGGCGCCGGCCACCGCCTTCAGGGCGTCAATGTCCAGGCCGGAGTCGGTCTCGTCGAGCACCGCCACCTTGGGCTGCAGTAGCGCCATCTGCAGCATCTCGCAGCGCTTCTTCTCCCCGCCTGAGAAGCCGGCGTTCAGGTACCGCTGGGCGAAGTCCTCGGGCATCCCCAGGAGCTTCATCTTCTCCTCCAGCAGGGGCAGGAAGTCCCAAGCGGAGATCTCCTCGTCGCGGGCCGCGGACAAGGCCGCGCGCAGGAAGTTTACGACGGTGACGCCGGGGACCTCGCTGGGATACTGGAAGGCCATGAACAGTCCCAGCTTCGCGCGCTGGTCGGGGCTCATCCCCAGCAGGCTCCGACCGTCGAACAACACGTCACCCCGCTCGATCCGATAACGGGGGTGCCCCATCAGGGCCAGCGCCAGGGTGGTCTTGCCGGTGCCGTTGGGGCCCATGATGGCGTGCACTTCCCCGCCCCGGACGCGCAGGTCGAGACCTTTGAGGATGGGCTTCCCCTCTACGCTGACGTGCAAGTCCACGATTGTCAATTCGCTCACAGCCGGTTGCCTCCTCATTTTGCATCCCCATTGTATTCCTATATTTTCTCCTATGTCAATGGTGTTAACGCCGTTGATCAGCCAGAAGGCCGCCTGGCCTTCCCTTGGCTGCCCTGGGAATACTCTTCGTCGTTGCAGCGCAAGGTATTCCTTAGCGAAGGGAGGGGTCTGGCATCCGAACCTGGGTGAATGTCCTCATCATTACCGTCCTCCTGAGTGTGACCGTCCTCCTGGTGGGCGGCCGCGCCACCTTCATGGCCAAGCCGCCGGTTCCCGAAAGGGTCACCGGTCCCACCGGCGCACCCCTGTTCACCGGGGCCGCCTGGGCCTTGGACACCGCGGCTCGGACGGCGAATTCAGCCTGGGTTCCCCTCGCCCGGCTCGACCGTCGCTCGCCGCAGGTTGAAAGCCCCCCGCACCGTAACGTAGAGCAGCGTGAGGGCGCCCAGGATGAAGATGGCGTCTCCGGGGAGGCGAAGCCAGATGAAGGTCCGTACTACCGGGGAGTTGAGGAAGTCGAAGCTGCGGGCGTACCAGGCTCCCTTGTCGTAGCTCACCGCCAGTTGCATGAAGCCGACTGGAATCAGGTCGAAAATGAGTTGAAAGAGCAGGCCCAGGTTGATCAGCCAGAAGGAGAGGGTGACCGGCCGGTCGGACCAGGCTTCGGGGCGGACGATGCTTCGCAGGACGAAAAGCAGTAACCCCAGGGCCAGCAGGCGAAGAAGGCCGGAATGCTCGTGGCCCACCAGGGGGGCGATGAACAGCCCGGCAGCCAGCCAGGCGGTGGCGATCCAATAAACGGCCGTGGCCACGTGCCAGGTGCGGGCGATGTTGAAGGGCAGGTACTTCTGCACCTCGATCCCAAAGAAGCGGGGTTCCACGAAGTAGTGGGCGGTGAGGGCTCCCACGAGGGTCTGGAAGGCCACCAAGGCCGCCACCACCACGAGGTACTTGGCCACCTTCAACTGGCTTGGCGCGAGCTTGAGCCCTGCCAGGATGGGTTTGGGCGAGGCCGGGGCGTCGCTCGGCAGGCTTTGCAGCGCCAGGACCCGGTAGAGGACCAGCATCGCCCCGTGGCCGAAGACGCTGCCGTAGTCCATGAGGCCGTATCTCAGAAACACCGCCTGGCCACCCCGGATGTCGGTGCCCGGCGGTATTCTGTGTAATCCCAACAGAAAAAGCTAAAATCCCCCGGTAGGAAACAAATGCCTCTTAGCGAATTGGATTTCTTCGGTTTGGGTCCGGGCCACCGGGACTCCCATGTCTGGTTTTGAGAGCGAGGAATTATTGAGTGCCCAAGGGAAGGAATGAGCCGCGGGACCAACACAAGCTGGTCCACACCCTGAAAGCCAACTGGTTGCGGGAACGCGAGGGCGCGCGTACGTACCGCTCCCTGGCCCAGAGCGAAGCGGACGCGGGCCGCCGGGAGATTCTGCTCAAACTATCGGAGGCGGAAGAGCAGCATGCCGCCAAATGGGCCAAACAACTCGCCGTCCTGGGCGAACCGCTGCCGGTCGAACCCAAGGGGCTTCTCGACTCCCTGCAGCGGCTGATTCTGAGGCTTTCCGGGACCGAGAGCGCCCTGCGTCGCATCGAGGCGAATGAGGTCCGGGACGCCGCCGGGTACGGCAAGCAAATGGAGGTCCTGCCGGAAGGCGAGGCCAGGGATTTGCTGAAGCGGGTCCGGGTCCAGGAAAAAGCGCATTCCTCGGTCATTCGCTCCCTCCTGGCGGACGCCGGACCCAACCACACCCTGGCTGCCCTGCTGCGACGGGAGCGTTGGCACGTCGGTACCGGGACCTGGATCGGGGATGCTATTTACGGCGCCAACGACGGGCTGGGAGCCTCCTTCGGCATCGTCTCGGGCATGGCCGGCTACTCGGGCGGCGGTCACGTGGTCGTCGTGGCAGGCGTGGCCGGACTTCTGGCGAGCGCCCTGTCGATGGGGTCAGGGGCCTACCTGGCCGCCAAGTCGGAGCGAGAGATCGCGGACGCCGAACTGGCCCGCGAGCGGGCCGAGATCGAGGACGACCCGGAAGAGGAGCGGCAGGAACTGGAGTTGTTCTACCGCCTCAGCGGCCTGACCCAGGAAGAAGCGGGACTGCTCTCCACCCGGGTCGCGTCCAGGCCCGACCAATTCCTGAAGACACTGGCCCATCATGAACTCGGGCTGTCGGAAGCGCACTTCCCCAACCCGGGTCTGGCGGCGCTGTCGGCGGCCTCGTCCACCGCCCTGGGCGCGCTGGTCCCCGTGATTCCCTTCCTGTTCGCCGAGGGTGCCCCCGCCATCCTGGCGTCCGCGATCATCAGCACCCTCGCCCATTTCGGGGTCGGAGCCGCCAAGACCATTATCACCGGGCGTTCGTGGCTGATCGGCGGACTGGAGATGACCGGGGTCGGGATCTTGGAGGCGGGCGTCACCTTCCTGATCGGGTTGTTTCTCTCGCCGGCGGCCTGAGGGGCGCCAGGGCTCAGCAAAGCAAGCGCAGGGTTGGCGGAAATTTATTGGTTTATTTACTTGACAAACCATCCCTTGGGTATTTAGAATGATTATAAGAAGGCCCGGCGGCCAAATATGATCAGCTGGAGGTTGGGAACAGATGCCGTACGTAGGCAGCAAGGCTCCGGATTTCGAGATGCTCAGCACCAGGAACCTGCAGACCCTGGACCAGCGGGTGCGCATGTCGGATTACCGCGGCAAGTGGCTGGTAATGTTCTTCTACCCGCTTGACTTCACCTTCGTCTGTCCCACCGAAATAACCGCCATGAGTGACCGTCACCAGGAGTTTCTGGAACTGGGCGCCGAGGTGCTGGGGGTGAGCGTGGACAGTGTCCACAGCCACCGGGCGTGGATCCGGGCGCCGCGCGAGCAAAACGGCCTCGATCTGTTGAACTTCCCCCTGGCCAGCGACATCACCAAGCAGGTGAGCCGTGACTACGGCGTGCTGCTGCCGGACCAGGGAGTCGCCCTGCGCGGATTGTTCATCATCGACCCCGACGGGGTGGTGCGCTACCAAGTCGTTCACGACCTGAACGTCGGCCGCAACGTGGACGAGACGCTGCGCGTCCTGCAGGCCCTGCAGACCGGCGGTTTGTGCCCCGTCAACTGGAAGCCGGGGCAGAAGACGTTGTAGCCCCACCCAGATTCTGTCTCCGCCTCACCGCGACAGCCTCGCAGCCAGCTCCGCCTGGCGCGGGGCTTTTTGTGCCGTCGCCGGCGGTTCCACCCGGGTGAACTCCGTCTCCCGAACAGAAGGGATTTTCAGATTTTTGGCGAAGCTCATGGCTTACGTCGGGAGCCCTGTCCCGGGAGGGGAGCGCATGATCAGGGCCTTGATCGTTGGGGATGACTACCCGGCCAGAATGGAATTGCGCCGCCTACTCGGCAAATTTGACCAGCTAACGGTGATGGGCGAAGCCGCGGACCCAGACGAAGCTGCGGAACTGGCCCGCGCGGTCGGCTACGCGGCCGTCTTTCTCGATGTCGCCGGGGCTGATCTGAACGGGTGCCGCAGACTGGCGGAGCAGTTGCAGCAACTTCCTTCCCCCCCGCTGGTAGTGCTGGTCGGGGGTTCGGAGCAATTGGCCCTCGAGGCCTTCGAACTCGGGGCCATCGACTACCTTTTGAAGCCTCTCGAAGAGGGGCGGGTCGGAAGGGCGGTGGCCAAGATTTCCGGGCTGGTTCAGGGACTGATCAGCAAGCAGGCGGCGGAACCGGCCGAACCTCACCTTCGGCTCCGGCCGGAAAACGCCCCCGGACCGGTAGGCCTCGAGTTGGTTCCGGTTGAGAAGAACGGCAAGACTATCCTCCTGAACCCTAAGGACGTGGTCTTCGCCTTCGCTGAGGACGACTACGTCTACTTGAAGCTATACAAGGACAGGATTCTGACCCATTACACCCTCCGGGAGCTGGAGGCTCGCTTCGAGCCTTTTCATTTCTTCCGCTGCCACCGTACCTACCTGATCAACCTTCGCCGGATCAAGGAAATCATCCCCCGCTCGCCGGGTTCCTACCGGGTCGTCCTGGATGACCACGAACGAACCCAAATCCCCGTGAGCCGTACGAAGCGCCAACGGCTCAAGGCGGTCCTGGGGTTGTGAAACCGCACGCCATCTGGCACTTCCCGGTCTGGCCAGGCAGGTTTCTCTGTTCGCCCTTGAGTTGGTACCGTTCGCCCAGCAATTGCGCCCGTTGACGGAAAAAGCTTTTACCTCCACGGCGTCACTTGCCATAAAATAAAGGCAACTACATCTTTTCAAACCAGGTTTGGCTCGGCCGCGTCTTGGGGAGGGAGACCGCCAAGTGCCTCTGACCATCGGGGGACAGGTAACTCGCGACTTGCGTTTGGGTCTTGCGGCCCTGCTGGTTTCCGCGTTGCTGGCCGGCTGTCAGACCGCCACCGCCGTTCCGCCCGCGCAGCAGAGCGTCCCTCCCGGACAAGGTTCCCAGCCGGCCAACGCCGAGCCCCTGAAGATCGGCGTCCTGGCCCCCGCCACCGGGCCCTTTGCCTCGGGCGGCGCGGCCATGGTGCAAAGCCTGCGGTTGGCCGCCGACGAGTTGAACCGCCAGGGCGGGGTGCTGGGGCGCCAAGTCGTCCTGGTGACCGCCGACAGCCAGGGCAAGGCCGATGTGGCCCGCACCGAGGCGCTGCGACTGATTGAAAGGGACAAGGTCTGGGCCCTCATCGGAGCCTACTTGACCGAGAGCACCGCGGGGGCGATGGAAGCCGCCGCCGATCAGAAGGTTATCCTCGTAGTGCCGGTAGCGGCCTCCAACGAGATCACCGCCAAGGTTGCCGGGAATTACGCCCGCTACCGGTATGTCTTCCGGGTCTCCTACAACATCAACCAGTGGGCCCAACTCATGGGTGGGTACGTGGAAAGCCTGGGAATCAAGAGGTACGCGTTCGCGGGCACCGACATCCGCTGGAACCACGAGTACGCCCAGGCGTTGAAGGGCCTGCTGGGCGGCCGGGGAATCACGCCGGTCTACGAGGGTTACTACAGCTCCAAGGAGCCGGCGCTGGGCGCCATGCTGAAGGCCATCCGCGACGCCGGGCCGGAGTTGCTGGTGCTGGGTGATCCCGGAAAGGGGTCCATCGAGTTCGTCAAGCAGGCCCGGGCCACCGGTCTCAAGTTGCCCCTGTTCTCGGTAGGGGGGGCGCTGGGTGACGCAAGGGTAGCCAAGACGCTGGAGCCGGGTGACTACCTCTCGTTCCAGGCCGCGGCCTGGCGGGGTTCAAACCCCAGGGCGAGCCGATACTTCAGCGACTTTCAACAGCAGTACAAATACCAGCCGGTCGGTTATAGCGACACCCTGCCCCACGAGGCCCTGACCGTCCTGGCCCAGGCAATCGCGCAGGCCGGCTCGCTCGACACGGATAAGGTCGTTCCGGCCCTTGAGTCCGGCGAGTTTCAGGGCATCAGCGGGACGTACCGCTTCGACGCTTCCCACCAGGCCCAGTGGGGGGCCGGGCGAGGGCTGCAGGGGGTAGTGGTCCGCTGGAAGAACGGGGCGGACCAAATCGTTTGGCCCAAAGGACCGTAGCGCATGGATTGGCTGGCGGAAGGGCTGGTCTCCGGGGCCGTGTACGCCTTGGTGGCACTGGGACTGTCGCTGCTGCTGGGGATCATGAAAGTGGTCAACCTCGCCCACGGGTCCTTTTACGCTCTCGGCGCTTTTCTGGCTTACACCCTCAACGCCCGCTGGGGGATCAATCCCCCGGCCGCCCTGCCGGTGGCCATGGGTGCGGCGTTCCTGCTCGGCGCCGGCACCGAACTGATCGCGATCCGGCCGGTCCGGCTGCATCCCACCACCGTCGCCGTGGTCACGCTCACCTTCGGCATTCTGATGGAGCAGGTGATGCTCCTGGTCTGGGGTCCTTTCTACCTGAGCATCCCCACCTTCCTGCCGACCCTGAGCCTGGGCGGGAGTTGGTGGAACCTCCACCAGTTGACTGCAGCGGGACTGGCCGTGGCTATCATCGCCGTCATCTTCCTCTTTCTCCGGACCATGGCCGGCCTGGCGGTACGCCTGGTGGCGGAGGACGAGGAGCAAGCCACCCTGGTGGGGATCGACGTGGACAAGGTCCAGACGGTCGTCTTCGGCCTCTCCTGTGCCCTCGCCGCCGCCGGAGGCGCCCTGACCGCTCCGCTGCGGGCCATCTACCCGACCATGGGGCGGGTGCCGATGATTGTGTCCCTGGCTATCGTCATCCTGGGAGGCCTGGGCAACATCGAGGGTTCGCTATACGCCGGAGCCATATTCGGTCTCGCCAGCTACCTGATCGGCCTGTACCTGGGTGCCCAGTGGTCGTACATCGGCGCCCTGGCCCTGATCATCGTGAGCCTTGTGGTCAGACCGGCAGGGCTCCTCGGCCGGGCAGTGCTGAGGGACTAAGGGGGCTCTTGGTCATCCCGCACCAGTACCTGCTGACGCTGCTCATTCTCGCCAACTACCAGGCCGTCTACGTCGCCAGTTGGGACCTGGTTGGTGGTTACACCCGCCAGATCAACGGCGGTCAAGCCCTCTTTTTCGGCGGCGGCGCCTACGTGCTGGCGCTGGCCGGCCTCTACGGCCTCCCGCCGTGGATCGGCTACCTGGCGATCCTCGCGGCCGCTCTGGCGATCGGAAGCCTGTTCGGGTTTCTGGGAGTCCGCCTGACGGGTCCCTTCCTGATCATCGCCACCCTCGCGGTGGCGGAAATCGTTCACGAACTGGCCCTCAGCCGCGGTTTCATGACCGCCAGAGGGTACGCCGTGGGCGGTGAAAGCGGCTTCCCCGTGGCCCCGCTCTTTCCCGCCGGGACACCGGCCTACGCGCTCAACAACTTCTATCTCTCAACCGTCTTCCTGGTCGTTTCCCTGGCCGTCCTGTTGCTGGGCCTCCGCTCCCGCCACGGCTTGATCCTGCGCGCGGTGGCCAGCGACGAAATGGCCGCCGAGGCCGTGGGGCTTGATACCGCCAGGATTAAACAGGCCTCCTTCGTGGCAAGTTGCGTCGTCTCGGCCCTGGCCGGCGCGGGCTACGCCCAGTTTCTCAACCTGGCCACCCCCTCCGCCCTTTCCCTGGAGCAGAGTTTCTCGGCCATCGTGCTGGCCACCGCCGGCGGCCGGGGAACCATCATCGGCCCGGCCATGGCAGCGTACGTTATGACCGCCGTCTTCGGTTGGCTCGCCCTGAGCCCGGCCGTTCGCCTTGTCACATACTGCGTGCTCCTGCTTCTGGCCATCAGGTTCTACCCCCAGGGCCTCCTGGGTCTCCGCCGAAGGTAGGGTGCGATGCGTAGTGAGCCGTTGCTGGAAGTGCGCAGCCTGCGCAAGGCGTTCAACCAGGTGCCGGCGGTAGATGGGCTCAGTTTTGACCTGCTGCCCGGAGAGGTGCTCGGTCTCACCGGCCCCAACGGGTCGGGCAAGACCACGGTCTTCAACCTCATCGCCGGCCTGGTGCGACCCGACGGTGGTTCAGTCCAGCTCCAGGGGCGGGAACTGGTGGGCCTCAAACCCCACCAGATCACCCGCCGGGGCCTGACCCGGACCTTCCAGCTGGCCCGGCCCTTCCTGGAGTTGACGGTCTGGGAGAACGTGCTGGTGGCGACCCTGTTCGCGGCGGGGGCTCGCCCCGCCGTCCGAGGCGCTAGGGTGCAGGAGTTGCTGACCCTGACAGACCTCCTGGTTCAGCGGGAGGCGCCGGCCGCCAAGTTGTCATCCGGCTGCCTCCGACGGCTGGAGGTCGCCAGGGCCCTGGCGACCTCCCCGCAGGTTCTCCTCCTGGACGAACCGTTCTCCGGACTCAGTCTTAAGGAGGAGAGCAAGATGCTGGACCTCCTGCATAATCTCAACCAGGCCGGCATGTCCATGATCCTTGTCTCCCACGGCGAGCGGCACCTCAAGACCTTGTGCCAAAGGGCGATCGCCCTCCGGGCGGGGAGAAAGGTGGCCGAAGGGCCGGCCGACGAGGTTCTCCAGGCCCTGCGGCCGCTCAGCTAGATGATCGCGCCCACCCTGGAGATCCAGCGACTGGAACTGTATTACCGTTCCATCCGGGTACTCGGCAATCTCAACCTCACGGTCGACGGCGGGGTGACCGCGGTCGTCGGGCCCAACGGGTCGGGGAAGACCACCTTGCTGCGGGCCGTCTCGGGGTTGGTGAAGCCGTGGAGGGGTCAGATCTGCTTCGCCGGCCGTGAAATCACCGATCTGCCCGCCTGCCAGCGGGTGCGGCTGGGACTGGGGCACGTCCCCTCCGGGGCCGCGGTCGCCGCCCGTCTGACGGTCCGGGAGAACCTCCTGGTGGGGGCCTTCCTCCGGGGAAACCGGGCCGATGCGACGCGGAATCTGCGCAAGGTCTTCGATCTCTTCCCCGCCCTGAAGGACCAACAGTTCCGCCCCGCCGCCGGCCTGAGCGGAGGCGAGCGGCAGATGATCGCCATCGGCCGCGCCCTGATGTCCAACCCGAGGTTGCTGCTGCTCGACGAACCCTTCGCCGGCCTCAGCGAAGCGGTAAAGGAGAGCATCGCCGACTCGCTGACGGCGATGGCGGCGGCCCGGGTGCCGGTCCTGCTGGCCGAGCACGACCTCGCCGCGGTGGCCGGGATCGCCCAACGGGTCATCGGTCTGCGGGGGGGACGGATGGTCTTCGACGGCACTCCGCGGGAACTGAGCACTCAGGCGTCTTTGCAGGTAATTTTCAGCTAGGTCGCAGACAGTCCTTTCGGAACGCAAAGGGGGTGGTAATGGGGATAAACCAGGTTGCACGCGACCAATCGGCTTAGCAAGAGTCTACTCGAATGGAGGGAAGGTAATGGCACCCAAGGAACCTCGTTTTGCGTGGCCGGCTGTTCCCATTCTGACCGCCGATGAGGTGTACGCCAAGGACACCCCGCAAGCCAAGGAGTACGCCCTCTGGTTGGAAGAGAACATGCGCCTGGATAAGGCCTGGGGCAAGCCGGAGAACCTCGATGGTCTCAGGGTTCTGGACCTCACCACATCCCAGATGATCGGACACTGGTGCAGTTCGCTGCTGGCGGAACAGGGGGCGGAGGTAGTTCAGGTCGAGCCCCCGGGCGGCGACCCGGCACGCCAGTTGACCCCCTTTGGGCGCAGGGAGTACATGTTCGAGGACAAAGTCGCGGGGGAAGCTGTGGGCGGCACTTTCCTGCACGAGATGCGCAACAAGCAGTCAATCACCCTGAACCTGGAAACCGAGGAAGGCCAGGACGTTCTGAGAAGGCTGGCCGTCCACGCCGACGTGATCATCGAGAACTTGCCGCCGGGGCGGGCGGACGAGCTCGGGATCGGTTACCGGCAGCTCTCGGTGATCAACCCGCGCCTTGTCTACGCCTGGGTTGGACAGCGGGGCCAATGGGGCCCCCTCAAGGATCAGCCCGGGATGCTCGATCCGGTGGCCCAGTGCGCCTGCGGATTCGTTCATGGCACCGGCACGCCGAAGGAAATGGGCGGCAAGCCGACCCGCTCGGCGATGTGGGTAGCCGATTACGTCGGGGGCACCTCGGCGGCGATCGGCATTCTCGCGGCCGTTTTCTATCGAGACGTCGTTTCCGGCAAGGGCCAGTTCGTGGAGGCCACGGGAGCCGAGGCCGTGATCAGGATCCTGGACTATAGTTGGGCCTGGTACGGCATGGACGGCAGCATCCGGCCCAGGTACGGCAACTGGGACCTGGCCATCAACATCTACTCGGTGAACCCCGCCAAGGACGGCTACATGATGATCGGCGGCGGCCACGACCGGCTGTGGTACCGCATCTGGAACACCGTCGGGAAGGACCGGCCAGAGGTTCAGAAGTTGATCGTGGACGACCCGAGCCTCAAGGAGGTCACCGACCGCCTGACCCACGCCGCCAACGTGAAGGCCTGCACCCTGCTGTCGGAATGGATGAAGGACAAGGCCCGTTGGGAAGCCGAAACGGCGCTGCTGGAAGAGCAGGTGGCTTCCGGCGCCGTGACCACCATCGACGAGGTGGCCGAGTACCCACACTTCAAGTATCGCGGACACTTGGACCAGATCGACGACCAGCTGTACGGGAAGGTCCTCTACGGCACCTCGCCCTTCCTGCAGAAGGAATGCGCGCCGCGGGTGAAGTGGCTGGGCCGGCCCGTGGGTTACGACAACGAGGACGTCTATCGCCGCCTGCTGGGTCTGAGCAAGGGCACCATGGACCGCATGCACCGGGAAGGAGTGATCTAGGTGGCCGTCGCTGAAAAAGAGGTCCGGCAGCAGTCCTTCGAAGAGTTCTGCCGCGAGACCTTCGATCCGAAAACGGTTTTCGACAAGCCCGAAGCCCTGAAGGGCCTGCGGGTGCTCTCGGTCACCCAGTACATCCTGGGGCCCTCCTGCGCCAACTACCTTGGCGAACTGGGAGCGGAGGTCATCAAGATCGAGCTGCCCCGCCGCGGTGAGCCGATGCGGCACACCACGCCCTGGAACGAGCCCGGCCTTTATCCCCTCTCCCGCTGGATTCCCGAAAAGGGCACCGGCTTCGGCTCGGTAGGGGCCAACTACAACAAGTACTGCATCTCGATGGACTTCCACCGCCCCGAGGCCCAAGAACTGATGAAGAAACTCGCCGCCAAGTCGGACGTCATCGTGGAGAACTACCGCCCCGGCACCTTCGACCGTTGGGGGGTCGGGTACCGGCAACTCTCCCAGGTCAACCCGCGGTTGATCTACGCCTGGCTGGGCGGCTTCGGCGGCTTCGGCCCCGGCCGGTTCCGCGCCTCCTACGACATCCTGGGGCAGGCCCAGGGCGGCGTCTTCGGCATCACCGGGCAGCCGCCGGAAATGGGCGGCACCCCGGCCAAGCACACCATCTGGCTGGCTGACTACTGGGGCGGCATGATGACCGCCCAGGCCATCCTGGCGGCGCTGCTGTACCGGGAGAAGACGGGCAAGGGCACGATGATCGAGTACTCCCAGGTACACGGGGCCACCCGCCTGCTGGAGTACAGCCTCCCGCTCTACGGCCGCCAGGGCGTGGTTCGCCAGCGCTGGGGCAACTGGGACACCCAGCTCTGCGTGCACGGGATCATTCAATGCGGCAAGAGCTCCTACCCTGATTCCCCCAACCCGCAGGAGAACGAACAAGGCTATATCCTGATCACCGCTTACAAGGACGCGGATTACGCCAAGCTCGTCAAGGTGACCGGCGCAAAGGAACTGGCCAAGTTCGGCACGCACGACGAGCGCGTCAAGCCCGAGAACCAGATGGAGATCTACAACGCGCTGGAGAAATGGGCCAAGGACAAGACCAAGGAAGACGTGGCCAAGCTCTGCGACGATGCCGGGATCATCAACCAGCCTGTCTGGAACGCCAAGGAGGTGGCCGAACACCCGCACTGGCGGATGCGCGGCGCCATCGACTGGCGGGATGACCCCACCTACGGCGACGTCATGGCACAGGGACCTGCCGCCAAATTGTCTGACACGCCGGCCCGCTTCAAGTGGGTCTACAAGCCGGTGGGCGCCGACAACGAGTACGTCTACGGCAAACTCTGCGGCGCGACCCCGAGCGAATTGCAGAAGCTCGAAGCCGACGGCGTCATCTGAGAGGAGGGTTAATAGTGCTTATCTGTCCGCGTTGCGGGGTCATCAACTATCTGGACCCCTATAGCTTCTGGAATTTCCGAGGCACCACCAAATGCGCCGGCTGCGACACCGTCTTCTTCATCGAGAAGAAAAATGGCCAGTTGGTGAACGGACCGACCGAAACCACAGGTACGGCCGATAGACTCCCGG
>JAJYMS010000247.1 GCA_021786825.1 Bacillota bacterium | reverse complement strand
CGGGCGTTGGCCGGATCCATCTGGTAGCCCTGTCGGTCGCCGAACTGCGGCGTCGATTCGGCCGCCTCCCGGAAGGGCCCGTAAAAGCCGGAGGCATACTTGGCCGAGTAGGCCATCACCGGCACGTGGGAAAACCCTTCCGCGTCCAGGGCCTGGCGGATGGCCCCCACCCGCCCGTCCATCATGTCCGACGGGGCGACCATGTCGGCCCCCGCGCGGGCGTGGGACACGGCCTCGCGGGCCAGGACCACCAGCGTCGGGTCGTTGTCCACCTCTTCCCCGCGGAGGATGCCGCAATGACCGTGGCTGGTGTACTCGCACAGGCAGACGTCGGTGATCACCACCAACTGGGGGAACTCCCGCTTGGCCGCCCGGATCGCCTGCTGCACGACTCCTTCGTCGCTATAGGCGCTGGAACCCACGGCGTCCTTGACCTCCGGAACGCCGAACAGGATCACCGCCGGAATCCGAAGGGAGGCGACGTCCTCCAGTTCCCGCAGGAACTGGTCCACCGAAAGCTGGTACTGCCCGGGCATCGCCGAGATTTCGCGACGAAAGCCCTTCCCGGGGACCACGAACATCGGGTAGATAAAGTCGTCGGGCGCCAGCGTCGTCTCCCGGACCATCCGGCGCAGCGTCTCACTGCGGCGTAGCCGCCGCAGCCGGTCAACGGGAAAACCCACGGCCAAACCCCTCCTGCTAGTTATTTGCGACCGGCCCCAGCCGTTCGGCAAGGGACCTCGCCAGACCCTCCACCGTGGACTCCGAGGCGACCACCTGAACACTCAGACCCTGCTCCCGTGCCGCCCTGGCGGTCACCGGCCCGATGCAGGCCACCACCACCGGGAGGAGGAGCTGATGCGCGTCCTGCCCCAGCACCTGCAAACAACTCCGCACCGTCGAGGGGCTGGTGAAGGTGATGGCGTCCACCCTCCCCGCGACCAGCCCCGCCCGCACCACGCCGGCTCCGTTGCCGTCAGGCTCGGTTCGGTAGGCGACGACATCGACCACCTCGACCCCGAGGCCGGCCAGCCCGCGAGGCAACTCGGGCGCCGCCAGGTCGGAGCGGGCCAACAGGACGCGTACCCCCGGCCCTACCTGGGGGGCCAGGGCGGCCAGCACCGCCTCGCCCCGGAACTCGGCCGGCACCAGCGCCACCTCCACGCCCCACTCCCCGAGGGCCCTGGCAGTGGCCTTGCCCACCGCCGCCACCTTAACCCCCGCCAAGGCCCCGGTGTCGAACCCCAGCGCTTGCAGGCGCTCCATGAACGAGTCCACGCCGTTGGCGCTGGTCAGGATCAACCAGTGGTAGGCGCTCGCCCCCTGCCCGCCGCCCGCCAGTTCCCTGATGGCGGCCTCCAGGGGGGCGCGCTCCGCCGGTGACATCTCCCGGGCGCTGACCGTGCGGATGAGAGGGAATTCGACGACCTGGGCGCCAAACTCCTCCAGCATCTCGATGAGCGGCCGCGCCTGCTGCCGCGACCGGGTGACCACTACCGTCCGCCCGCGGAGGTTCATTGACCGTAGTCGGTGAAGTTCTTCAGGATGTCGCCCGCGCCGGCGGCGAGCAGCCGCTCTGCCAGGGCGACGCCGAGGGCGTCCGCCTCGGCCACCGGACCCTCGGCCCGGTCCCTGACCAGCCGTTGCCCGTCCGGGTCCGCGACCATCCCGTCGAGCCGCAGCCGGTCCCCGGTCACCCGCCCCAGGGCGGCGATGGGCACCTGGCAACCTCCCCCCAGGCGGCGCAGCAGGGCCCGTTCCGCCGTGGTCGCGGCCTCCGTGGGCGGATGGTTAAGCCGGCGGACGACCTCCCGGGTAAACTCGTCGTCGGCCCGGATCTCGATCCCCAGGGCCCCCTGCCCGACGGCCGAAAGAAGCGTCTCCGGCTCCAGGTACTCGCTGATCCGGTCGCCCAGTCCGAGGCGCGACAGCCCGGCGGCAGCCATCACCAGGGCACCGAAGTGTCCCTCGTCCAGCTTGCGCAGCCGGGTCTCGACGTTGCCCCGGACGCTCTCCACGTCCAAGTCCGTCCGGCGGTGGCGCAACTGGGCGGCACGTCGCAGCGCGCTGGTACCCACCCGGGCCCCGCGGGGGAGGGCGTCCAACCCCAAGCCGCCGTGGGAAACCACCACGTCCCGCGGGTCGACCCGCTCCGTGACCGCCCCCAGCGCCAGCCCGGGCGGCAGTTCGGTGGGCAGGTCCTTCAGGCTGTGCACGGCTAGATCGATCTCGCCGCGGAGCATGGCCTCCTCCAGTTCCCGGGTGAACAGGCCCTTCTGGCCGATCTTGCTCAGGGCCACGCTCAGCACCCGGTCGCCCTGCGTCTTGAAGCGCACGATCTCAAACCGAAAGCCGGGATGCAACTGTCCCAGCTTTTCCGCCACCCACCCGCTTTGCTCCATCGCCAGGGCGCTGCGCCGGCTGCCAATTCGAAACCTGCGGCTCAAGTTATCCCTCCTGCCGGTCAAAAGCCGTGCCACCGGGTGAAGAAGATGTTGATCGCGAAGTAGTTCACCAGCACCAGGAAGAACCCGGCGATCAGCCACTGCGCGGCCCGCCGCCCGCGCCACCCGAGGGCCCGGGCGACCAGGTACCCACCGTAGATCAGCCAGGTCACCTCGGTCCAGATCAGCTTGACGTCCCACTGGTATCCCTGCCTCCACGCCTCCCGGGCCCAGATGTACCCGGTGATCATGGCCAGGGTCAGCAGCGGAAAGGCGGCCAGGACCAGGCGGAAGCCCAGCAGGTCCAGCGACTCGAGGGAAGGCAGGCGCTGGAAGGCCAGGCGAAACTCC
>JAJYMS010000120.1 GCA_021786825.1 Bacillota bacterium | reverse complement strand
CCGTGCAACTTTTGTGCCAACCCTGCCCCGGGACAAAAAGAGCGCCCCGGGGGCTCTTTTCGGGACCCAGTCCGGGGCGCTTTGCACGGTGGTAGTTGCATATTGCAATTGCGACTTCCAACTTGAACTTCAGGCCAGGGGGGTCCTCAACCGTCGAGGCGGCGCGCCAGGTAGTGCCAGATCCCGGCGACCCGGGCCGGCTTCAACGCCTCGGCCCGCATCCGCCCGGCCACCTCGGCGGCGATGGCCGCCGGCGCCGTGCCGGCCGCCAGGCCATAGACGGCGGCGATCCACTGGGTGTGCAGGCTCTTTTCCAGCGAGATCGCCAGGTAGGTCGCCTCTTCCACTGAAGTGCCGACCGTCACCAGCCCGTGGTTTTGCAGCAGGGCGGCCTGGCCCTTCCCCAGGCGCCGGGCCAGGGCCTCGCCCAGGGCCGGGGTGTTGACGAGATCGGGAGTCTGGTCGAAGATCGCCACCCCGCCGGCGAAGAGGACCCCGTCCTGATTCAGGACGAGGGGTTCCCGCCCCAGGCAACTGTAGGCCGTCGCGAAGGGCGGATGGGTATGCACCACCGCCTGCACCTCCGGCCGCGCCCGGAGGATGGCGGCGTGGATGGGCCACTCGCTGTGGCTCGGGTGGCGGCCCCCCTGTACTCTCCCGTCCAGGTCGAGGGTGAGGATGTCGTCGGCCGTGACCTCACCCAGCCCGAGGCCCGCCGGCTTCATGTACATTCCCTGGCCGGCGCGGGCGGCCACGTGGCCCAGGTTGTAGTCGCCGTGTCCCGCCTGCTCCAACATCCGGCAGGCCAGGGCCACCTTCTCCTTCAGGCCGCGTCCCTCGGCCATCGTTCCATCGTCCATCGGCCTCCCCCTAAACCTTCCGGCTGCCCGGCTTGATGGCCGGGATGCCGTCCGCGCACAGGGGGCACTTCTCGATCTCATACAGGCTCGGCCGGATCCGCGCCAGGGTCGTCACCGGGACCCCCAGGTCGAGCTTTCCGCCGCTGCGGTCGACCAGCGCCCCAACGCCGACCACCAGCCCCCCGCGGTCGCGGACCGCCTCTACCAGTTCCGACGCCGAGCCGCCCGTGGTGAGGACGTCCTCCACCACCAGGACGCGCTCGTCCGGCTCGATGGCGAACCCTCGCCGCAAGGTCATCGCCCCCTCCTCGCGCTCGCCGAAGACGGCGCGGGCCCCCAAGGCCCGGGCGACCTCGTGGGCCACGATGATTCCCCCCGTGGCCGGCCCGGCCACGACCTGCACCCCGTCGGCCAGGAACGCGTCGGCGATGGGACGGGCAAGCCGCTCCGCCAGGTCAGGGTACTGCAGGACCTTGGCGCACTGCAGGTAGGTATCGCTATGCTTACCCGAGGTCAGGCGGAAGTGGCCGTACATGATTACCCCCGTCTGGGTCAACAACTCCAGGACCTCTTGCTCCGTCACGCTCCCAGTCCTCCCCTTCCAAGATGAGTCTGCCGACCAGGTCGGTCACCCGTCCCAGGCGGTGTTGCCGGAGGTAGGCTTCGAGTCCCTCGATTACCCGGATCGGGGCCAGGGGGTCGGCGAACAGGGCCGTGCCCACCGCCACCGCCCGCGCCCCGGCCAGCAGGAACTCCGCCGCGTCCTCCGCCGAGCCGATCCCTCCCATGGCAATGACGGGCACCTTGACCGCCCGTACCGTCTGCCAGGTCAGGGCCAGCGCCAGGGGCTTGATGGCCGGCCCCGAGAGCCCGGCCACCACGCGGGCGATCCGCGGGCGCCACGTCTGGGTGTCCACGGCCATGCCCAGGGGGGCGTTGATCAGCGAGATCAGGTCGGCCCCGGCTTCCTCCACGGCCAGCGCCATCTCGGTGATGCTGGTGACGTTGGGCGCCAGCTTGGGGATCACGGGCAGGCCGGTATGGTTCTTCATCGCCCGGACCACCGCCGCGGCGGTGGCGGGGTCGGTGCCGAAGGCCTTGCCGCCGTGCTCGACGTTGGGGCAGGAGATGTTGGCCTCCAACGCCGCGATGTTGGGCAGCGCGCTGAGGGCCTCGGCCAGCCGGGCGTACTCGTCGACGGTGTAGCCGGCCACGTTGACGATCACGGGCACCTCCAGCCCCTGCAAGAAGGGGAGGTGCAACCGCTTGAAACCCTCCAGGCCGGGGTTTTGCCAGCCGATGGAGTTGAGCATCCCGGCCGGCGTCGCCACCACGCGGGGCGGCGGGTTGCCGGGGGTCGGCTCCAGGGTGACCGATTTCACGACCACGGCCCCGAGCCGGTTCAGGTCGAAATAACGGCCGTACTCCTCCCCGAACCCGAAGGGGCCCGAGGCCACCATCACCGGGTTCCGCAGGCGCAGCGGCCCCAGTTGCACTTCCAGCGAGACCGCCTGGGACTGGGCGCCCCGGGTGGACGGATCGCTCACCGCCAGAACACCTCCCCCGCCGGGAAGACCGGCCCATCGGCGCACACGCGCCGGTACTCGGACCCGCCCGTGGAACCGTCGCGGATCAGGATCGCGCAGCCGCGGCAGGCGCCGATCCCGCACGCCATGTTGGCCTCCACCGACACTTCCCCGGGGATCCCCCGCGCCGCGGCGAATCGCGCCACCGACCGCAACATCGGGGGAGGCCCGCAGGCGCAAAAGCGATGCACCGGACCGGCGTCGGCCAGGTCGCGGAAGGCGTCGGTGGCCACGCCCGTCCGGCCGTTGCTGCCGTCGTCGGTGACCACCACCAGGCGGTTCGCCAGGCGCCCCAGTTCTTCGGTCGCCAGGGCCAGACCGGCACTGCGAAAGCCGAGGGCGACATCCACGGCGCAGCCGCGGGACGCCAGCCGCTCGGCGAGAAAGAGTAGGGGGGCGACCCCTACTCCCCCGCCGATCAAGGCCACTCGCTCGCCCCGGCGGGCCGGCGCAAACCCCCGGCCGAGCGGACCAAGTACTTGCAGTTCCTCACCGGGGCGCCGGCCGACGACAGCCCGGGTCCCGGGGCCCTTCACCTGGATCAACAGCCCCACCAATCCGGCGTCAGGACGGGCCCA
>JAJYMS010000169.1 GCA_021786825.1 Bacillota bacterium | reverse complement strand
CCACGGGCCGCAGGAAGGGCTCGCCGCCGCCGTCGTACTCCAGCAGGCCGCGGGCGCCCAGATGCAGGACGTTGATGCTGGCGACGCTGCCGTCCCGGGCCGACAGGGTCGGGATGGCCACATACTCGTTGCCGGTGGGCAGGTAGCCGGCCGGCCGGGTGATGACCTCGGGGACGGTGAGGATGCGTTCCGCCAACGGCAAACCTCCTCCCACAGGGTCCCGCCCTTTGGGCGGTCAGGAGTCCAGATGCAACAGCCGCGCGGCGTTGCCGCCGAAGATGAGGCGCAGGTGCTCGTCGGGCAGCCGCAACTGCCGGCACGCCCGGAACTGATCGAGCAGGTACCGGATGGCGAAACCCCGCGGGAACCAGGAGGAGTCGGTGCCGAAGATGATCCGCTCCGGCCCGACGGTCTCGTAGAAGCGCCGGAAAAGGGTCTGGATGTCCAGGTCGTAGGGCATCCAGCGCACCCACTCGTTGTTCCCCGAGGAGTCGACGTAGACGTTGCGGCACGCCCAGGCGAGTTGCAGCAACTCGCGCACGTAACCGGTGCCGAAGTGCGGGATGACAAAGGGCACCTCGGGAAACCCCTTGGCCACGTCGTGCAGCACCAGGGGATCGATGTTCAGGGCGTTGCCCGTCCCCCCGCCACCCCCCAGGATGCCGAAGTGGATCAACACCGGCAGGCGGTGGCGCTCCGCTACTTCCCACACGGGAAAGGCTGCTTCGTCATCCAGCCGGCGGTCCAGCAGGGGCGCAAAAACCTTGTAGCCGCGCAGTCCCAGTTGGGTGACCGCCCGCTCCAGCTCCCGGGCCGCGTCCGGAGCGAAGGGGTCGTGGTGGGCGAACCCGAGGAAACGGTCGGGGTGGCGGGCGACAATTTTCGCCAGTTGGTCGTTGCCACCGCCGGTGACGAAAACGACCCTGGCAAGGTTGTATTGGTCGGCCTCCGCCCGCCAGCGGTCGGCCTGCTCCTCCCAGGTCCGGGAGGCCTCTTCCGGCCGGGGAAAGGCCCAACTCAGGAACCAGTCCTCCTGGTACTCGGACCGCGCTTTGGCAAGCAGGTCCCACTTGCGTTGGCCAAACCGGGCGATGAAGCGCTGGCGGGACCCGCCCAGAAAACTGCCGGGCACGGGAAAGTGCACGTGAAAATCGATGATCGGCCACTCCGGCAATCGCAACTCCATCGTTGTCTCCTCCTCTGTCCCGCTGTCCCGCGAACCCAAAAAGCATGTAGCCGACCACCCCGGTCAGGTGGTCGGATCCGTCGTAGCCGTTTATTCGGCGTCACCCGGCTGGTTTCCTCCCCCGACGCCGGTGGCGTCCTCGGCAGGGAAAATCAGCTTGCGCGCCGAAGTTAATTTGTTCTGTAAATTTGAATGTGGGGAGGGTGATCCCGTGTCCCGTAAGCTGGGCTTCAGATTTATGGCCATCCTTGCCATCGTGATGCTCCTTGCGGCATCCGGTTGCGGCAGGCAGGCCGAAGCACCGCAGCCGCAAAAGGAAGCCAAGGCTCCCGTGGAACTCACCTTCTATTATCCCGTCGCGGTGGGCGGTCCCATCACCAAGCTGATCGAGGGGATGGCCAATGACTTCATGCGGGCTAACCCGGACATCAAGGTGAAGCCGGTTTTCGCCGGCAACTACTCGGATACGCTGACCAAGGTCCAGACGGCCATCCAGGGTGGACAGAGCCCCGAGGTGGCGGTGCTGCTTTCGACCGACCTGTATACCCTGGTTGACCAGGACTTTGTCGTCCCCCTCGACGGCTTCATCCAGAAGGATACCGACGGCCAGGCCTACCTCAAGGACTTCTACCCCGCCTTCATGGCCAACTCGCAGGCGGGAGGCAAGACCTGGGGGATGCCCTTCCAGCGCAGCACGGTGGTGCTTTACTGGAACAAGGACCTCTTCAAGGCGGCCGGGCTGGACCCTGACAAGCCCCCCAAGACCTGGGACGAACTGGTGGCTGACGGCAAGAGACTGACCAAGCCCGACGGCAGCGTCTGGGGCCTGAAGATCCCGTCCGACGGGTACCCGTACTGGCTGTTGCAGGGGTTTGCCATGCAGGCCGGCAAGAATATCTGCGATGACACCGGTACCAAGGTCTTCTTCAACTCGCCGGAAAACATCCGGGGCCTGGAGTTTTTCTTGAGCCTCTCCCGCGACGACAAGATCATGCCCACCGGGGTGATCCAGTGGGCTGCCGTTCCGACCGACTTCGTCGGCGGCAAGGCGGCGATGATTTTCCACACCACCGGTTCGCTCACCAACATCGCGCAGAACGCCAAGTTCCCCTTCGGCGTGGCCTTCCTGCCGGCGGGCCCCAAGGGCTACGGCACTCCCACCGGGGGAGGCAACTTCTACATCTTCAAGCAGGTCAGCCCCGAGAAGCAGCAGGCCGCCTGGAAGTTCGTGCGCTGGATGACCCACCCGGAAAACCTGGCCAAGTGGAGCATCGGGACCGGGTACGTGGCACCGCGCCAGTCGTCCTACGACACCCCGGTGATGAAGGACTTCGTGGCCAAGAACCCCAACTTCCTGGTAGCCCGCGATCAGCTTCAATACGCGCAACGCGAGCTTTCCACCCACCGCAACCCGGAGATCTACAAGGCTTACAACACCAAGCTGCAGGACATCGTGACCGGCAAGCTGGGCGTGAAGGAGGCGATCGACGCCGCCCAGAAGGAAGCCGAGCAGATCCTGTCGGGCGCGAAGAGCAGTTCAGGGTACTAGCATGGTTCCCGCCACAAAGCGTGCAGGTACGGCCTCCAGCCCATGGGGGCCGTACCTGATGATCCTCCCGGGCCTTGCGGTGATCCTCACCTTCACCGTCTGGCCGATGTTCCACGCCGCGTACCTGAGCCTCTTTCAGGCCAAGCCGGGTTCCCCGACGGGCTTCGTGGGACTCGATAACTACGCCCGGGTCTTTGCGGCACCGGTCTTCCACCAGGTGCTCGGCAACACCCTGCTCTTTGCCCTCGGCACCATTCCCATATCGGTTTCGCTGGCGATGTTCCTCGCACTTCAGCTCAACCGCCGCTGGCGAGGAACGGCCTTCTTCCGTACCCTGTTTTTCTACCCGACGGTGATCCCGATGATGTCGGCAGCCACCATCTGGCTTTACCTGTACATTCCGCAATACGGATTGCTAGCCCGCTTCCTGGAGCCTTTCGGCCTGACCTACGTGAACCTGCTCGGCAACGACAGCACTGCCCTGCCGGCGATCATGGCCATGTCGGTCTGGAAGGACGCGGGTTACTTCATGATCTTCTTCCTGGCCGGGCTGCAGAACCTGCCCCAGGATGTGTTTGAGGCGGCCGAACTCGATGGCGCCAGCCCCTGGCAGCAGTTCTGGAGGATCACCTTCCCCCTGCTTTCACCGACCACCCTGTTCGTTGGCACCATTGCCGCCGTGAACGCCTTCCGAACCGTCGACCAGCTCTGGCTGATGACCAGCGGGGGCCCGGGCAACGCCACCAACCTCTTGCTATTCCACATCTTCGAGGTGGCCTTCAGCTTCTTCGATCGCGGTGTCGCCGCGACCCTAACGGTGGTGCTGGTGGCGATTCTGCTGGTTATCGCCCTGTTCAACAACCTCTACGTGGAGCGCAAGGTGCACTATGAATAGCCGGCCGATGATCAGGCGGCGGGTGGTGACCAGCCGGTGGCGTCTCTCCGATCATGCCCTGTGGCTGATCCTGGCCGCCCTGGCAGCCTCTTGGGCGGTGCCGCTTCTATGGGCGGTAGTGACCTCCTTACGCCCGCCGGGTGAGGCGGTGTCGGTCGGCTCGTGGCTGGGCACCGGCTTCTCGCTGGCCAACTACCGCCGAGCCTGGGGCTACGCCCCCTTCGGCACTTACTACCTGAACACCATCCTGATCGTGACCGGAATTCTGAGTTCACAGCTCGTGACCATCACCCTGGCCGGTTTCGCCTTCGCCCGGATGCAGTTCCGGGGCAAGGACTTCTTATTCATGATCTTTCTGCTGCAGTTAATGGTTCCGGCGGAAGCACTGGTGGTCCCCAACTACATCACCATTCGGGCGCTGAATCTGGTCGACACCAGGACGGCCATCATCCTCCCCTACGTCGGGTCAGCCTTCGGAACCTTCCTCTTGCGCCAGACCTTCAAACAGGTCCCCCGGGAACTGGAAGAGGCCGCGGCTATCGACGGCTGCGGCCCCCTGCGGACGCTGTGGCACGTGTTTCTGCCGGCCGCGCGGCCGACCCTGGTGGCCTTCGGCCTGGTCTCCGTGAGCTACCACTGGAACAACTTCTTCTGGCCGCTGATCGTCACCAACTCGCCACAGGTCCGCCCCCTCACCGTGGGTCTGGCGCTTTTCGCCAAGGCGGTGGAGGCTGGGGCCGACTGGTCGCTGGTCACCGCCGCCACGGTGATCGTGATCCTGCCGCTATTCGCAGCCTTCCTCGTGTTCCAGCGGCAGTTCGTCTCCAGTTTCCTGCGCAGCGGGATGAAGTAGCTAGGAGATCGCCGCTTCCGATTCGGGGTCAAAGAGGTGCACGTTCTCCCGGTGGAAAGCAAGTTGGAGGGTCTCCCCCACCCGCGCGGAGACCCGTGGGTCAGCGCGTACAACCATGGTCAGAGCCCCGACCGCCACGTGGAGCAAAGTTTCCGCCCCCAGGGTCTCCCTGACCTCCACGGTGCCGGCGAAGCTGACCGCTTGCCCGGGGGTCTCGGTGCCCGGAAGGGTGCCTGGCTCGAGGGGACGGAGGTGTTCAGGCCGGATGCCCAGGGTAACCTTCCTGCCTGCGTAGGAGCGCAAGGCCGGCCGTTCCCTCGCGGGTAGCTTTGCCTGCCACGCCTCACTGCCAAGGATGATGGCATCGTCGTCCTTGAGGTCCACTTGGACGTCCATGAAGTTCATGGCCGGGCTTCCGATGAAGCCGGCCACAAACCGGTTGGAAGGCTTGTCGTAGATGGCCTGGGGAGAGTCGAGTTGTTGCACCACGCCGTCCTTCATGACGGCGATGCGACTACCCATCGTCATGGCTTCGGTCTGGTCATGGGTCACGTAGATGACGGTCGTCTTCAGCCGCTGGTGCAGCTTGGAGATTTCCGCCCGCATCTGGACGCGCAGCTTGGCGTCCAGGTTGGACAGGGGCTCGTCCATCAAGAACACGGCCGGCTCCCGGACAATGGCCCTACCCAGGGCCACCCGCTGGCGCTGACCGCCCGACAGTTCCCTCGGCTTCCGCCGCAGCAGGTGCTCGATGTCCAGGATCTGGGCCGCCTGGCGCACCCGGCGGTCTATCTCCACCCTGGGCACATGTCTCAGCTTCAATCCGAAAGCCATGTTCTCATAAACGTTCATGTGGGGGTATAGGGCGTAGTTCTGAAAGACCATCGCGATGTCGCGGTCTTTGGGAGGCAGGTCATTAACAACCCGGTCGCCGATGTGAATGGTGCCCGAACTGGGGTCTTCAAGGCCGGCGATCATTCTCAGGGTGGTCGTCTTGCCACACCCGGACGGACCTACCAGCACCAAAAACTCGCGGTCTTTAATGTCGATAGTCAAGTCCTTGACCACGTCGTTGTTGCCGAAACGCTTTATAATTCCTTCCAGGTTAACCCGCGCCAAACAAGCCACCTCCTGATTCCCAGAACCTTAACTTCAGACAAGTCATTCATGTTTGATTCGACGCCACCCGACCGGTTTCCTGCCCCGAAAGGGAGGACTATGGCGGGGTGAAGGCGAATTGATAGTGTTCTTCTTTGTTTCGGGAGGTGAAGGTGGGCATTGGACGAGCTCAATTCTGCTCGCCGCCGGGCACGGCGCCGGTACTGGCAGCGTACCGTCTCCGCGTACCTCTACCTCCTGCCATCTCTGGTGGTCCTCGGGGTCTTCCATTTTTGGCCCGCCATCCAGTCCATCGGATTGAGTCTTTACGACTGGGACCTGATCAGCCCGGTCAAGCAATTCGTCGGCACCGGCAACTACGCCGCCGTGCTGGCAGACGGGGACTTCCTGGGAGCGATCCGCAACACCGCGCTCTACTCGCTCTTGTCAGTGCCCGTCACCATGGCCCTGGCGCTGGGCATCGCCCTCTTGCTCAACGCACGGCTCAAATTGCGGGGCTTGTTCCGCTCCGCCTACTTCATCCCGTACGTAACCATGACGGTGGCGGTGGCCATGATCTGGCGCTGGCTCTTCAACACCGACTACGGCCTGGTGAACGCGCTGCTTGACCGTCTGGGGATTCATGGCGTACCCTGGCTGACCTCACCGCCCCTGGCCATCCCCTTGCTCGCCATGCTTAGCGTCTGGCGATTCGTCGGCTATTATGCCGTCATCTACCTGGCCGGGCTCCAGGGCATCGACCGGGAGTTTTACGAGGCGGCCCAGATCGACGGGGCCAACAGATGGCAGGTCTTCCGCTACATCACCTGGCCGCTGCTCTCGCCCACCACCCTCTTCGTGGGCGTCGTTTCACTGATCGGCTCCTTCAAGGTCTTTGACGCCCCCTTCATCCTGTGGGACGGTCGGCCCGGCCCGCAGCAGGCGGCCACCACGCTGGTCTTCTACGTGTACCAAAAGGCCTTCCGGGAGTGGCACATGGGGCTGGCCTCGGCGGCCGCCTACGTGATGTTCGCCGGTATCTTCCTCCTGACCATCCTGCAGTTCCGCCTTAGTCGTACGCGGGTGCATTACCAGTAGGAGAGACGATGGACGCAACGCGGCCCGACGCCAACCTGAAGCTTGCCGCAAGCGAAAAACCCGCGCGCTACTTGCTGCTCGGCATCGGGGCTTGCCTGATGTTGTTTCCCTTCCTCTGGATGCTCTCCACGGCCTTCAAACCCGACGCCGAGGTCCTGGAGTTCCCGCCCCGTTGGATCCCTTCGGTGTGGCAGTGGTCCAACTTTCCCACCGCCTGGCATGCCGCTCCCTTCGCCACATACTTTGCCAACAGCTTCATGGTCGCAACGGTGGGGACGATCGGGGAAGTAGCCGTGTCGGCGCTGGCGGCATATGCTTTCGCCTCGATGGAGTTTTTCGGCCGGGATGTGCTCTTCGCCGTTATCCTCGGATCAATGATGGTACCCGGCGAGGTATTACTGGTGCCGAACTTCATAACCGTCTCCCGCCTGGGTTGGATGGACACCTACTGGGCGATCGTCGTCCCGGGACTGGTCTCCGCCTTCGCCATCTTCTTCTTGCGGCAAGGTTTCCTGGCCATTCCCCGTGAACTTTACGAGGCCGCCGAGATCGACGGCTGCAGCCGGTTCCGCTTCTTCTGGCAAGTCCTCCTGCCCCTCAGTCGCCCGGTCCTCGTCACCAGCGCGCTCTTCAAGTTCATCGGGGAATGGAACAGCTTTCTATGGGTCCTGATCGTCACCAATTCACCGGAGCACCGGACCGTGGCGGTGGGGCTGCAGTCTTTCTTGACCGACGTGGGGGCGTCCTACAACTTGCTGATGGCCGCAGCCGCCCTCAGCATCCTGCCGATCCTGGTCCTGTTCGGCTTCGTCCAGCGCCAGTTCATCGCCGGTATCGCCCGCACGGGACTCAAGGGGTGAGAGGGTTGGCGGCGCGTGCCAGGCCTGGTCGGCCGCCGGGGACATCCCCCGGCTTCACGACATATCACCAAAATCATTGAAGGGGGAAGCAAGAATGTCGAGGTCCAGCTACTGGCGGCGCAGCCTCGGGATGCTGCTGACCATGGTGATGGTGGCGAGCCTTGCCGCCTGCGGCAAGGCCCAGGCCCCGGCGGCACCCACCACCCCGGCCTCGCCCGCCGGTCCGGTGAAGATTCAGTTTTGGCATGCCCTGCCCGGTGCCCAGGGCGACGTCTTAAAGTCACTGGTCGGCGAATTCAACGCCACTCAGAAAGAAGTCGTGGTCGAGCCGGTCTTCCAGGGGAATTACTCCGACCTGAACAACAAGCTGCTGGCCGCTCTGGCCTCGGGCAAACCGCCGGCGATGTCGATGATGTACGAGAACGAAACCTCCAAGTACCTGGAGTCGCAGGCCCTGGTGCCCGTGCAGAAGTTCATCGACGACCCCAAGGCCGGCATGAAACCGGACGAGGTCAACGACATCCTGGAGGTCTTCCGCAAGAACAACACCTGGAACGGACAAATGGTGACGATGCCCTTCAATAAGAGCGCCTACGTTCTTTTCTACAACACCGACCTGATCAAGGAGCCGCCCAAGACGTGGGATGAGCTGGAGGCCATCGCCAAAAAGGTCACCCGGAAGAACGGCGACAAGGTTGAGGTCTACGGCTTCGGCCTGCGGCCCAACGTGGACACCTTCAACACTTACCTGGTGGAAGCGGGCAGCGACTTCCTGTCCCCGGATGAGAAAAAAGCTACCTTTGCCGGTCCGGAAGGGGTCCAGGCCTTGGAGTTCATCGTCAGGCTGGTGAAGGAGCAGGCGGCGATGAATATCGCCAGCGGCTACGAGTCCGACGTCTTCGGCCCCGGCAAGATCGCGATGTACATCGGCAGTTCGGCTGGCTTCGCCTTCGTTGCGAAGAACTCCCAGGGCAAGCACGGCTGGAACGTGGCGCCGCTGCCGGCGGGCCCCAAGACCAACCTGACCATCTCCCAGGGCACCAACGTGGGGATCTTCGCCAAGGCTTCACCGGAGGAGCAGTTGGCGGCCTGGAGGTTCATCAAGTGGCTGGTGAGCCCTGAAATCACCGCCAAATACGCGTCAAAAACCGGGTATGTCCCGGTGCGGGCCTCCGCCGCGGGTACCCAGGTGTGGAAGGACCACGTGGCCAAGGACGCCAAGAACGGCGTGCCCTTTGCCTCCCTGAAAAACGCCACCTTTGGGCCCCGGACGGCCAAGTGGGCGGCGTTGCGCAACGTGATCTCCAGTGCCATCGAGAAGGCTGTGGCCGGCTCGGCCACCCCCAAGGACGCCCTTGCCGGTGCCGCGGCCAAGGTGGACCAGGAACTGGCCAAGTAAGGACGGAACTGTCGGCGGGCCATCGGCCGCGCGTCCCCGCGGGATGCGTGGCTGATGGCTCTTAGAGTTCGTAGCGGCGGCCCCACTCGGGTAGTACCTGACGGCTGCCGGGAACCTGGAGCAACTCCGGGTGCAGGCTGTGCACCGGGAAGAGAACTCCGGCCCCCACCTCGCGGGCGATCCAGGCCAGGTCCTCCGGTGACGCGTGGCCTGACGAACGGATCGCCACCAGCGGGAGGTGAAAGTGGTCCAGCCAACGCTTCAGGTTTTCGTATGCCGGATCGAACCCGCCCAGCGGCTCGCCATCGGAATGGATGAACACGGAGCCCGCCGCCGGGCGCAGGTCGACCAGTTCGGCCAGACGCACGTACGGGAGTTGCAAGAGGAAGTGATCCTGGTCCCGGCGGATGTCCTCGGCGTCCACGGTGGGAAGGCCGGGGATCGGCTGGTCATCGCCGGAAACCGCCCCGCCGCGGTACGCGCAGATGGCGGGGAGGTCCGACGGCAAGGACCCTGCGCGGTCGAAAGAGCGCACCCAGTTGTGGATGAGGCCGGCCATACCCGGTTCCAGCACCAGCGTGCGACCCGCTTCGCGGGCAGCCCGGGCCAGGGAGATAACCCGCTCGACATTACGGGGATACGGATTGATCAAGGCCAAGCCGGGGCAGGTTCGGATCTCCTCCGCGACCTGTTCAGCCACCGAAGCCTCCGGGTTGTTCACGTGCGGGGCAGTTCCCGGAGAAAGGGTGGTGCCCTCCAGGACCAGTGCCACCACTCCCACCTCCCCCGCCCGTTGGGCAAAGCGGCGGGTTCGTTCGGGGTACAGGCCATGTAGCCGCAAGTCTCCCGAGTAAGCGACCGCCCCCGCCGAGGTGTGGACGATGTACCCGGTGGCGCCGGGCAGGTCATGATCGACCAGGACCGCCTCGACCTCCAGCGGACCCACCCTGACCCTCCCCCGGTCAGCGACGGTGAAACCCGGGGTTGACCGCACCGTCAACAGGCCGGATTGCTGAAGAGCCCTCTGCAGGCGCTCCGAGTCCGGGGTCTGGTACACCGGGACCTCTGACGCCAACAGGTCCAGCAAGCCCATGTGGTCGAGATGCAGGTGGGAAATGAAGACCGCCGTTCGCGGGGATTCCCCTGGTGGCAATGGAGCCATGGTGGTCCCGGCGACGGCCGCCTCCGGGTAGATCTGGTCAATGGGCGGAGCGTAGCTGAATTCGAGGTAATCCCTCAGGATGCTCGCAGGGCGGGGGCGCAGCCGGGAGTCAAAGAAGTTGGCCTGGACGTCGTAGGCTAAACCGAAGTCCAGGAGCACCCTCCAACCCGCTTCCTCCACGAGGACTTTGGTCCCGCCGATGATACCCAGACCACCCCAAAAACTCACCGCCGGCCCGTTTGGTCGGTTCATCCCTGCCACCATCGGGGAGCCTCCTCTGCTAAGGCATAGCTTTAAACTATACGACCTTGCGGAGGAAACTCCTGCCTTTCGGCGCTGGGAAGCGGGTCCCTCACAACGGGTCCACGCCCCGTACCACCAGCTCGGCCTGGATGTCGTAAAGTCCCAGGGGGGCCAGCCTCAGCCGGGGCAGACCATCAACCGGGAGAAACATCAGGGTATAAAGGGGGTCGTGGTGAGGATAGCCACGCCGCTGGAGCAGCCGGGTCAACTCCTGTTCACACTTCACGACCTCGGCGAAGGGCCGATCGCTCATCAGACCGCCCAGCGGGAGGGGGAACTCCCAGAGGAGCTGCCCGCCTTCCGCCAGGACCATGCCCCCCCGCAGTTCCGCCACCCGGCGGGCTGCCAGGGCCATGGCGGCGGGATCTCGCCCAAAGACTAGCAATTGGCCGGCCACGTTAAGGCTGATGGCGAATCCCGCGACGCCGGGGGCCAGCCCTTTCGCCACGCCGCGAGTGATCCAACGGCCCAAGCGGTCCGCCATGGCAAGGTGAATCAGGTCCTGGTCGGCCTCCAGGGTCACCCGCCCTTCGCGCGCCGGGAGCGGCACGTCCCGCCGCCGGGTGATTACGGCATTGACAAGTTCGATCACGGGGAAGGGTTCACCGCTGGAGTGGGTCGCGGGGTAAAGCATCGGGTCGTCAAACCGGGCGGGGTCCGCCCATGCCGCCGGCGGCATGGCCGCGGCCCAGTCGACCTTGGGCCAGGGCACGGCGAGGCGCCCACCCTCCACCACCCAGCGACCTCCCGCCATGACCCGCTCGGGCTCAAACCCCGTGAGGTCCCCCAACACTACCAGGTCCGCCCGGCGACCGGGGGCGATACCCCCCACGTCAGCCTCCACCCCGTAGTACACCGCCGGGTTGAGGGTGACCATTTGCAGCGCCCGTACCGGCCCGATCCCCGCCTTCACGGCGATACGCAGCATCTGGTCCTGGAAGCCATGGGCGGCGATGAAGGCCGGGGCGGAACCATCCGTGGTGAACATCAACCGACTGGTGTCCACGGCCGAATCGGTGATCACGGCCAAGAGGCCGGGCAGGTCCCGGCGAAGCGACGAGTGGCGCAGCATCACCCAGAAGCCCATTCGCAAGCGCTCCACCACCTCCTCCGCCGTGATGGCTTCGTGGTCGGAGGTAACGCCCGCGGCCGCCAGGGCGGAAAGCCGTTGAGCCGAGGCGCCGGAGAAGTGTCCCTCGATCCGGCGATGGCGGGCCAACGCCAGGCGGTGGGTCTCCAGGTAGGCCGGTTCACCCCGGTAGAGCAAGGCCCAGCGGCCCATTTCCATTGTCGCGGCGACGTGGGGGTGGTCGAGACGGCGCCTCACAGCCTCGGGGGCGAAGGGCCCGGTGTGCGGTTCCGCCACGGCCGTGGCCGGGAAGCACGACGCCAGCCAGCGAATCGATCCGGGCAGGCCCGCCAGGGCCGCGTCGGCATCGGGCAGGCACTCCACAAAGGCACGGTCGTCACAGAACAGGGTGGTGGTCCCGCGGGGCAGCACCCCTTCCAGCAGGCTGGCCGGGTTGTAGACCACTTGCGGGTGGGCGTGGGGCTCGACGAAACCAGGCGCCAGGTAGCGGCCGGCGGCATCCCACTCCTCCCGGGCCGGCGGGGGTTGCTTGCCTACGTAGGCGACCCGGTCACCGGCCACCGCCACGTGAACGGGCCAGAGTTCTCCCGAATACACGTTGCAAACGGTGGCGTTGCGGATGACGAGGTCCGCGGCCGCGTCGCCACGGGCCACGGCGGTCAACGCTTGACGCTGCTCCAGGGTCATCAACTCATCCCACCTCGATCTCATGGTGTGACGTGGTGGAAAGCAGGCTACTATGGTGGGCTTTCGCCGTACCTGGGGTAAGATCCTGTCCTCTGGCGTCCCGGTTTCGAACGTGGTACGATGATGCAAAATGCTTTCGGACCGAGGAGTGCCGTATTGATGTCCAAACGGGAGCCCGGCGGGCGGGCGCGCTACGAGGAGATCGCTTATGACCTGGCCAAGCGGATTGCCTGCGGGGAGTTGCCAGCGGGAAGCCGGATCCTGGGCCGGTCAAGCCTGGCCGGCACTTACCAGGTTTCCCCGGAGACGATCCGGCGGGCAGTGGCCATCCTACACGACCGTGGTGTCTTGCAATCCATAGCCGGGAGCGGCATCCGGGTTGTCTCCAAGGGCATGGCCCTGGAGTACCTGGAGTCGCTGCGGGCCCGCGCTTCACTGGAGGACACCGGCCAGGAACTACATGACCTCCTGGCACGGCGACGGGAGTTGGACGACTTGGTGGAGACAACCCTGGAGAAGCTGATCCACCAGGTCGGTACTATTGCCATGGGCAGTCGCCGGGTGGAAGAAGTGACGGTAAAGGCCGCCTCGTGGGCGGCGGGGCGTACCCTCGGAGAAATCCGCCTCCGGAGCCGGACGGGGGCCACCGCCATCGCGGTGGTCCACAGGGAGCAGGAGTACTTTTCGCCCGGCTCCGACATCACCCTTAACGCGGGCGACGTGGTTACCTTCATTGGCTCCGAGTCGGCCCGGGAACGGGCACGGGGGCTTCTGGAGGCAACGGAACCGGCGGTTGACGAAGGCTAGGGATAACTGACCGGCGGGCAACGTCCGCGCGAGCGCTGACACTATAGTGTCAGCGTTTTTGTTTGACGCCAACGACCCCGCCCTTCGGTTGACAACCAAACCTGATTTCAAATATACTGGAGACAACCTGTTGTTTGTCGTTAAGTTGGCGGTTTCTCGTGGAGGTAGCTTAGTGGAGGTAGCTTCAATGGTACGCTTTGAGAACGTTTCAAAGGTCTATGCGGACGGGACCAAGGCGGTTGAAAGCCTTAATTTGCAGGTCGAACGAGGCGAACTGGTCTGTTTAATAGGCCCGTCCGGGTGCGGAAAGACCACCACGCTCAAGATGGTAAACCGCCTGTGCGAACCAACCTCGGGCACCATCCAGGTAGGTGGGCAGGACGTCATGCAAGTCGACCCGGTGCAACTCCGGCGCGGAATTGGTTACGTCATTCAACAGATCGGGCTTTTCCCGCACATGACCATCGCTCAGAACATCGAACTGGTCCCCAAGCTGCTCGGGTGGGACACTCCCAAGCGGGCGAGTCGGGTCGACGAACTGCTGCCCCTGGTCGGGCTGGACCCGGACACTTTCCGGAACCGTTACCCCAGGGAACTCTCGGGAGGGCAGCAGCAACGCGTCGGCGTGTTGCGGGCGCTGGCGGCCGAACCGAACCTGATCCTGATGGACGAACCCTTCGGCGCTTTGGACCCGATCACCCGCGAGGCACTGCAGGACGAATTGAAAAGGCTGCAGGGAAAGTTGAAGAAGACCATCCTCTTCGTCACACACGACATGGATGAAGCCCTGAGACTGGCCGACCGCATCGTGGTAATGAAGGAGGGCAAGCCCCACCAGATCGCAACCCCCGATGAATTGCTGCGCAACCCCAAGGACGAGTTCGTCGCCCAGTTCGTCGGCCGCGACCGGCTGACCGACGCCCCCGAGCTACTCACGGTCTCGGAAGTGATGATCAAACGGCCGGTCACCGTGGATCCCAACCACGGACTGGCTGAGGCGATCGCCACCATGAGACAGCGGCGTGTCAATGCTCTGTTGGTGACCGACGTGGACGATCGACTGCTCGGAATCGTCACGGCCCAGGAGATCGAACGGAACCGGCGCAGTTTGCTGACGGTGTCGGATCTCATGCGCTCGAACCCGCCGGTGATCCATCCGGGTGCCAGCGTGAAGGAGGCCTTTGAAAGGATGTTCCTAGACCACCTGGAGTTCTTGCCGGTGGTTGACCACCAGGGTGTCCTGAAGGGCCTGATGACTCATACCTCACTGGTTGACGTCCTGTCGCACGCCCTTTGGCCGGACGGTGGAGCCGTGTCGTCAGGCGGTGGAGCAGCGTGATCAGTGAAATCCTCTCCGTACTGCAGGATCCCAACACCCAGCGGGCAATCCTCGACGAAACGGGGCAGCACATTATCCTGTCGATCTCGGCGGTACTGCTCGCGGTGATAGTAGCCATACCGGCGGGCGCTCTGCTCACCCGCTGGCCCAGGGGGGCCAATCTGGTGATGACGGCGGTCGGCCTGTTGCAAACCCTGCCGAGCGTTGCCCTCCTGGCCTTCATGATCCCCTTGCTGGGGATCGGCGCCGCCCCAGCCGTCGTGGCCCTTTTTCTTTACGCCTTGCTCCCGATCCTGCGGAGTACGTACACGGGCATCAAGGGAGTCGACCCCGCCGCCCTGGAGGCGGGCCGGGGTATGGGCATGACCTCCTTTCAGCTCCTCTTCATGGTTGAACTCCCCCTGGCCTTCCGGGTGATCATGAGCGGGATCCGCGTGAGCACCGTACTGATCGTCGGTTGGGCCACCCTGGCCGCCTTCATTGGGGGTGGCGGGCTGGGAGACCTGATCCTGACCGGGTTCGCCATGGTCTCCACCGGGCACATCATCGCCGGGGGCGTGCCGGTTACCCTGCTGGCCCTGGCGGCCGACTTTGGCCTTGGCCGCTTAGAGCGCCTCGCGACCCCCAGCGGGCTCAGAGTTTAGCAAAGGGGAAACGTGCATGGAAACTCTTAACTACATGCTTCAAAACTCTCCCCGCATCCTCGAGCTAACCGCTCAGCACCTGGAGCTTGCCTTGATCGCGGTGCTCTATGCCCTAGTAGCGGGAGTTCCCGTGGGAGTCCTGATCAGCCGCTATCGCAGGCTGGTGGATCCGGTGCTGTGGGTGGTCAACTCCTTTCAGACCATCCCGGCCCTCGCCTTCGTCGGCTTCGTGATGATCTTTCTCGGTCTGAGCCGCGAGACCGGCATTACCGTCCTGTTCTTCTACTGCCTGATGCCCATCATTCGCAATACCTACACCGGCATTACCAACGTGGATTCCGCGCTCATCGAAGTGGCCCAGGGGATGGGTATGACCAGGTGGCAGATCCTGCGCATGGTTCAGTTCCCGCTCGCCCTGTCGGTGATTCTCGTGGGGGTGCGCCTGGCCTTGGTTATCGCCATCGGTACCGCCAGCATTATGTCCCTGGCCGGCGCTGGGGGGCTGGGCCAATTGATCTTCGCCGGTATCGACCGGGTCCAGAACAAGATGATCCTGGCCGGCGCCTTGCCGGCCGCGTTCCTGGCCGTGGTGGCGGAGGTAGGCATCGGGTACCTCGAGCGCTTCTTCATCCCGCGCGGTTTGCGCGTTTGACGCATTATTTCAAGGGGGGTAGCTCAATGTTTCGTAACCGTTTCGCACTGGTGGCGGTCACCCTCGTAGCTGTCGTTGCCCTGGTCGCTGGCTGCAGCGGGTCCACCGCCGGACCAAAAAAGGTTGTGGTCGGGTCCAAGGACTTTACCGAGAATATCCTGATGGGCGAAATGGTGGCCCAATTGATTGAAGGGAACACAGATATCAAGGTGGAGCGGAAGCTCAACCTGGGCGGTACCAAGGTCAATTTCGACGGGATTAGGAACGGCGATCTCGACATGTACCTGGACTACGACGGCACCGCCTACTCGGTACACCTGAAAATCAAGGACCCCATCACCGATCCGGACGCGGTGTATCCCCGCGTGAAGCAAGAGTTCGAGGACAAGTTCGACCTGACTTGGTCGAAGCCTTTGGGCTTCAACAACACTTACGCCATCGCCATGCCCAGGAAGCTGGC
>JAJYMS010000168.1 GCA_021786825.1 Bacillota bacterium | reverse complement strand
CAGCAAGACCGACTTGCCACTGCCGGACGGCCCCACGATGACAGTGTACTTGCCACCCGGAATCCTGGCCGACACTTCCCGGATAACCTCCTTGTTTCCAAAGGTTACCCTAATGTTGTCAAGTACTACGTCCGCCATGGCGATACCTTCCTCCCTCTCGCCCCCAGCCTAAATAATGCGGGCGGTGGTTTGCTGATCGAAGACGTAGGTCCGCTCGCTCGGCAGCCGCACCCAGACGGACATGTCGGCCTGGGGAGAAAAACCGAAATGCGCCTTATCGCGCCTGACGCGGACGATCTGCCCTCCCAGGATGAGGTTCAACACCAGTTCATTTCCCCGGTGTTCGACCACCGCAACGCTGGCTGGAACGCCCCGCTCCACCTGGGTCGCGAAAACGTGCAGGTGCTCCGGCCGCACTCCCAGTACTACCCCCGGCGGAGCCTGCGCCCGGTCCAACCTCCCTGACACCGCCTCAGGGAGGGGAATCCGGCTCTTGGGGGAAGACAACACCATCTGGCCTTCCTGTCTTTGCAACTGTCCCGAGAAGAAGTTCATCGCCGGCGTGCCGATGAAGCCCGCCACGAACAAGTTGGCCGGTTCGTTGTAAACCTGCTGCGGCGTGCCTTGCTGCTGAATCAGACCGTTCTCCATGATGACGACCTTGTCGCCGATGGCCTGCGCCTCGATCTGGTCGTGGGTGACGTGAACCGCCGTGATCCTAAGGTCCTGTTGCAACTTGCGCAGGAACGTCCGCATCTCGGCTCGCAACAGCGCATCCAGGTTGGCGAGCGGTTCGTCAAGCAAGAACACCTTCGGCCGCCGGACCAGCGCCCGGCCGATGGCTACCCGCTGCTGTTCGCCCGCTGACAACGCCCGGGGATAAGTCTCCAGCAGGTGCCGTAGGTGTAACATGTCCGAAATCTCGTTAATCCTCGCGCTAATGTCATCGCGGGTCATTCCTTTGTGCTGCAGGCAGAAAGCGAGGTTCTGGAAGACGGTCTTGTGGGGGTAAAGCGCATAACTTTGGAAGACCATGGCGATGTCGCGGTCTCCCGGGTACACGTCGTTGACCCGGTCACCATCGAGGTAAATGTCGCCGCCCGTTGGTCGTTCCAGGCCGGCGATCATGCGCAGGGTTGTCGTTTTGCCGCAACCGGAGGGCCCCAGGAGCACGGTAAACTTCTCGTCCTCCAGTTCAAGGTCGATTCCCTTGACCGCCTCCTCTCTCGCCCCGGAATAGCGTTTGTGCAAGTTCTGGAGCCGGACCTTGGCCATCGTGCAAGTCCTCCCGGCCCGCCTACTTCATCCGCCCGAAGGAGAGGCCGCGGATAAGGTAATTGCGGACAAAAATCGTGAAGATCAGGATCGGCATTACGAAGATCGACGAAGCCGCCGTAATCTGACCCCAGTCAATCCCGAAAAAGGACTGGAACTTGGCCAGGCCGACCGGCGCGGTCACCGCCGTTTGGTTGGTCAGAATCAGCGCGATCAAGAACTCGTTCAGGGACTGAATGAGGCAAAAGACGGCGGTAGTGGCGACGCCGGCCCAGACTTGGGGCAGGCTAACCTGCAGGAAGACGTGCAGGGGCGAGTAACCGTCCATCATCGCCGCCTCCTCAAGTTCCCGCGGTACCTCGTCGAACATCCCCTTCATCAGCCAGACGGTGAAGGCGACATTGAAGATGCCGTAGATCAACACCAGGGCCAGGTGGGTGTCAAGCAGGTTCAGCGTCCGGAACAGGATGTAAAAGGGCACGACCACCGCGATTACCGGTAGCATGCGTAGGGAAAGGATCCAAAAGAGCAGGTTGTCGCTCCGACGGACCGGGTAACGGGAAAAGCCGTAAGCGGTGAGCGTGCCCAGGACCACCGAGAAGGCCGTGGACACCACCGCGATGATCAAGCTGTTGGCGAAGTACTTCATAAATGGAGAGTGCAGCACCATCTTATAGTTGTCGAGGGTCGGGTGAAAGACGAACTTGGGAGGAATAGCGAAGACGTCCACCCTCACTTTGAACGTGGTCAGCAGCAGCCAGAAGATCGGGAAGAGAAAGACCAGGGTGGCGGCCACGATCAGTGCATAGATGAGAACGTTCTTGAGGGGAATGCCTGGGCGCTCCGACATGTGTCTAGCCCCCCTCGCCCTGGGCTATTTCGGCTGGAGCCTTCTTCTCGGAAAGGAATTTGATGAGGTAAGTCGCCAGGACGTTGATCACGATGACCAGGATCCAGGAGAGCGCCGCCGCCTTGCCGGTCTGAAAGAACAGGAAGCCCTCCTTGTAGGTTTGTAACGAGAGCGTCTGAGTCTGGTTTCCCGGGCCGCCGGCGGTCAGGGCGTAGACCAGGTCGAAAAGGCGGAAGGTGTCAATGACGCGGAAAAGGACCGCCAGCAGGAGGGCGGGCTTGAGGTAAGGCAGGCTGATGGTCCAGAACTGCGTCCAGGGACCGGCCCGGTCCAGGCTGGCGGCTTCGTATTGTTCGGGGGGAATCGTTTGTAGCCCGGCCATCACCAGCAGGATCACGAAAGGCGTCCACTGCCAAACGTCGACCACGACGATGGAAAAGCGGGCGAGGGTGGGGCTCGTCAACCAGGAGACGGGCTTCATGAAGAACGACGCCAGCCAATTGGTGATGCCAAAAGTTGCGTCGAACATGTACTTCCAAAGGATGCCCAGCACCAGCGGCGACAACATCATCGGCAGGAAAATTAGCAGCCGGAACAGGCCCATCCCGTTCCAACTCCGGTTGAGCAGAAAGGCGAGGGCCACACCCAGGACCATCTCCATGGCCACGGCTGCAAACACGATGACCAGCGTGTTATATGTGGACGTCCAAGTTTC
>JAJYMS010000029.1 GCA_021786825.1 Bacillota bacterium | reverse complement strand
AGTCCCCTCGGCCAGGACGCCCCCCTGATGCATCACGGTGATGCGTTCCGCCGTGGCCAGCACCGAGTCGATGTCGTGTTCGGTAAAAAGGACCGTGGTCCCCTTGTCCCGCGCCAGGCGGCGGACAATCCCGAGGATCGGCTGCCGTTCGGCCGACGCGAGCCCGGCGAGGGGTTCATCGAGCAACAACATGCCGGGCTGACCGGCCAGGGCGATGGCGATGTCCAGACGCTTTTGGTCGCCATAGGGCAGTTCCCGCACCAGCCTGCCCGCCTTGTCCGCCAGACCCACCTCTTCCAGCACGGTCAGGGCCCGTTCCCGCTCGTCGGAGTAGCGGCCGAGGGGCCACCAGGGGTTCCAGGCCCTTCCCCGCTGGACCAGCACGGCGGTCAGGACGTTTTCCAGCACGCCCAGACCCACGAAGGTGTTGCTGCGCTGAAACGAGCGCCCCAAGCCGGTGAGGGCCAGCCGCCGGGCCGGCCAGCCGGTGATCTCGCGCTCACCCAGGAAGACGCGTCCGCGGTCGGGGGGCACCCAACCGCTGACCAGGTCAAACAGGGTGCTCTTCCCGGCGCCGTTGGGACCGATGACGGCGCGGATCTCCCCGGGGTCCACCGCCAAATCGACCCCGGCCACCGCCGCCACGCCGCCGTAGTGCTTATGCAGTCCCACGGCCTTCAACCCGATGCCCACGGCCCAGCCCCCCTTTCGACCGCCGTTTCGTCCAGCGACCGGCGTACCCGGCCACCCCGCCCGGGAAGAACACCAGGCCCACGAGGATCACTCCCAGGTAAAGGGACCAGTACTCGGAATAGCGGCGGACCAGCGTCTCCAGCAACAGAATCAGCACGGAGCCCAGCGCGGGGCCCAAGAATACGCCGTGGCCGCCGAGGATGGTCACCGTCACCGCTTCGGCTGATTTGCCCCACTGGACGTAATCGGGGAAGACGGCGTGCTCGTACCAGGCGAACAACCCCCCAGCCAGGCCGGCAAAGGCGCCGGCGATAACGAAGGCCGCCAATTGGTGCAGGTGGACGTTGATCCCCAGGAAGGCCGAACGCTTGGGGTTTTCGCGGATCGTCCGGATCGCCAGGCCGAAGGGCGACTGCACCACGCGCCACAGCAGGTAGATCGCCGGAACGATCACCAGCAGGACCAGGCGATAGTAGTCCGGGGGAGCGCTGAAGTCAAGGTTCGAAAGGATCACCCGGGGCAGCCCGGTGATGCCGGTGTCCCCGTTGGTCATACCGTACCAGCGGGAAGCCAGGGCGTGAAGCATCTCGGCGAAGGCCAGGGTGAGCATGGTGAAATACACCTGGCTGAGGCGGACGCAGAAGTAGCCGATCACCACCGCGCCGACCGACGCCACCAGCATCGCCGCGGCCAGGGAACCGAAGAAGGAGGTCACCGCCAGCTTCTTGGCCAGCAGGGCGACGGTGTAGGCCCCCAGGCCGAAGTAGGCGGCGTGCCCCAGGGAGAGCATTCCGCCGTAACCTAGCAGCAGGTTGTAGCTGGTGGCGTAGAGGGCCAAAATGATGATTTCCACACTTAGCTGCAGGTAATAGGGGGAGGCCACGGAGGGGACCCACCAGAGCGCGAACACCAGGAGCGCGATCGGCGCCCATTGCTTCACCCAGCGCATTGTCTCAGTGCCTCCCCACCGGCGGGGTGCCGAGGATACCCCAGGGCCGCAACACCAGCATCACCGCCATGGTCAGGTAGACGAGGGCCAGTTCGAAGGCGGGCACCAGCATGATTCCGAAGGAGCGCATCAACCCGATGATCATCGAACCCAGCAGCGCCCCCCAGATGTTCCCCAGCCCTCCCACCACCACGACGATGAACGCCTCGATCACCACTTCCAGGCCGAACCCCGGCGCCACCGTCTGAATCGGCAGGATCAATGCCCCCGCCAGGGCCGCCAGGGCCGAACCCGCTCCGAAGAGGGCGCTGGCGAGCAGGCTGGTGTTCACCCCCAGCGCCTCCGTCATCTCCTGGTCCGCGCTGGCGGCCCGCACCACGGCCCCCGCCCGGGTCCGGTAGAGGAAAAGCCACATTCCCGCCGCGATGAGCAGGGCGATGCCCATCATCGCCAGGTAATAGGAGGGGAAGAGAGCCCGGCCGATGTGCACCGGTCCCCCGAAGGGGGGCGGAAAGCCGATTTGCCGGTACATCCGCCCCCAGATCAGCTTGACTCCATCCTCGGCCACCAGTACCAGGCCGTAGGTCAGGAGGATCTGGTAGAGTTCCTCCCGCCCGTAGATGAAGCGGATCAATCCCCGCTCGAGGACCACGCCCAGGACGGCCAGCACCGCTCCCGCCGCGAGCACCCCCGCCCAGAAGTGCCCGGTCGCTCCGCCGACGGCGGCGAAGGCGACGTAGGCACCGAGCATGCACAGGGAGCCGTGGGCGAAGTTGACGATCCGCATGACGCCGAAGACCAGGTTCAGCCCCGCGGAAACAAGGAAGAGAAAGGCGGCGTAGGTGAGTCCGTTCAAGACGGGCAGGGCGAGGTTCACGCGGCGATCACCCCTTGTCTACCGCTTGTTTCCCGGCGGGTAGGTCACGTCCTTTTGCGGGATGACGGTCAGCCGGTCCAGGATCGCGAAGGGGTACTTGTCGGTGTGCTTGGTGTAGCCCCAGACGAGGTCCTTGAAGACCTGATGGTCCTGGGCGCGGATCACCTTGGTACCTTGCGGTGAGTCGTAGGAGAGACCCTCCAGCGCGGCCACAACCTTCTCCGGGTCGGTGGAGCCGGCCTTCTCGACGGCCGCCTTGTACATGTACAGGGCGGAGTAGCCCTCGTGGGCGACGTAGTCGGGGTATTCGTTGAAGCGCTGGTGGTAGGCCGCGACGAACTTGTGGTTGCGCTCGGTGTCCGGGTACAGGAACCAGTACCGGGCCGAGACCAGCATTCCTTCCGGCGCGTCCTTGCCCAGCGGCACCAGCACCGAGAGCGAAGCCCCCACCGGGTCGACGAACTGCTTGACCTGGTCGAAGAAGCCGAAACCCTTGGCCTGCTTGATAAAAGTGACCAGGTCGCCGCCCCAGACGGTGGAGAAGACGGCTTCCGGCTTGGCGTTAAGCAGGGCGGTGATGTGGTTGGTGAAGTCGGAGGCGCCGAGTTTCGGCCAGGCCTCGCCCACGTTCTCGACGTCGGGTTTCAGTTCCTTGAGCTTCTTGAAGAAGACGGCTTCCGGCTTGGCGTTAAGCAGGGCGGTGATGTGGTTGGTGAAGTCGGAGGCGCCGAGTTTCGGCCAGGCCTCGCCCACGTTCTCGACGTCGGGTTTCAGTTCCTTGAGCTTTTTGAAGAAGTCGCTCCAGGAGACGCGGCCGAACTCGTAGTCCGGCCCGATGTTGGCCCACCGCTTGTAGGGCATCTTGGCGGCCAGCATGGCGGCGGCCCACGCGTCCATGCGGGCGTCGTTGGTCACGCGGAAGACATACTTGTTCCAGTTTTCCATGACCAGCTTGGGCGTGGCGGCGTGGGTGACCAGCAGCGGCCGCTGGAGTTCCTTCATGGCGTCCGCCACCGCCAGCACACTGCCGCTGGAATCCACGCCGATCAGGGCGTCCGCCTTCCAGTCGAGGACCAGCCGCTTGGCTTCCCGGGTGGCCACGTCGGGTTTGCCCTGCTCGTCAGCGACCTGCAGTTCCACCTGCCGGCCCAGGATGCCACCGGCCTGATTGATCTCATCCTTGGCCATCTGCAGCCCCTGGGAACCGGCCTTGCCGTAGAGGGCCAGGCTGCCGGTAAGGATGTAGAGGCCGCCGATTTTCACCGGCTCCTTGGACGCCGCCGGCGTCCCCTGCTGCTGGTTGGGCTGGCCCTGGTTCTGGACCGGCTTGCCGGCACAGCCCGCCACCATGGCCAGGGAAAGGGAAAGGATGAGGCCCAGGGCCATGACCGCTCTCGCCGTCGGAATCAGGCCGCGCCGCTTGGAAAAGATCACGTCAAACAACCCCCTTCCAAAGAACATCCCAGTCCGGGTTCCATCCGGGTCTTGGCGCCCCCTCTCACCTCCTCTCCAACCGCTTGGCCTTGAAGGTGCTGCGCTCCAGAGTGCCAAAGGGCTCCAGGCGCACCTCCGGGGTGACCAGCAGTTCCTCTTTCAACCGGCGGCTCAGGCCTTCGGCCAGCCACTCGAGTCCGGCCGGGTTGCCGTCCAGCCCCACCCCGTGGTGGTACTCCGCCACGACCGTGCAGTTGGAGACCACGCCGCCCTCGCCCTGAGCAATGAGGATCTTGTATTCGTCCCCCAGTTCGGGCATCGCCCGGACGACCTTCTCCACCTGTACCGGGTAGAACTTCGCCCCTTTGTAGATCACCAGGTCGTCGTGGCGCCCCAGAATCCCTCCCGGGGAGCGGGCGTGGGTCCGCCCGCAGCGGCAGGGTTCGTTCAAGACGCGGGCGTAGTCGTTGGTCCAGTAGCGCACCATCGGGGTGGCCTCGCGAACGAGGTGGGTGATCACCAGGACACCGACCTCGCCCTCGGGGACGGGTTCCATCGTCTGGGGGTCGATGACCTCGAGGTAGTGCAGGTCCTCCGACCAGTGCAGCCCCTCCTTCTCCGCGCATTCAGAGGCGAAAGTGGGGCCGATTTCCGCCAGGCCGTAGTAGTCGAAGGCGTCGATGCCAAGACCCCGTTCCAGCTTCGCCCGGGTGGCCGGCGCCTCGGTCCCGCCCTCGCCGCCGAAGCACCCCAAACGCAGGGGAACCCGGTCCGGCGATACCCCCGCCTCGGCCAGCTTCTCGGCGATGTGCAGGGCGTACGAGGGCGTGGCCAGGAGCACCTGGGAGCCCGGGTCTTGCAGGTACTCGACCTGCCGGTTGGTGAGTTGGGCGCCGATGGGAATCACGAAGCAGCCCAGGCGCCTGGCGCCGTAGTGGCAGGACATGCCGGCGACCCACAGGCCGTAGGAAAAGGCGTTCTGGATGATGTCCCCGGGCCGGGTGCCGAAGCTGTACATGGTCCGGGCGGTCACGTCGGCCAGGTAATCGGCGTCCCGCTCGCTCCAGATGGTGTTGACGGGGTTGCCGGTCGTCCCGCTGGAGGGATGCAACTCCCGCCAGTCAGCCCGGGGCGCCACGGTGAAGCGGCCGAAGGGCGGGTGGGCGGCCTGTTCGGTCCGCAGTTCGTCCTTGGTCACCACGGGCAGGAGGCGCAGATCCTCCGGCCGCTGGATCTGCTCCAACTTGACTTCGGCCCGCTCCCACTTCTCCCGGTAAAAGGGTGATTCCCGGTAGCAGCGATCCAACTGCCAGCGCAGCCGCTCCCACTGCAACTCGCGCAGGCGGGAACGCGGCAGGGCCTCGATTTCAGGTTGGTAAAGATCGGTCATGGCGCACACTTCCCCTCCTCCTGACGCCGGTGGTCAATAGCGCCGGTCGTCCACCCGGCGGGCCTTGAAGCCGCTGTCGCCGATTTCCCCAGGCTCCACCAGGCGCACTTCCACCTCCACGCCCAACTCCTCCAGCAGCTCCGCCCGCAGCTTGCGGGCCAGCAGCTCCCGCCGCCAACCCGCCCCGGCGGCTTCGGCCAGCACGGTGCACTGGTCGAGCAGGCTTACGGGGTCGCGGTCCAGGACGATCCGGAAACCGGCCGCCAACTCCCCGTAGCGCCGCAGGACCGTCTCCACCTGCACCGGGTAAAACTTGCCGCCGCGGTAGATGACCAGGTCGTCCAGCCGGCCGGTGATGCCGCCGGGGGAACGGGCGTGGGCGCGGCCGCAGGGGCAGGGGGTGGTGTCCAGAACCGCCAGGTCGCCGGTCCAGTAGCGGATCATCGGCATCGCGTCCCGCGTCAGGTCGGTGAGCACCAGCACCCCGAGCTTGCCGGGGGCACAGGGCTCGCAACTGATCGGGTCCACGATTTCCACCAGGTGATGGTCCTCCGCCCAGTGCAGGCCGAGCTTGAATGGACACTCGGCGGCCATCGTGGGAGCGATCTCCGCCAGGCCGAAGATGTCAAGGGCGGTCAGGCCCAGCCCCTCCTCGATTCGGCCGCGGACCGAGCCGGACGCCGCCCCCGGCTCGCCCCCGAAAAGCCCGAGGCGGAGGTTGAGGTCGTCGGGCTTCATCCCCCGTGCCCGCAGGGCGTCGATCAGGGCGAGGGCGAAGGAAGGAGTGGCGAAGAGGACCGTCGGGCGGGCGTTGACCAGGAGTTCCAGGTGGACCTTCATCGAGTCGGTCCCGGCCGGGATGATGAAACACCCCAGTTCCTGGGCGGCGTAGTGCACCGCCAGCCCGGCCACCCAGAGGCCGTACCGGAAGGCGTTGTGGATCACGTCCCCCGGGCGGACGCCGGCCGTCCAGAGGGAGCGGGCCGTAAAGTCGCGAATGAGTTCCTGATCGCGGGCCGACCAGACGGTGTAGACGGGGGCGCCGGTGGTGCCGGTGGAGGGATGCAGTTCCCGCCAATCGCCGCTGGGAACCGCGCTGAAGTTGCCGAAGGGCGCCCAGCGGGCCTGGGCCTCCCGGAGTTCCTGCTTGCGGGTAAAGGGAAGCCGTCCCAAGTCGGCGAGGGAGCGCAGGTCGTCCGGGCGCACCCCCGCGGCGTCGAATTTCTGGCGGTAGAAATCGGTGTGGAGGTAGCAACGCCGGAGTTCCTCCCGCAGGCGGCCCAGTTGCAATTTCTCGAGGGCGGCGCGGGAAAGGGTCTCCGCCTCGGGGTGCCAGAAGTCGGTGCTCATGCTCAGCCGCTTTTGCAACAACCATGCCAAACAAACTCAACCGCGCTGTTCAGCGAGACGGGGGCGGTGTGGCGCGACCCTACCCCGGCCGGGGCCCATGCAGGGGCGCATGCCCCAGGCGCAATAGCATGGGGATTTCGTCGAAAGCCTGCTGATGGCACGGACGGCAGGAAATCCATTCCACTGTTCGAATGGGAATGATATTATTAGTTTAACGGTCCACAATTCTCAACGATTTAAGAAGGGCGGTTATCGTCATAGATGCATGCGGAAGGCGCTCTAACCCCATTTCCCTTTTCCGGAGGTACGAGAAAAACCCCATCCTCACAAGGCAAGATTGGCCGTATCCTGCGAACGCCGTGTTCAACCCGGGTGCCATCGGGCTCAACGGAGAGACGCTACTTCTCGTTAGAGTGGAAGACCTGCGCGGCTACTCTCACCTTACGGTGGCAAGGAGCCCTGATGGGAAGACGAATTGGCGTGTTGATGATCGGCCGGCGCTTCAACCCAATCGCGGACACAGTGAGGAACGTTGGGGTTTGGAGGATCCACGCATCGTAGGGTTGGAAGAGCTCGGAGAATACGCGGTAACCTACGTCTCCTTCGGGAAAGGCGGCCCCGCCGTCTCGCTCTCCATGACCAGGGACTTCGTGACCTTCAGGAAGTTAGGAACACTCCTGCCCCCTGAAGACAAGGACGCGTCCCTCTTCCCCAGGCGCATAAACGGGCGTTTTGGCCTCATACACCGCCCCGTCATCAGGGGGGAAGCACATATCTGGATCTCATTCTCACCCGACCTCAAGTACTGGGGAGATCACAAGATGGTGATGCCGGCGAGAGCAGGCTCCTGGGATGCCAGCAGAGTGGGGTTGGGTCCCCCGCCCATCGAGACCCCGCAGGGATGGGTGGTAATATACCACGGGGTCAGGGTCACCGCGTCAGGCAGTCTCTACCGAGTCGGGCTCGCGCTATTGGATCTCGATGAGCCATGGCGTGTCATACGGCGCAGCGAAGAGTGGGTTTTCGGCCCGCAGGATAGTTATGAGCGGGAAGGGGACGTCCCCGGCGTTGTCTTTCCCACTGGTGTCATCGTCGATGAGGAAACCAGAGAAATGCGGCTCTACTACGGCGCGGCGGATAGCAGTGTGGCGTTGGCCGTGGCAAACATCGACGAGGTGATCGACCACATCAGCAAGTGCCCTACCCCGAGGGAGGAGTAGCGGCGAATGGGGGAACCGTGGACAAGCAAGTGCGAGTAGCGTTTGTTTCGACCTACCCGCCACGTCAGTGCGGAATAGGGACCTTCTCCCATGACCTTCTGTCAGGCCTCCAGGAGATCCACGCGAGCCGCGGGGTCGCCAACACCAATCTTCAGGTTGTGGCCATCGACAGCGCTCATTACAGGTACGACTACCCTCCCGAGGTTCGCCTGCAGATCAGGGACCATCGGATGGGAGATTACCGCGAAGCCGCGGAGTTCCTCAACCTCTCGCCGGTGGGCGCCGTTTCCCTCCAGCACGAATACGGCATTTTCGGCGGGGAGGATGGCAACCACGTAATTCACCTGTTGAGGACCCTGAAAAGACCGGTAGGCACAACTTTACACACCGTGATGGATGAACCCACTCCCGGCCAGCGGGAAACCCTCAGGACGATCTGCGCCCTTTCTACTTTTGTCGTGGTCCAGACCCAGCGTGCCGTTGACATGCTGGATCAGGTCTTCGGCGTTCCACGAAAGAAGATCGTCATGATCCACCACGGCACTCCGGATGTGCCGTTCCTGGATCCCGCCTTTTACAAGGATCAGTGCGGGGCCGAGGGCAGGCGCATGATCCTTACCTTCGGACTCATCAACCCCAACAAGGGCGTCGAATACGCTATCGAGGCCCTCTCAAACGTCGTCTCGGAATTCCCCGACGTTCTTTACATCGTTCTGGGCGCGACGCACCCGGAAGTCAAGCGGCGCTTTGGCGAGAGCTACCGTTTATCCCTCGAACAACTCGTGAAAGAGAAGGGTCTGGCAAACAATGTCGTCTTCCACAACCAATTCGTGCCCAAGGAGCAGCTTATAAAGTTCCTGGTGGCGGCGGACATATACCTTACTCCATACCTCTCCAAGCAGCAAATAGTCTCGGGAACCCTTGCGTATGCCGTGGCCTGCGGAAAGGCAGTCGTATCGACCCCCTATTGGTACGCCGAGGAACTCCTGGCCGACGACAAGGGAGTCCTGGTTCCCTTTAGAGACTCAGGCGCTCTTGCCGCGCAACTCAAGACTCTCCTGGCAGACCAGAGGCTCCGTGATCGTCTCCGGAAGCGGGCGTACCGATTCGGACGGCAGATGACCTGGCGGGAAGTCGCCGGCTCTTACCTGAAGGTCTTCGAGAATGCGATGGAAGAGTACGGCATGCAGGCAGTAGCGGCTCACACCTGGGTTAAGGCGACCGACCAGCCCTCCTTGCCGGATGTCAACCTGAACCACCTGCGGGCGATGACCGACGACGTGGGGATGCTGCAGCACGCGTTCTTCATGACACCCGACCGGATCCACGGCTATTGCACCGACGACAACGCGAGGGCGTTGATCGTCGCCACGATGAACTGGCATCTCATGGCCGACGAAAGCATCCTGCCTCTTCTCCAGACCTACCTCGCCTTCGTGAACCATGCCATCGATCGAGAGACGGGAAAGATCCGCAACTTCATGTCTTACGCCAGAAAGTGGACCGAGGAAGTGGGTTCGGAGGACAGCCACGGGAGGACCGTGTGGGCTCTCGGGCACTGCGTCGCCCATATGCCCACCGACGCCGTGCTCAGCCTTGCCATGCGTCTTTTCAATCGGGCATTGGCACCCTCCGGTATGGTTAAGTCCCCACGCGCCGCTGCTTATGTGGTCTTGGGATGCCTCGAGTACCTCAACCGGTTTGGCGGTGACCGGGAGGCAATGGAAGTCGCATACGGGGGCGCCCGTCGTCTCGCCGATCAACTGAGGTCTAACACCTCAAGCGATTGGGTCTGGTTCGAGGACATCCTGAGCTACGACAACGCCCGCCTACCGCAGACCCTGATCGCGGCGGGGCGTCGCCTAAAAGATGAAGAGCTTCTCCAGGACGGCCTGAGGTCCTTGGAGTGGCTTCTCGATGTTCAGACGGACCCGAAAGATGGTCACATCTCCCTGGTCGGGACGGCGGGCTGGTACTGCCGGGGAGGAGAGCGTGCCCGCTTCGACCAGCAGCCGCTTGAGATCTCCGCGCTCATCGACGCCTGCTACGAGGCATATCTCGCCACCGGCGAGGACCGATGGTCCAACCGGATGGAACGCTGCTTCAACTGGTTTTTCGGAAGAAACGATGTACGAAAGGTGCTGTATGATTTCACCAGCGGAGGCTGTTACGACGGACTCCATCCGACAGGCGTCAATCAGAACGAGGGCGCTGAATCCACCCTGTCCTGGTTGATGGCGCTCCACCGAATGCACCAGGTCCGCAACGAACAGATCGTCACCGCCGCGACGACGTCCGCATCAAACCGAGAGGTGGCTGGGACCTCGGAGTGATCGGTAGTTGGTAAGGTTTGGAGGCTTCGTATGAACCTCACTGCAGTGATCATGGCCGGTGGAAGAGGCGAACGCTTTTGGCCCCGCAGCCGGCGCAACATGCCCAAGCAATTCCTCGACCTGACCGGCGACCGGACGATGCTTCAGATGACCGTTGACCGGATTCGTCCCCTGGTGCCCGCGGAAAGGGTCTTCGTTGCTACAGGGCGAGAGTACGCCGGCCTGGTTCTCGATCAGCTTCCTGATCTCTCGTCGGCCAACCTGATCCTGGAGCCGGAAGGCCGTGACACCGCGCCCTGCATCGGGTTAGCCGCCCTCTGCGTCGAAAAGGTCGATCCCGGGGCGGTGATGCTGGTCCTTCCGGCCGATCACCTCATCGAAAAAGAAGCGGAGTTCAGGGATCTCCTCCTTGCGGCGGCGCGAGTGGCGAACGCGGGGGACGCCCTGGTAACTCTCGGCATCTCACCAACTTCGCCCGAGACCGGCTACGGCTACATCCAATGCGGGAAACAGTCGCGTCAGGTCGACGGTCGTCCTGTCTACAAGGTCGAGCGCTTTACCGAGAAGCCCGATTTTGAGACGGCCAGGCGCTTCTTGGCTGATGGAGAATACCTCTGGAACAGCGGGATGTTCATCTGGAAAGCCTCCGCTATCCGGTCCGCCGTCGGGCGCTACCTCCCGGATCTTCACGCGGGCCTCGAAGAGATCAGGCCGGCGATCGGGAATCCGGAAGAGGAGGAGGTGCTTGCGGCGGTCTTTCCTCGACTCCGCAAGGTCTCCATCGACTACGGCGTGATGGAGCGGGCTGAGGAAGTGTACGTGCTCCGGGCCGACATCGGTTGGAACGACGTGGGGGCCTGGACGGCACTGGAGCGTTTCCACGAAACGGACGAGCGGGGGAATCTCCTCCGGGGGGAGGGCGTTCTGATCGACACGGTCGCCTGCACCATCGACGCCCCCGGCAAGCTCGTGGCCGCGGTGGGGCTTGAGGATCTGGTGATCGTGGACACCCCCGACGCGCTCCTCGTCTGCCGGAAGGACAAGGTACATGAGATCAAGCTGGTGATTGCGAAACTTAAGGAGCAGGGGAAGAGCGAGTACCTCTGATTCCTTTCCAATTCGGCTGCGGCCCGGGCCAAAGTCTACCGAAGGTTGCCGGTGTGTTTCAGGTACTTGCGCATCTTGCGCAAGGCCGTGGATTGGTCCACCCCCAGCGCCATGCCCACCTTGCCGCTGGACCCGAATTCGGCCGCGGCCCGGGTCACCAGTTGCGACTCCAGCGACCGCACCGCCTCGCGCAGCGGCACCACCGCCCGCACCATGACCGGGGCCAGGTCCTCGCGCACCTGGACTTCGGGGCGCGGTCTTTCCGCTCCAGGCGCCAGCGGCAGGTCGTCCGGAGCGATCTCTTCCGCCCGGGAAATGACCACGGCCCGCTCCATCGCGTTCTCCAACTCGCGTACGTTGCCTGGCCACCGGTGACGGCGCAAGGCCGCCAGGGCGGCCGGGCTGAAACGGCGGGAACGGCGGTAGCGCTGAGTGTACCGCTGCAGGAAGTGCTGGGCGAGGGGCTCGATGTCCTCGACCCGTTCCCGGAGCGGGGGAATCGTTATCGGCACCACGTTCAGCCGGTAGTAGAGATCCTCCCGCAGGCGGCCCTTCTGGACCTCCGGGGCTACCTCGCGGTTGGTGGCGGAAACCACGCGGACGTTGACCGCATACGGGTAAACGGCGCCGACGCGGGTGGCGGTCCGATCCTGGAGGAAATGCAGCAGCTTGACCTGCAGGTGAGTCGGCAGTTCGGTCACCTCGTCCAGGAACAGGGTTCCGCCATCGGCAATCTCCACCAGCCCCGGCTTGCCCTGCCGGCGGGCGCCGGTAAAAGCCCCGGCTTCGTAACCGAAAAGCTCCGACTCGAGCAGGTTCTCCGGAATGGCGCCACAGTTGATCTTCACGAAGGGTTTTCCCATGCGGGGGCTCAGGTGGTGCAGGTAGCGGGCCACCACCTCCTTGCCCACCCCTGACTCGCCGAGGAGCAAGACGGTGGTGTCCACCTCCGACACCCGCGCGGCGAGTTCCAGCACCTCCTCCATGGCCGCGCTGGCGGCGACGATCTGGGGCAGGGTGCTCTGCCACTGGTCCGGCATCCGCGCCACCCGGGCGGTCCGACCGTCCGCGGCGCGCTGCAGCCGGTCGAGTTCGGTGGTCTCCCGTCCGGTCAGGGCCGCCAGCCCGGCAAAGCCACGCCCGTCCAGCGGCTCCAGGGTCAACACGGCGGTGCGGTCACCCCCCAGCCGGTGAATGACCGTCCGCCTCTGCCGCAACCGGAGGGCCTCGGCCAATTGGGAGGGGACCTGGTTCTGGTCGGAGTCCAGCAGTTCCCGGGCGGCGGCGTTGGCGTAAAGGATTCGCCCCTCCGCGTCCAACAGCCCCACAGCCTCGGACTGCAGTCGGGCGAGCACGTCCAGGGCCGCCCCCAAGACCTGTTCCTGGCTCACTCGGTCCCCTCCCGTGACAAAAGGTCGGCGCGAGTCCCCCCTCCTTTTCGCCGCTTGCAGCAAAATTCCTTTTATTAGCACAGCCCCGCCCTGGTCCCAGTGGTCTTATCCTGCTCGGGCCATCCGGCGGCGGAGGACTTGCCGGCCGGCAAGCAGAATAAGGGAACCAAGGGGGATGTCCGCATGCGGGTTCAGGAACTCTTTGACCTGACCGGGCAGGTAGCGATCATCACCGGTGGCGGCGCGGGTCTCGGCCGCCAGATGGCCCTGGCCCTGGCCGAGGCGGGAGCGAACGTCATCTTGGCCGCCCGGAAGGTGGAGCGCTGCGAGGAGGCGGCCCGGGAGGCATCCGCCCTCGGCGCGCGGGCGGTGGCCTTGCGCTGCGACGTCACCAGCCCGGAAGAGATCGCTTCCGTGGTGGATCGCACCCTGGCCGATTTCGGACGGGTTGATATCCTGGTTAACAACGCCGGTACCGCCTGGGGCGCCGATCCCGAAAGCCACGAGCTTGCCGGGTGGAACAAGGTCTTCGCCACCAACGTCACCGGCCTGTTCCTTTTCTGTCAGGCCGTCGGCCGTCAAATGATTCGCCAGCGGCGGGGAAAGATCATCAACGTGGCCTCGATCGCCGGCATGGTGGGGTCGCCGCCCGAGGTCTTGAACGCCGTCGCCTATTCCAGCGCCAAAGGGGCGGTGATCAACCTGACCCGCGACCTGGCCGCCAAGTGGGCCCGCCACAACATCCAGGTCAACGCCATCGCGCCCGGTTACTTTCCCAGCGGCCTGACCAAGGTGATCCTCGAGCGCAGCAGCGAGCCCATCCTGGCGGTAATCCCCCTGGGGCGCCTGGGGGGGGCGGACGATTTGAAGGGCGCCGTCGTGTTTCTGGCCTCCCGGGCGGCTGATTACGTGACCGGGCATATTCTGGCGGTGGACGGCGGGATTCTGGCGATCTGACGCCTACCCGGGTCTACCGAAACCAGGGCGAAGGTGATGTTCGGGCTCACCCGACCATCACCTTTGTTACTTCCCTCCAGTTAACAGATTCTTGAGTTTTACCGGTTATAATGGGCGGCATACGCCTCCAACCAGGTGCGCCGGGCTGGTAATCCACAGCGGCAACCCGGACCAGGGGGACAGCTGGTCGCTGGGTACCGTTGCCCCCAAGGCCCGGGTGACGGTGCGGGCGGCCGTGGCGGGAACGGTGGCCCCGACAGCGGTGCAGGTCGTGACGGGCCTGTCCAACGACGCCCAGGTGGAGCATGAGGTCCGGAGTATCGCTGCTGGTGGGTGGAATTTGGGCTGGATTGGAGGGGCTGCCTGAAGGAGGCGCCGATCCCTGTCGCGAAGTTTATCGATTACTGGAGATGGCTGCCGGCGAACCATGAAACAGGGGGGAGGGTCGCACCAGCCATGTACCGCTTGATCAAAAACCTGGGCGGGTACGAGGCAGCGGCGCAAATATTCTATGGGGCCCTGGACGGGGTGGTGGTGATCGGCGAGGATGGCAAGATCCTCTCGTTCAACCCCGCGGCGCAGAACATGTTCGGCTATCGGGCCGCCGAGGTGATCGGGCAAAGCTTTACGATCCTGCTGCCGGAACCGCAACGCGCCCGCCACGAGGAGTACATCGCCGAGGGGCTGCGGGAAGGCGTAGCGAGAATGGTCGACGCCAGCCGGGAGGTGTCCGTCAGGCGCCGGGATGGTTCCATCTTCCCGGCGACCGTGGCCATCACCGAGGCGGTGCTGGGCGGGTTCCGCTTCTTCGTGGTGGTCGTGCGCGACCTCACCCGGCGCAAGCGCATGGAGGCCGCCGAGGCCCTGCAGCACCAGGTCGACCGTTACATGCTGCTGGAGCAGCCCCTGGAGAAGGTGCTGGAATATATCTGCGAGCAGGTGGTCCAGACCTTCGGTCTCCCGGCAGCCTGGATCGGACTGAAAGAGCCCGACGGTTCGGTCAGGATCGGGGCCTATACGGGATTTGCGGAGGATGAGATCAAGACGTTCCAGGTGCGCTGGGACGAGTCGCCCCAGGGCCGGGGGCCGACCGGCACCGCCGTCCGCACCGGCCAGGTACAGGTGTCCGCCGTGCTGGAGAGCGACCCGGAGTCCGCACCCTGGCTCGCCGTCGTCAAGTCGAGAGGCCTCTCGCAGGGGGCGGGGATCCCGCTGGCGGTGCATGACCGGGTCCTGGGGTCGCTAACCGTATACTTCGGCGAGGCCGACGACCTGGGGGACGGCACCCTCGAGCAGTTGCAGAGCTTCGCCCAGCAGGCGACCAAGATCCTGCTGCTGGCCCTGGACCGCAGCGAACGCAAGCAGGCCGAGGCGCAGGTCACCCGCCTGGCGCGGATCGTCGACCGCGCCATCAACGAGATCTACATCATCGACGCCGACGCCCTGCAAGTGACCTACGCCAACCAGAGCGCCCTGCGGAACCTCGGCTACACCCTCGACGAGCTGAGACGGCTCGATCCCTGGGGCTACTCGCCGATCTGCACCAACGAGGGATTCGTCTCCCTGACCGCGCCCCTCCGCGACGGACAGCAGGAATACGTCGTCTTTCAGACCCTGCATTACCGCAAGGACGGCACCACTTACCCGGTCGAGGTGCGCCTGCAGACGCTGGCCGGGCTGACCAAGCCCGAGTACGTCGCCTTTGCCAACGACATCACCGAGCGCCAGCGACACGAGGAACGGCTGAGCTACTTCGCCTACCATGATCCCCTGACGGGCTTGCCCAATCGCCGGATGCTCGAGGACACCCTGAAGCGGGTGGCGGCCCGGGCGCTGCGGGGCCACCAAGGGGTTCTCCTCTTCCTGGACCTGGACAACTTCAAGCTGGTCAACGACTCGCTGGGCCACGGCAAGGGGGACGAGGTGCTCGTCGAACTGGGATACCTCCTCTCCCGCACCCTGCGCACCGGCGATTTGCTGGCCCGGCTCGGCGGCGACGAGTTCGCCGTGCTGCTGGAGGAGACCGGCCTGGATGCCGCCCAGGCCATCGCCGAACGGCTGCGCCTGGCGGTGGAGGATTACCGGCTGCCGGCCCCGACCGGCGTAAAAGGGGACGACCTGGGCCTGGGTCTCAGCGTTGGCATGACCGTCATCGATGGCACCGCGGAGGCCCAGGAGATTCTCATTCAAGCCGACACGGCCCTCTATGCCGCCAAGGACCGGGGAAGAAACTGCGTCGTCCTCTACCGCAGGGAGGACGATCAGTGGGGTCAGCTTTCCGAGGCCAGCCGCTGGGTCGTGCGGGTCAAGGAGGCGCTGCAGGAAGACCGGTTCCTGCTGTTTTTTCAGCCCATCGTCCGGCTGAACGACGGACAGGTCGAGCACTACGAAGCCCTCCTTCGGATGCGGGGAGAAAACGGGGAAATCACCTCCCCCGGCGTTTTCATCCCGGCGGCGGAGCGGTTCGGCCT
>JAJYMS010000153.1 GCA_021786825.1 Bacillota bacterium | reverse complement strand
AGTACTGCGTGACGTAAACGAAGAGGATCGACAGCACCAGGCCGACCAGGGAGGCCAGGTAGAAGTAGATGAAATTCACCTGGCCCTGGATTCCGGAGAGCATCGACCGGGTGATGAACCAGAGCCCGATGGCCACCAGCACCGCGGTCACGAAGTAGCCGCGGTTGAGGGCGCTCATCGGGTCCTCCTCCTCTTTGGCCCGGACGGTGAAGATGCCGATGGTCGAAGCGATGATGCCCCAGGCCCGGGCCACCAGCGGGAACAGGATCCCCTGGACGCCAAAAGCCGGGACCAGCGCAATACCAAGGATCATGGCCCCGATGTTCTCGGCCGCCGTCGATTCAAACAGATCGGCGCCACGGCCGGCGCAGTCACCCACGTTGTCGCCGACCAGGTCGGCTACCACCGCGGGGTTGCGGGGATCGTCCTCCGGAATCCCGGCCTCGACCTTACCCACCAGGTCGGCACCCACATCCGCCGCCTTGGTGTAGATGCCGCCGCCCAACTGGGCGAACAGGGCGACGAAGCTGGCCCCGAACCCGAAGCCGACGATCATCATGGGAGCCTTCTCCGGAGCCGACCAGCCGCCGTAGGCGTAGAACAACCCCGCCACGCCGAGCAGGCTCAGGGCGGTGACCGAGAGGCCCGTCACGGCGCCGCCGCGGAAGGCGATGCGCAGCGCCCGGCCCATGCTGTGCTGAGCGCCCGCGGCCGCCCTCAGGTTGGCGGTGACGGCGGTGTACATGCCGATGTAGCCGGAGACGGCCGAGGCGATCGCCCCGCTGAGGAAGGCGACCGGAACGTGCCAGTCGAAGCCGTTGGCGGCCCAGAGCGCCGCCGCCACGACCACGGAGAGGACGGCGATGGTGCGATACTGTCGATTCAAGAACGCCAGCGCCCCCTCGCGAATGGCGCCGGCAATCTCCCTCATTTTTTCGTTTCCCTGGTCCTGCTTGATAACCTCCGAAATCAGGTAGGCCGCCACCACCAGGGCCAAGACCCCGGCGATGGGTATGAGTGCGAATAGACTCATAACGATCGCATTACTCCCCTCTTTGTAGTGTGTCCCAACTCTAAAGGCCGCGATGTCACTAACTGCCATTTATTCGACTATCCCGCCCCCAAATCCTCCTCTCCCGTGGAGCCACGTCGCAACCCCCCGGATTTTTTCCGGGTCGCTTTCCGCCTGCCGCCCGGCCCTAGCCGCGATTACCGGCATGTGCCAGTTCGCTCCTCGCCACCCGGACCAGCGCCCCCTCCTCCAGGTCATCGAGGATGTACAGCGTACCGCGCCCCTGCCGGGCGATGCCCTCCAGGTAGGCCCGGCTCGGTTCAAGCCCGATGCAGGCAAAGCGGAGCCGCTCCCCGGCCACCATCCCCGCCGCCCGGAGAGCGTCCTCGATGGGGTTCACGCCCCAGCGGGGGACCGTCGGAATCCCGTCGGTGATCAGCAGCAGCAGGGGCCGGCGGGCCCGCGCCCGCCTCAGGTAGTCGCAACTCTCCACCAGCCCCTGGGCCATCGGCGTCAGACCGGTCGGCACCAGGGCCGTCAGACCGGCTTCGAGCCGGCGGTAGCTACGCCCGAAAGGAACGACCACCTTGACGTTATCCTCGTGAAAGGCGAGCACGCTCACCCTCTCCCGCGTCGAGAGCAGGAGGTGGCGGGCCAGGAACTTGGCCGCCTGCATCCGCCGCCCGGCCATGCTCGCGCTGGCGTCGATGAGGAGGCAAACGTCGATCGGTGACCAGGGCCGCCGGCGGTTGACCCGCAGGTCGCCCCGCTGTGGGGGCGCCCCTTCCATCAACCTCCTCCACCCCAGTTGCACCGCCGTTTCCGGCACGGCCAGGTCGGTCACCCACTGGCCCGGCCCCAGGGGGCCCACCAGGGCCCGGCCCACGTGGCCCCGCTGAGCCGGGGGACGCCGCCCGGGGACCTTGTGCCGCCTGATCCCCGCCGACGCGGGCGAACGGCGGTACAACCGCCGGATGGCGGCCTCGATCTCCCGCAATCGCCGCTGCAACTGCTCCTTCAGGCGGTCCCCCGACGGGGTCAGGCTCAACCTTCCCTGGCGGTTGACGACCAGACCCTTGTCCTCCAGCCGGCGCCGCAAGTCGGGCCGCCCGGGGCCGAGGCCGGGCCGGTCCCCCAGCCCCCCGGCGTCGGCCAGCCGGGACAGGCTTTCCTGCAAGCGTTCCAACCCCCCGGCGTGCTCCGCCAGATCGGCCACGAGGCGGGGGTCCGGGAGCTCCGCCCCCGCTTCGGCCGCATGGTCTTCCCGCAGGTGGCTGTCACTGAAATCGGTGTAAGCGGACAGGTCGACCGGGGCCCCTCCCCCCGGGCGGTGGGCAATCTTTTCCACCCGGCAGAGCTCGGACCCCTGGACGAGGACCTCCTGCTCCACCGCGTCCGCCAGCGCCAGGACGAGGTCGACCCCCCCGGGCGGGAGGCGAAAGGCGAGGTGGACGTGGTTGCGATGCGCCTGGCGCAACGTTGATTTTTGGCCGTACCCCAGGTCACCGTTCACCCGGCCGCCGCCGGTGCCAGTCTGGATGTCCATCCGGTCCAGGGTGGTCTCCGCCCGGTCCTTCTCCGGCTGTCTGGCCAGCACCAGTTGGCGAATGCGCGCGGCCACCCGGCGGTGGTCGACTTCCCCCTCCCGGTGAAAGATATCGAGGTGGTACACCTCGCCCTCCCTGGCCCGCCCGTAAAAAACCTTCCCGGCGTCGGCCTCCAGCAGGACGCTGACTAGTCCGGCGGCCGCGGGGTCAACGCTGTGGGCCTTGGTACTGAGCACGGCCGCCTCGCCCAGGTGCACCCCCCTCCCCTGCGCTACCTCGGCGGCGAGAGTCCCGGCCGGCTCTACGGACGTAGGTCGTCACCCGGCCTTACCCACTCCTCGGGGGGCAGTTCCCGCAACGGCCGGGCCCGGGCCCACGGCGCCACCGGCAGGACCCGGGCGGGCACCGACTCGTCCCGCCGCTGCCGCCCGCGCCAAAGCCGGGCCAGCAGGCCCACCCGGGGTGGCACGTGGTCCGGCGGTCCCGCCGGCTGGGCCAGGGCTCCGGCGATACGCTCGCCCTTGGGCAGGTGCTCATCCAGGCAGCCGACCAGCCGGCCAAGGTTCTCCTCGTCCACCCGGTGGCGGAAAACCAGGGGAGCCACGCGCCGCAGGTCCTGCAGGTCCACCTCCGCCCGGCCGCCCAGGGCCGCGCAGGCCCGCGCGGCGAGTTGCAGAGCTTCCACCCCCCGCAGGCTTTCCACCGAGAAACGAACGTAAAGCCCCGCAATCAGGCGCCGCAGGTGGTCGGGCAGGAAGGTCCCGGCGAAGGCCGCGTGGTCAAACTCCGGCCGCGGGGCGCCGGGGTGGGTCCCCACCCCGTCGGCCGCCCGCAGCATCTGCTCGACGACCTCGGCCTGGGCGGGGCGGCCCATCGCCACCCGCAGGTCGAACCGGTCGGCGAGTTGCCGGCGGACGTCCTCCAGCGGCCCGGGGTCTTCGTCGGGGTTGGAGGCCGCCCACACCGTGACCTGCACGGGCAGTTCCACCACCGGCAGTCCCGCCTCCTCAACCTGCACCCTCCCGGGCCGGGTCCCCATGGCGTCCAACAGTATGTCGGCCAGTTCCGGCGAGGTCTCCGCCAGGCGGTTGATCTCGTCCACGAAGATGATCCCCCGGTGAGCCTGCGGAATGGTTCCCGGCAGGAGGGCGGCGGCCGGGCGGGAGGGGTTCGTCAGCCGCGCCAGGTCGATGCTCCCGACCACCGTTCCCACCTTGGCGGCGTGGGAGATCTCCAAGAACGGCATGGGAATCACTTCGGTGCCGAGGGAGACCAGACTCCGGGCGTCCAGCCCCCGGTGCTCGGGGCAGTGGGGGTTCTCCGGGTCGCAGTTGTACAAGCACCCCCGCACCCGCTCGAGGCGCGGCAGAACCTGCCGCGCCGCCCGGAGAACGCTCGTCTTACCCGTCCCCCGCAGCCCCTCGGCGTGCAGGTGCAGCGGTTGACCGGCCGATGCAGCCAGAATGGAGAGTTCCGCCGCCAGAAAAAGGGCCTGGTTTCCGGGGTGGCGGACCAACTGGCAGTATTGCTTCAAGCCTTTCCCTCCCGAGGAATTCCTCGTCCTAGTCTGCCCGGGGGGAAACAAAATTAGCCCGCCACGAGGGCGGGCTAAGGGGAGGAGGATCAGGCCTGGCGCGGGTTATCGCCGCGGCCGCGCGCCTCGCTCTCTCGCCACCACAGCCACAACGGGCTGGCGACAAAAATCGACGAGTAGGTACCGGACACGATCCCCAGGAACAGCGCCAGAGCGAAGTCCCGGGTCGACTGGCCGCCGAAGACCAGGACCGCCAGGATGGCCATCAAGGTCGTCACCGACGTGTAGATGGATCGCGTCAGCGACTGCCGAACCGACTTGTTGACCAGCTCGTGCAGCGATTCGGCACGCTTGCGCAGCTTGAGGTTCTCGCGGATCCGGTCGAAGATGACGATGGTATCCATCAGCGAGTAACCCAGAATGGTGAGGACGGCCGCCACGAAGGGGGCGCTCACCTCGGCCCTAAAGATCGAAAACAGCCCCAGCACGATCACGGCATCGTGCAACAGGGCGATGATGGCGGTCACTGCGAACTTGAACTCAAAGCGGAAGGTGATGTAGACCACCTGCAGGGCCGAGGCGATCAGTACCGCGATCAGCGCCTGTCTGGTGAGGTCGTGGGAGATGACCCCCTGCACCTGCTCCACCCGCAGGGGCTCGAACTTCCCCAGCTTGGCCTTGAGCACGTCAAACAGTTTCAGGCGGTCCGCCTCGCTGAGGGCCACAGTGGTGACGAGCACCTGACGCCCGTCGGCCGAGGCCAGCCGGATGGTATCGTTTTCGTGGCCCGTCCCCAGGGCGCCGCGGACGGACGCCAGGGTCTGCGGCTGGTCGAACTTGAGGTCCAGCAGGGTGCCGCCGGTGAAGTCGATCCCCAGGTTCAACCCCCGGAAGATGAGGGAGATCAGCCCGACGGCGGTCACGACCAGAGAAAGCCCGATCCAGTACTTCGCTGTCTTCATAAAGTCCATGGCTGTCACCCCCTGATGCCGAAGGATGCCTTGCGGATGATGTTGGAGTCGACCGATTGAGTGAGGACGAAGCGGGTGAAGGTGATGGCCGTAAACAGGTGAATCAGCGCCCCCAGGGCCAGGGTCACGGCAAACCCGCGGATTGGCCCGGTACCGTAGAAGAACAGCACCCCCGCGGCGACCAGAGTGGTGGTGTTGCTGTCAAAGATGGTGGTGAAGGCCCGGTTGAAGCCCGCGGCGATGCCGCTGCGGAGGGTCTTGCCGACCCTGAGTTCCTCCTTGATCCGCTCGAAGATCAGCACGTTGGCGTCCACCGCCATGCCCACCGAAAGCACCAGGCCGGCGATGCCGGGCAGGGTCAGCGAGGCGTTCAGGGCCACCAGGGCACCCATCAGCAGGTACAGGTACACCACCAGGGCAAAGTCGGCGATCAGCCCCGGCCCCCGGTAGAGGACCAGCATAAACAAGGCCACCGCCGCGATGCCGACGACCACCGCCAGGCTGCTCTTGGCGACCGAGTCGGCCCCCAGGCTGGCGGAGACGGTGCGGTTCTCAACCACCTGCAGGTTGACCGGCAGGGCCCCGGACTGCAGGACGATCGCCACCTCGCGGGCCTTGTCCAGGCTCTCGTAGTTGGTGATCTGGGCCTCGCCGGAAGGGATCGCCTCCTGCACCCGTGGGTTCTGAATCATGTTCCCGTCCAGGTAGATGCCAATGTTCTGGCCGACCAGGCGAGCCGTGGCCTCGGCGAACTTCTTGGCGCCGTCAGGCCGGAACTTCAACTGCACGATGTAGCCCCCGCCCGGGCCGGAGATCGCTTCCTTGGCGTCGGCCAGGTCCTTGCCGGTCACGACGACGTTACCCTGGGGGTCCTTGAATTCCAGCACGGCCGTCTTGCCGAGGACGCGGATGGCCTCCTCGGGATCCTTCACCCCGGCCAACTCCACGATGATCCGGCGGGAGCCCTGCCGCTGGATGACGGGTTCAGCAACGCCCATCAGGTCCACGCGCTTGCGAATGACGCCCACCGCGGCGTTCATGGCCTCTTCGCTGACAGGGGCCTGGGGGTCATCCTTGGCCTCCAGGGCCATGTGCACCCCGCCCTGCAGGTCGAGGCCCTTCTTCACCATGCCCAGCAACGGGTTCGAGAAGGTGAAATAGGCCGCCACGCCAAGGACCAGGGCGATTAGCAGGACCAGTGTTCCCAGGCTGCGCATAGCATGTCCCCTTTCATTAGTGAAGGCTGGCATCGCCAGCCAACAAAAAGCCGTCAAAACGTGCGCGAGCCACACCAGGCTTAATTATATTGCCTTCCCCCATCAATTGTCAATCAACCGCTTATGTCAACGCCAGTCCGGGTGACGCGCGCCTTTCCCCTAGACCAGGCGGGAGCCGTTGACGTCGAGCTGGAACTCGCACCCGAGAAAAGCCGCCGCCCGGCGGCACATGATCATGCGGGTGAGAAAGATCTCAAAGTAGTCCATGACCGGGGAGATGCTGGTATCGATGTGGAGTTGCAGGGCGATCGTGCGGCGCTCCGCGTCGACCCGCACGAAGGAATGGTCCACGGCGTAGTTGACCCGGTCGTGAATGTCGAACCTGGCCACGTCCCGGTTGCGGACCCTGGTCCGGTGAACGTCGGACTTGTCGGCCAGGATAAGTCCCGCGGCGACGTGATTGACCGGCTGGCCATACTGCTCCTCGTGGTTGCCAATGGCCGAAGCCACCAGCGCCAGCTCGTCCGGGGTCATCCCCAGCCGGTGCAGAATCTGCCACGCCAACAGGGCGCCCGTCTGTCCGTGGTTTTCGCGGCTGATCACGTTGCCGAGATCGTGAAGGTAACCGGCGATGGCGACCAGTTCCTGTTCCCGCTCGGGCAGGTTCAGGTGGGACAGGACGCTGTGACCGATCTGCGCCACCAATGCCACGTGCCGCAGCCCGTGCTCCGTGAAGCCCAGCGCTCCCAGGTACTGGTTGGCGCATTCGACGTAGGTCCGGACCTCGGGGTCGCTCTTTACCTGCTCCAGGGTCACTACCGACACGCCCCCGCCTCCTCTCCGGTCATCCGGCCCGGAGCCGTTCCAGGAGGCTCCAGGCCAGTTCGAAATCGCGGTAAGGAAAGACATGCAGCCCCTGCCCCAGCTCGCGGAGCTTGGCGGCAAGCCCGAGGGCGATCTCCAGCCCCGCCTCGCGCCCGCCAGCCTCGACCTGTTCCAGGATCCGGTCGGGGATCACCATCCCCGCCTGCTCCCGCAGGTACCGCGCCGAGCGGTACCGCGCCAGCGGCAGGACCCCGTACAGGATCGGCACCCCGAGGCGGGCGGCGGATTCCGCGAAGGGTTTCAACCGCTCCAGGTCGAACACCGGCTGCGTCTGGACGAAGTGCGCCCCGGCCCGCACCTTGCTGCCCAGCTTGGCCAATTCCAGTTCCCGGTCCGGGGCGCAGGGGTTGCAGACGACCCCCACGAGGAAGTCCGCCCCCCCCTCCAGTTCGTTTCCGGTATGGTCGCGGCCGTCGTTGAGGCGCTTGGCCAGCCCGACCAGACCGCTCACGTCAAGGTCGAAGACGCCGCTGGCCGTAGGGTGGTTCCCCCGGCCGGGGTGATCCCCGGTCAGGGCCAGCAAGTTCCGCACTCCCAGGGCGGCCGCCCCGAGCAGTTCGGCCTGCAGCCCCAGCAGGTTGCGGTCGCGGCAGGTGAGGTGGAAGATCGTCTCCACGCCCAGTTCGCGCTGGATCAGGTAGGCGGCGGCGATGGGAGCCATCCGCAGGTTGGCCATCGGCGAATCGGCCACGTTCACCGCATCCGCGCGGCCCTTCAGGCAGTCAACCTGGGTGAGCATGCGGGAGGCGTCGGCGCCCCGGGGAGGGTCAATCTCCACCGTCACCACCTGGGCGCCGGCCCGCAGCTTGTCACGCAACGGATGGGCCATGTCACTCACCTTTCCACCAGCATCCGGTTATCTCCCACCCGGCGCGTCAGGTGCATCGCGTCGAAGTACTCCAGCAGCGGAACGGCGTACTTCCGGGTGGTGGTCAACAGATCGCGGAATTCGGCCATGCTCATTCGCCCCTTCGCCCGGAGGTGGTTTTTCAGGAGGCCTTCGGCCTGGGCGACGGCTTCCCGACCGAAGTAGAGGTCGTCCGCCACCTTGACCAATTCGCCGGCTTCCAGCGCCAGTTGGATGACCTCCTCGGTGGGCGTCGCCTGGTCTTCCAGGCCGCGGGCCGCCTCCGCCACCGACGGCGGGGAAAATCCGCCGGCCCGAAAACGCTCCAGGAGGCCCTGGCGGAGCCTTTGCTGGGCGGGGGTCAGGGTCAGCCGGCGGCCCGACCCGGCCACCCGGTCGCGGTCCAGCGTCACCACCCGATCCGCCTCCAGCCGCCGCAGCAGGTGCAAGAACCGCTTGCTGTCGGTCTTGGGAAGGACCTTCTGGCGCAGTTCCTCGCGCGGTATCCCGATGCGCAGGGGGTGCAGGCGGTGGTATTCGGCGACGACCCGCCGGACCTCCTCCCCGACCGTCTCATACCCGGTCCGGTGCAGGAAGTAGTCCTCGCCGAGGGGCACGGCCTCCCCCCGTCCCGCCAGGGCCTCGAGCTGCGGGCGCAAGACCTCTTCTGGCAGACCGGTACGCGCCGCCAGGTCCGCCGGCGCCAGCGGCGCGGCGCCGGCCGTGAGGGCCCCGGACACCAGCTCGTCGGCCGCACCCTGCTCCTTGCGCCGCAGGTCCGCCAGCCCCTCCCGGGCAAAGCGCCGGTAGTAGGCCAGCGGTTCTACCACCAGCCCCCCGCCCACCGTGGTCACCGGCGAGTACGACCGGAGGATGAAGTGATCTCCTCGCGCCACCACCACCGGTTCCTCGGTGCGGATCTGGGCGTAGGCCTTTCCCCCCGGAGCCAGTTCGTCCCGGTCGAGCAAGGTCACCCGGGCCAGCACCTCCGAGGTTCCGGTGTGGAAGTGAACCCGTGTCTGGCTCTTCAGGGGCCGGGCGGACGGCAACAGGCGCAGCGCCCCGGCCAAGCGCCGGGTAGGCTGCAGAAAACCGGGGCGGGCGAGAACGTTCCCCCGGGAGATCTCCTCCTTCTCCACTCCCGCCAGGTTGACCGCCACCCGCTGCCCGGCCTCCGCCTGATCAACTTTCTGCCCGTGAACCTGCAGGCCTCTCACCCGCGCCTCCAGACCCTGCGGCAAGATGGTCAACCGCTGTTCCGCCCGGATCGTCCCGGCCAGCAGCGTCCCGGTGACGACCGTGCCGAAGCCCGGACGGGAAAAAACGCGGTCGACGGCCATGCGCTCGAAGCCCTGCGCGTCGCGCGCCGCGGTGACCTGCAGCAGTTCGTCCAGGGCCGCCACGAGCCGGGGCAAACCCTCCCCGGTGACCGAGGACACGGGGATGACCGGAGCCCCCTGGAGGAAGGTCCCCTCCACGGCCCGCGCGACCTCATCCTTGACCAGCCCCAGCCAGTCCTCGTCCACCAGGTCCCGCTTGGTGAGGGCCACCAGCCCCCGCCGGACCTCCAGCAAGTGCAAGATATCCAGGTGCTCGCGGGTCTGCGGCATGATGCCTTCGTCGGCCGCCACGACCAGCAAGACCACGTCGACCCCGGCAACGCCGGCCAGCATGTTCCGGATGAAGCGCTCGTGGCCGGGCACGTCGATCACGGCCGCCCGGCGCCCGCTTGGCAGGCGGAACTCGGCAAAGCCGATGTCGATGGAGATCCCCCGGGCTTTCTCCTCCGGCAGGCGGTCGGTGTCCTGACCGGTCAGGGCGCCGATCAGGGCGGTCTTCCCGTGATCAACGTGGCCCGCCGTGCCGACCACCAGATGCTTCATCGGACCTAGCCCTCCAGGGCCGCCACGTACTTCTCCGCCATCATCGCCGCCACGGTGCCGTCGCCGACGGCGTTGGCGACCTGGCGGACTTGCTTCTGCCGGCAGTCCCCCGCGGCGAACACGCCCGGCACCGAAGTCTGCAGGTTCCCGTCGACGACGACGTACTTCTCCCCATCCAAGGCGACGCCGGCCGGCAAGAAAGCGGTTCCCGGGTTCATCCCTACGTAGATGAAAACCCCCGCCGCTGGAAGCTCTCCCCTTTGGCCGGTCCTTACGTCGCGGGTGGCCACGCCCGTCACCTTCTGACCGTCGCCGTGGATCGCCTCCACCACCGTGTTCCAAACGAAGCGAACCTTGGGCTCCCGCTTGGCCCGTTCCTGCAGAATGGCTTGCGCCCGCAGTTCGTCGCGACGGTGCACGATCGTCACCGACCTGGCGAAGCGGGTGAGGAAGAGCCCTTCCTCCACCGCCGAGTCACCCCCGCCCACGACGATCAGGTCCTGGTCGCGGAAGAAGGCTCCGTCGCAGGTGGCGCAGTACGAGACGCCCCGGCCGGAGTATTCCTCCTCCCCGGGAACACCCAGGCGGCGATGGTCGGCTCCCGTGGCCAGGATCAAGCACCGCGTCCGCACCTCGCCGCCGCCGGCGGTCCGGACCACTTTGACCGGCTCCTGGACCTCCAACCCCTCAACCTCGTCGTTCAGGATCTCCACTCCGAAGTGGGTAGCCTGCTCCTCCATGCGGTTGGCCAATTCGGCGCCGGCGATTCCCCTGGGAAAGCCAGGGTAGTTCTCGACCATCTCGGTGAGGGCCATCTGCCCCCCGGAGATACCCTTTTCGACCAAGAGCGTCGCCATGCGGGCCCGTCCGGCGTAGACGCCCGCGGTCAACCCCGCCGGTCCGCCACCGATGATAACCACGTCGTAGATCTTGTCCTTGTCCATCACGCACCCCCGAGGGCCCAGGATTTATCCCCAAGCTTAGCATATACCCCCCTGGGTGTCCAGCGAACCCGGCCGCCCTCTGCGGTTAGCCCGACTCACCCGCCCGCGCGGCGAACGGCGGCGCGGTGGGCCACCTCCTCCAGCCGGTCGTCCAACGGCCGCAGGGCGGCCTCGCCGTACCGGCGGCGCAGCGCCCGCTCGATCAGCCAGTCGGTCAGCCACGGATTCTTGGGCAGCACCGAGCCGTGGAGGTAGGTGCCGACACTGTTGCGGTAGACCAGCCCTTCCTGGCCGTCTTCGCCGTTGTTGCCGTAGCCCTTGAGGACCCTCCCCAAGGGCCGCGCCTTGGACCCGAGGTGGGTCCGCCCGGAGTGGTTCTCAAACCCCACCAGCGTCCTGGGGGGCGTGAACAGGTCCGACTCGACCACCGCGTTGCCGATCATCCGCCTCCGGCCAGCCTCGGTCCAGGCGTCCAGGATGCCCAGGCCCGGCATCTGCACGCCGGCGCTGGTGAGGTAGTATCGCCCCAGCAGTTGGTAGGCCCCGCAGATGGCCAGGAGGGCCACCCCGTCCTCGACCGCCTCCCCGAGCGAGTGTCCCTTGACCGTCTCGAAGTCGTGGCAGATCAGTTCCTGTTCGCGATCCTGGCCCCCGCCCATGAAAACGATGTCGTAGGCGGCTAACTCCGGGCGGTCTCCCAGGCCTACCGCGGTGACTTCCACCCCCAGTCCGCGCCAGCGGCAACGCTGGGCCAGGGCGATGACGTTGCCGCGATCGCCGTACAGGTTCATCAAGTCGGGATAGAGGTGACAGAGGCGCACCATTCGACCCGCCGCCTCCCGCTCGCTCATCCCCTTCACACCTCCCAAAAGTGACGCGCGTAGCCGAGCCGGGCGATGGTCCGCCGCATCTCCAACATCGCCGTGTAGGTAGGCAGCAGGTAGAGCATCTCCCCCGGCGCCACCCGGCCCACCGCCGAGAGCAGGGCCCGCTTCAGGTTCTTCTCGATGGCGATGCGCGCGGGGTCCACTCCCGCGTACTTGAGGCGCACCGCCATGTCCTCGGCGCGGATGCCACTGCAGAGCATGAAGTTGAAGGACTCCGGCCGCTCGGCCAGCCACTCGAAGTTGACGTCCCACAGCCAGGAGACGTCGGTGCCATCGGCGTAGTTGTCGTTGATGGCGATCAGCAGGTTCTTGCGCTCGGGGGTGGCCAGCAGCGTCCGCAGCACCTCGTCGAAGCCCGCCGGGTTCTTCACCAGGGCGAGGAAGACCTCCACCCCCCGAATGGCGATGGTCTCCATGCGGCCAAAGGAGGCGGAAAAGGACTCCAGCCCGGAGGCGATCACCGCCGGCTCGATCCCGAGGGCGTAAGCCGCCGCCGCCGCGGCCAGCGCGTTATGGGCGTTGTAAAGGCCGGGCAGCTTGATGGTGGCCTGGATCTCCCCGCGCGCCGTGGCGATCGACAGGCGCGTGCCGCCGACTCCCAGGGGCTCCAGGCGCCGCAGCGCCACCTCCGGGCGCGGGCGCGCGTGGCCGCACCTGGGGCAGCGGTACTTGCCCAGGTGGGCGTAGAAGTAAACCGAGTAGCGGTACGGTTCACCGCAGCTAACGCAGTTCCGCGCGTCGGAAGTACCGCTGGGCTGCGGGGCACCGCAGGTCTCATCCTCGATGCCGTAAAACACCACCTGGCCCCGGGCCGCCGCAGTCAGGTGGGCCACCCGCGGATCGTCGGCGTTCAGCACCGCCCGGGCACCCGGTCTGACGTGTTCGAGGCCGCGGCGGACGAAGTTCACCGTGTGGTCCAGTTCGCCGTAGCGGTCGAGCTGGTCGCGAAAGAAGTTGGTCACGACGACGGCCGTCGGATTCAGTTCGGCCACCGCCCGCGGCACGCTGGCCTCGTCCACCTCCAGCAGCCCGATGTCGCGCGCGACGCGCCCGTTCCAGCCGGCGGCTTCCAGGTAGGCCGCCGTGAGCCCGGGGAGCAGGTTGGCCCCGGCGCGGTTATGGACGGCCGCCAGCCCGGCTTGGTCGAGAATTTGGGCGATGATCCGGGAGGTGGTGGTCTTGCCGTTGGTCCCCGTGACGATCAGGTTGCCACGGCGAACCTGGCGCCCCAGTTGGCGCAGGAGTTCGGGCTCCAGCCGCCTCGCCAGCCGCCCGGGCAGGGTGGAACCACCCCAGCCCACCAGCCTGCTGAAGCCGATTGTCAGCTTTCCCAACCACACGCCGGCCATGGCCCTGGTCCCCAAGGCGACTCCCCCGCTCCCGGCGTTCCACCGCCGTTTGGCGGCCCGGCCCGTCGCCGCGCCTCCGCCGCCCCCATTATACCTGACCGGCGGAGAGCGCAAAAGCGGCGCCGCTGCTGCTAGCGGCCGAGGGGGTTGCCCGGGCGAAGGACGTCGAAGTTGTAACCCTGCCGCGCCAGCTGTTCGATCACCGCCGCCAGCGCGCCGACGGTGGTCTCGTGGCCGAGGCTGTCGTGCATCAGGATGACCGCCCGGCGCGGCTTGGACGGACCACCGACCTGGGCCCGGATGTTGCCCTCGATCGCCGCCGGGGACGGTCGCGGGAAGGCGGCGTCCGCGGCGCTGACGTTCCAGTCGAAAACGACATAGCCGGCGCGGTGAACCGCTTCGAAGTAGTCGGCGTTGAAGTGGCCCGCCGTCCCCCCCGGCGCCCGCAAAAGGTTCATTCGCAGGCCGGTGATGGCCTCCACAACCTCGGCGGTCTTGGCAGCCGAAGCCACGAACGCCTGCGGCGACGCGTACACGCTGCGATAGACATGATCGTAGGAGTGGTTGCCGACCGCGTGCCCCTCGCGCACCATCCGCCGGATCGTCTCCGGCCTTCCCAGGGCGTTCCGGCCCAGCACGAAGAAGGTCGCCGGCACCCAGTACCGGCGCAGGATGTCCAGCACCTGCGGGGTAAGGGAACTGGGGCCATCGTCAAAAGTCAGGTAAGCCACCCGGCGCTCCGGTTCCGCGGCGCCATCGTCGCCACCCGCGGACCTCACGGCCACCGTGCGCTCGGCCGGGAGCCACTTCACCTCGGCGCCGAGGGCCGCGGCCAGCCATTCCGGCGGGGCCATCACGCCCTCCCCGCCCCCGCTCGGCGGGGGGGAGTCCGCACCGGGCACCGGACGATCCAGCAGCAGGTAACTGCCGTTCACCCAGGCCCCCCGGCTCCCCAGGCGCAGGGCCGCCTGACGGGACCCGAGCGCGCTCCGAAGCTGGCCCCCGAGCGGGTCCCAGACCACCACCGCGCCCCACCGGGCCAGCAGGGGTCCCACCGGAACCAGCACTCCGTCGCCGTCCTCCAGGGGAGGGTCCGTCAGGGAAAGGATTCCCCCGTTCACCGTCACCCTGGCGTCCGGCCGCAGTGGCTGGGGATCGGCGCCGTCCGGCTGACCGTCGGCGTCGCTGTCCGCCAGAGCCGGCGAGGTGCCCGACTCCTGCTCCCAGTAGTTCGGGAGGCCGTCCCCGTCCGGGTCGGCAAAGGCGTCCAGCGGGATTGCCCGGCGCCCGCGGGCCATCTCCCGCAGGGCCCCCCGAACGAACGGAAGCGCCCCCGAGACTCGATCCAGCGCCGGCCAAAGGTCGTCGCCCGGTCCGTAGACCGCGCGCAGGACGTCCTCCATCCCCCGGCGCCCGCCGCTGGCCACCCACAGGACGCGGTCGACTTCCAGCCCGTACAGCATCCGCCTGGCTTCATCCCATCTGGGGTCCTCCCCCGGCCCGGGAGCGCGGGGTCCGGCCACGTAGCGGTCGCGGTACAGACCCAGCCGGGCCACGTACTCCCCGCGGCCCAGCAGGCTCGCGCGCATTGCCTCGCGCAACAGCCAGAAGCCCTCCACCGCCCGCAGTGCCTCCGTCCCCGCTCCGGCCTCGTGCAGTTGCCACAGTTCCCCGGCCAGGACCAGGGGGTCCGCCGCCCAGCGAAGGGTGCCGGCACGGGGCTGGCGCCGGGGGGCCGGGGGCCGGCGCCGGTCGAAACTCCGCCACAGCCTTGCCAACTGGCCTTCCGCGACCCGCCAGTCGTCCTCGTTCCCGTCGAAGTTCCGCACGGTGAGTTCAAACCCGCCGGGCATCGCTTCCACCAGGAAGCCGCCCCCGCGAGAGTCCGCCCGTGCCGGGCTTCCGGCGAGCAGAACCAGGCAAGCTCCCAAGCCAAAGGCCAGGACGGCCCGCCAGCGGGCCGCCCACCCGGTCCCAAGCCGCAACGCAGAGCCCTCCCTCCGCCGGGTTCACCGTAAAGGCTATGCCGGAGGTCGGGCGCCGATGCCTCAGAGAATCTTGCCTAAAAACTCCCGCGTGCGCTGTTCCCGGGGGTTGGCGAAGAATTGGGCCGGCGGGGCCGTCTCGACGATCCGCCCGTCGTCCATGAAGGCCACCCGGTCGGCCACCTCGCGGGCGAAGCCCATTTCGTGGGTCACCACCAACATGGTCATGCCCTCCTGGGCCAGATCCTTCATCACCGCCAGGACCTCCCCCACCAGTTCGGGGTCCAGGGCCGAGGTGGCCTCGTCGAAGAGCATCACCTTGGGCCGCATCGCCAGGGCCCGGGCGATGGCCACCCGCTGTTGCTGGCCCCCCGAAAGCTTGGCCGGGAAAGCGTTCCCCTTGTCTGCCAGGCCCACCTTGCGGAGCAGCTCCATCCCCATCTCCTCCGCCTGGCGGCGGGGCACCCTGCCCACGTGGACGGGGGCCTCGATCACGTTGCCGAGGGCCGTCATGTGGGGAAAAAGGTTGAAGCGCTGAAACACCATCCCGATCCGGGAGCGCAGGTGGTCGATCCGCTCCTGGGTGTCCTGCACCAGCCGCCCGTCTACCTCGCGCAGCCCCACCATTTCGCCGTCCACCAGGATGCGGCCGGCGTTGACGGGTTCGAGGAAATTGACGCAGCGCAGCAAGGTGCTCTTGCCGGAGCCGCTCGGGCCGATCACCACCACCACCTCGCCGGCCTGCACCGCCAGGTCGATCCCCTTCAGGACCTCCAGCTGGCCGAAACTCTTTCTGACCCCGATGATCTCGATCATCGGCTGGCCGCCGGCCATCATTCGTACACCCCCAGGGCCTTCTCTACCCGCACCGCGACGAAGGAAAAGACGCTCGTCAGCCCCAGGTAAATCAACGCCACCACCAGCAGGATGTCGCCGCGGAAGCGGGAGTTGGCCACGTGCTCACCGGCCCGCAGCAGTTCGTTCATCCCGATTACGGACACCAGCGCGGTGTCCTTTAACATAGCGATGAACTCGTTTCCCAGCGGGGGGATCAACCGCTTGGCCGCCTGCGGGATGATGATCCGGCGCAGCGCCAGGCCGTGGGACATGCCCAGGGAACGGGCCGCCTCCATCTGGCCTTTGTCGATGGACTCCAGTCCCGCGCGGATGATCTCCGAAATGTAAGCGCCGTAGTTAATGCCGAGAGACCGAGGGCACG
>JAJYMS010000225.1 GCA_021786825.1 Bacillota bacterium | reverse complement strand
CGTGGCCTTCAGCCCCCTGCGCGACCGCGCCCTGCCGCCGAGGGTGGGCGGGATCATCATGGGCGGCGGCTTTCCGGAGGTCTTCGCCCGGGAATTGTCCGCCAACCGGGGGATGCTCGAATCCATCCGCGCGGCAGCCGCCGGGGGCCTGCCCATCTACGCGGAGTGCGGCGGGTACATGTACCTCGCCCAGGGCATCCGGCTCGCCGACGGGCGTCATTGCGCGATGGCGGGGGTCGTCCCGGGAGTGGCGGTGATGGGGGAGCGCCTGGGCCCCTTCGGCTACGTCAGGGCGATCACGACTCGCGACACGGTCCTGGGGCCGGCCGGGACCGGGGTCCGGGGGCACGAGTTCCACTACTCCAGGATGGAGGGGTCGCCCGCCTCCGGCGGGGAGGCGTACCGCGTTCAGGCGGCCGCGCCGGGCAGCCCCCGCACTTGGGCGGACGGCTGGGCCACGGACCACGTCCTGGCCAGCTACGTGCACCTGCATTTCGCCGGCCATCCCGACCTGGCGGCGAATTTCGTGGACCGCTGCCGCGTAGGAATGTTTCATAGTGCCTAAAGGGTTTTCGGTTATCCGCGTTGAATAACTCTTCCGCCAATGAATGACCAGTCATTCAGCAAGGGGGTGTGGGGCGGTGATGGAGGAAGAGAGGCCCTGGTTTTCCAGCTATCCGAAGGAGGTGCCACGGCACCTCGACTACCCGGCGGTTCCGCTGACCGGGTTTCTGGCGAAGGCGGCGGCGGAGTGCCCCGACCGGGTGGCGACCATCTTCTTCGGCGGCAAGCTCACCTACCGGCGACTTGAGACCCACGTCCGCCGCTTCGCCGCGGGGCTACAGCAATTGGGGGTGAAGCCGGGCGACCGCGTGGCGGTCATGCTTCCCAACTGCCCCCAGGCGGTGATCGCCTACCTGGCGGTGCTGACGGCCGGCGCGGTGGTAGTCCAGACCAACCCCATGTACAAGGAGCGCGAACTGCGGCACCAACTGGCGGACTCCGGCGCTACCCAGATGGTGGCCCTGGACCTGGTCTACCCCCGGGTCGCCGCGGTGACCTCCGACACCCGGTTGCAGCACACGGTGGTCACCGGCATCCAGGATTTCCTCCCGGTGCCGCTCCGGTGGCTCTACCCGCTCAAACAGCGGCTGGAGAAGAAGCGGCCGGCGGTGGACTACGGCCCCCGGGTGCACCGTTTCCTGGACGTGCTCGCTGGCGGAGGCGCGGCCGGCCAGGAGGTCAGCACCGGGCCCGGGGACCTGGCCCTGTTGCAGTACACCGGCGGCACCACCGGGGTGTCCAAGGGGGTCATGCTGACCCACGCCAACCTGGTGGCCAACGTAAGCCAGATCGCCCAATGGATGTACGGTTTCAAGGCTGGCACCCCACGGATCCTGGCCGCCCTGCCGCTCTTTCACAGCTATGGCCTGACCGCCTGCATGAACTTCTCCCTCCACGCCGCCGGCACCCTGATTCTGACGCCGAAATTTGACGTGGAGGAGGTCCTGAAGCTGATTCAGCGCCACCGCCCGACGGTGTTTCCGGGGGCGCCGACCATGTACGTCGCCCTGAACCACCACCCGCGGGTGAAGGAGTACGACCTGTCGTCCATCGAGACTTGCATCAGCGGCGGGGCAGCCCTGCCGGTGGAGGTCCAGGAAACCTTCGAGCGGCTGACGGGGGGCAAGCTGGTGGAGGGCTACGGCCTGACCGAGGCGTCTCCGGTCACCCATTGTACCCCCCTGTGGGGCAAGCGCAAGAACGGCAGCATCGGCGTTCCGTGGCCGGACACCGACTGCCGGATCGTGGACGGCTCCGGCGTGGACGTGGCGCCCGGGGAGATCGGGGAACTCCTCATCAAGGGACCTCAGGTGATGCGGGGGTACTGGAACCACCCCGAGGAAACGGCCGCGACCCTGAAGGACGGGTGGCTCTACACGGGCGATCTCGCCCGGATGGACGAGGACGGGTTCTTTTACATCGTGGGGCGCAAGAAGGAGATGATCATCGCGGGGGGGTTCAACATCTACCCCCGGGACGTCGAGGAGGTGCTCTTTGAGCATCCCGCCATCGCCGAGGCCTCGGTGATCGGCGTTCCCGACCCCTACCGGGGCGAAACGGTGAAGGCGTACATCGTGCTGAAGCAGGGGGCCTCGCTGACGGCTGAGGAGGTCGACCGTTTCTGCCGCGAACGCCTGGCCGCCTACAAGGTGCCGCGGATCGTGGAGTTCCGCACCTCCCTGCCCAAGTCGATGGTGGGCAAGGTGCTGCGGCGGGAACTGCTGGAGGAGGAGGCCGCCCGCCTGGAGACTTCCGGTCCCGGGGAAGGAGGCTGAGCTTGCTGCTGCAGAACAGGCGGCGCCGGGACCAACGGCGGCGCGACCAAATAGGGGACAAACACCAGGCGATCATCGACGCCGCCATCGCCGTCATCGCCCGGCAGGGGTATCACGGGGCGCAGATCTCCCGCATCGCCGAGGCGGCCGGGGTGGCGGGGGGCACGGTCTATCTATACTTCCGGAACAAGCAGGATCTGCTGGTATCGGTCTTCCGGGAGCGGATGGGCAGCCAGACGCGGGACTTCATCCGGCAACTGGAGGAGATCGGCACCCCCGGCGGGAAGTTGCGGCGGCTGGTGCAGGAGCACTTTCGCGTGCTTGCCGGCGACCCCGCCTTCGCGGTGGTCACCCAGATCGAGTTGCGCCAATCTGACCCGGAGATTCGCCGCGGCCTCAGCGAGGTGATGAAGGCCTACTTCAAAGTCATCGAAGGGGTCATCGACGAAGGGCAGCGGCGGGGGATGTTCCGGGCCGAGCTCGACCCCCGCCTGATCCGCAACCTCATCTTTGGCACCGTTGACCAGACGGTCACCGC